>JBDGUG010000027.1:0-31487 GCA_042216135.1 Halarchaeum sp. | reverse complement strand
GTCGTCGTCGGCGCGGTGACCTGGCGATGACATGCGGCGTAGGCTATCCCTACCGTGTGACCGGACGCGGATAGCTATTGTGGCGCCGCCAAATCTGCAAGCCTCGTGAGAGTTATATGAGAGTCTATTGTAATGCAGTTAATGCGACGCTCGCTCCTCGCACTCTCCATCGTGGGGCTGACACTGGTCGCCACCGCCACACCGGTCGGTGCGGTGCCGGCGTCACCGGACGCGCACGAACTGACGCAACCGGACGGCACGACGGTGCACGCCCAGCAGTGGGGGACCACGACGAATCACGGGTGGGAGACGACGAACGGCTACACGATAGTACAGGGCCCAGACGACTGGTGGTGGTACGCCACCACCGCCGACGGCGACGTCGTCGCCACCGACCGGAAGGCGGGCATCGACGCGCCGCCGGACGTCCCGAAGCACGTCCGCGGGAACGCGACGACGGCGCCCGATAGCATGGACACGGCGGGTGAGACGACGTCCGGCGGGAGCGGCGCACCGAGCGCGCCGTCGCGGGCCAGCGGCATGCCCGCGTCGGGCACCGTCAACCTCCCCGTCGTCCTCATCAACTTCAGCGACACGACGACGAACTATACGACGACGAACTTCCAGTCGCTCCTGTTCGGCGACAATCCGAGCATCGCGTCCGGCCCCGGGAGCATGAAGGACTTCTACCAGGAGGCGTCCTACGGCAACCTGAACCTCTCCAGCGGACCCGCGGGCGTCACCGGATGGGAAACCGCGGACCACGGACACGACTACTACGGGAACAACACGACCCGGCAGGCCCAACTCGCCCGTCAAGCGGTCCTGAAAGCGAACGAT
Organism: Halarchaeum sp.; assembly: GCA_042216135.1. Classification (GTDB taxonomy): domain Archaea; phylum Halobacteriota; class Halobacteria; order Halobacteriales; family Halobacteriaceae; genus Halarchaeum. Next base: position 30,647 of record JBDGUG010000027.1, on the reverse strand, counting down.
CGGATCGACTACTCGAACTACGATAACAACAACGACGGCGTCGCCGACGGCGTCATCGTCATCCACCAGGGGCCGGGAGAGGACGCGAGCGGGCAGGCGTCCGACATCTGGTCGCACCGCTGGTCGTTCACCGGCGCGGGCCTCGACGCCGTGAAGGCGGACGGCGTCTACATCAACTCCTACTCGCTCCAGCCGGAGACGTACGCGGGCGACGGGAAGATAACGACCGTCGGCGTCGTCGCGCACGAGACGGGCCACCTGCTCGGGATGACCGACCTCTACGACACCGATCAGAGTTCGGCCGGCATCGGCGACTGGGGCGTGATGGGTGGCGGGTCGTGGAACTACGTGAGTCGCCCGGGCGACTCGCCCGCACACCCCGTCGCTTTCCACAAGTGGCAGCAGGGCTGGGTGAACCCGACGAAACAGCCTCTCAGTGGGCACATGGGCACGCTCTCGCCGTACGCGACGAACTCGGACGTCTTCCAGTGGCGCGACAACCCGAACGGCGTCGAGATCGGCGGCACCGGCCAGTACTTCCTCGCGACGGACCGCCAGCAAGTCGGCTTCGACCAAGCGCTCCCCGGCGAGGGCGTCATCCTCACACACATCGACGAATCCCAGACGGACAACACGAACGATAATCATCGGCTCGTGGACGTCGAGGCCGCGGACGGACAGGGCGACATGGACGCCGGGCGGAACCGCGGGGACGCCGGCGACCCATTCTCCGAGAGCACGGCGGTAGACGCGTTCAACGCGACGACGAACCCGAACTCCAAGCTTTACGACGGCTCGAAGTCGGGGCTCGACATCTCGAACTTCGCGTTCTGGGGCAACGAAATCGCGCTCAATCCGGGAACGGTCGTCACGACCACGGGCGGCGACTTCGGGACGATCCGCGACGGTACGACCGCCGAAGCGAACGTCACCGTGCGCAACGGCCGCTCGATTCCCGTGAACCTCACGGACACGCGCGTCGCGGGCGCGAACGCGAGCGACTTTTCGGTCGCGGCCGGCGGCGCGCCGCGCGTCGTGCCGGCGGGCGGCCAGGTGAACGTCACCGTCTCGTTCACGCCGCCGGGGACCGAGAGCTACAGCGCGCGCCTCGTCGTCGCGCACAACGCCACCGATTCCCCGACGAACGCGTCGCTCACCGGCGCGGGCGGCCTCCCCAACTATCGGACGACGCCGACTGACGCGGTGGACTTCGGGACCACCACTCTCCGCGACGGAACCGCGGAGGCGACTCTGACGGTGACGAACAACGGGACGACGCCGCTGAACCTCACCGGCGCGTACGTGAACGGGACGAACGCGTCGAACTTCGCGCTCGCTGCGTCCAGTCCGACGCCGACGAACACCGTCGCGCCCGGCGAGGGCGTGACCTACACGCTGAACGCGTCGGTGGCGAGCGTCGGCGCGCGGTCGGCGTTCTTCGCGCTCGACACGAACGTGCCCGCGCGCCCGCAGGTGAACGTTTCGCTCGCCGCGAACGCCGTCGACGTGAACGGCCCGGTCATCTCCGGGGCGCGCGCTCGCAGCGCGACCGACGGCGGCGCGGCCGTCAACGCCACGGGGAGCGTGGTGGTGAACGCGACGGCGACCGACGAGTCTACTGTGGCGAACGTCTCCGTGAACGCGTCCGCGCTCGGCGCGGGCGTCGTGGAACTCACCGACTCGGACGCGAACGGCGTCTACAACGCGACGGTCGCAGTGGACGCGGCGAACGCCAGCGAGGGCGAACACGCGCTCCCCGTCGTCGCGAACGACACGTACGGGAACGCCGCGAGCGCGAACGCGAGCACGCTCACGCTCGACTTCACCGGGCCGACGGCGAGCGTCAGCACGCCCGCCGCGAACGCCGCGACGAACGAGACGTGGGTCAACGTCACCGCGAGCGCGAGCGACGCGCTCACCGAGGTGGCGAGCGTCTCGGTCAGCGTCGACGGTGGCGCGTGGCGGGCCGCGACGAACGCGAGCGGAACGTGGTACCACAACGCGACTGACCTCGGCGAGGGCGCACATACGGTCGCCGTACGCGCGACAGACGGCGTCGGGAACGGCGGCGCGAACGCCACGCTCTCGTTCACGGTCGACCTGACCCCGCCGGTCGTCGAGCGCGCGACGCTGAACCGGACGTCGGGAGTGCTGCCGGACGCGCCCCTCGGGGTGACCGTCGGGGCGAGCGACGCGCTCGCGGGCGTCGAGACGGTCCGCGCCGACGGGACCGCTCTCTCGCACGACGGGAACGCGTGGAACGGCACCGTGGACGCCGCGAGCGCCATCGGTCCGACGAGCGTCGCCGTCTCGGTGGTGGACGCCGCCGGGAATCACAACGAGACGACGCTCGCGTACCGCGTCGGCCGGAACGCCACGGTCTCGCACGTCAGCGGGGACACGTACCGCGCGACGCCGAACGAACCGGACGGCGTCGCGTCGGTGACGCTGAACGCGAGCACCGACGCGAGCGGGGAGAACGTCACGGTCGGCACGGCGAACGCGAACCCGACCGGGACGCCCTCGCCGAACGACACGGGCCTCTTCTTCCCGCAGGTGGACGTGCCAGTCTCGAACGCGAACCTCGCGAACGCGACGGTGGCGCTCCGCCTGCCGAAGTCGCGCTTCGACGGTAACTACGTCCACCGGCGCGACGCGGCGTTCTGGGTCGAGAACGGCACGTCGTGGGAGCGCGCGAACGCGACGCTCACCGAGGAGACGGCGAGCGCGTACTGGTACGACGTGGCGACCACGCACTTCTCCGCGTTCGCCGTGACCGGCGACACCGAAGACCAGCCGCCGACGATTTCGTCCGTCTCGCCGGGCGACGGCGCGACGACGACGAACGCGACGGCGACCGTCTCCGCACGGTACGGCGACGACTTCTCGGGCGTGAACGCGTCCTCCGTGACGCTGAAACTCGACGGCACCGAGCGGTCGGCGTCCGCGTCCGTGAGCGAGGTCAGTTACACGCCTGGAACGGCGCTTTCGACCGGTGACCACACCGCACGCGTCTCCGTCTCCGACGAGGCCGGGAACACGCGAACGCGGACGTGGACGTTCAGCGTCGAGGAAGACACCGGCGGCGGTGGCGGTGGCGGTGGCGGTGGCGGTGGCGGTGGCGGTGGCGGTGGCGGTGGCAGCCAGACGATTCCCGACCAGGGTCCGACGGAACTCGGCTCGGGGTCCAGTCGGCTCGGTACCGGCGGCTCGGCGTCGCTCGATTTCGCGCCGGTCACGCCGGGTATCACGGGCGCGGTGCAGTCGCTTCGGCTCTCGATTCCGGGAGCGTCGGGGACGGCGTCCGCGACCGAACTCTCCGGGCCGCCGTCCGGCGTGCCGAACCCGACCGGGGATGGAGTCGTCTATCTCGACGTCTCGGCGCCGAACCCCTCCGATGGGGAGATGGCGACGGTCGAGGTCACGCTCTCGACATCGAGCCTCCCGGACGGTGCGAGCCCCTCGGGTATCCGCGTGGAGCACTACACGGACGGCGCGTGGGAGACGCTGGAGACGTCCGCGGCGGACAACGGTGACGGCACCGTGACGGTGTCCGCGAAGACGTCCGGCTTCTCCCCGTTCGCCGTGACGTCCCAGGAGGCGTCGACCACGACGCCGACGAGTACGACGAACGAGTCGGCGGCCACGACGAGCGCGACGAGCACGACGAGCACGACGACGGGCGGGTCGTCGCCCGGGTTCGGCCTCGGCGCCGTCGCGCTGGCGGCCGCGGCGGTGGCGGCGCTCGTCCGGCGGCAGAACTAGCGTTTCAGGGCTTCACGAGGACCTTCACGGCCTCGCGCTCGTCCATCGCCGCGTATCCTTCGGGGACGCCGTCGATGTCGACTGTCTTCGTGAAGATGGGGGAGGGGTCGAGGGTGCCCTGGAGGACGTCCGCCAGCAGGTCGTCGACGTACGCGCGGACGGGCGCGACGCCGCCGTTGAGCGCGACGTTCTTCCCGAACGCGGTGCCGAGGAACGCGGCCTCGTCGACGCCCGCGGGGACGCCGACGTAGCCGACGGTGCCGCCGGGGCGCGCGACGTCGAACGCCGTCCCCATCGAGGACTCGGCGCCGACGCACTCCATGACGTGGTTCGCGCCGCCGTACGTGAGTTCGCGCGCGCGCTCGACGGCCTCTTCGCCGCGCGCGCTGACGGTCTCGGTCGCGCCGAACTCCTCGGCGAGTTCGAGGCGCTCCTCGTGGTGGCCCATCGCGACGATGCGCTCGGCGCCGAGACGCTGGGCGGCGAGCACGCCACACAGGCCGACCGCGCCGTCACCGATCACGACGACGGTGTCGCCGGCGTCGACGCCCGCGCTGACCGCGGCGTGGTGGCCCGTGCACATCACGTCCGTGAGCGGGACGATCGACTCCAGGGTGTCCTCGTCGTTCGCGTAGCGCTCGGGGATTCGGACGAGCGTGCCGTCCGCGTGGGGGGCGCGGAGTTTCTCGGCCTGTGCGCCGTTCCAGCCCTCGTCGGTCGTACAGGACGTGTAGAGTCCCTTCCGACAGAACTCGCACTCGCCACAGCTGACCGAGAACGGCGCGACGACGCGGTCGCCGGGACGGACGGACGTGACGTCCTCGCCGACCGCCTCGACGACGCCCATCGGTTCGTGGCCGACGCGAGAGCCCGGTTCGACGTCGCGCTGACCGCGGTAGAACCAGAGGTCGGAGCCGCAGACGGCGGTGTGCGTGATTCGGACGACGGCGTCGGTCGGTTCCTCGATTTCGGGTTCCGGGACGTCCTCGACGCGGACGTCGCCCTCGCCGTGGAAGACGGTGGCCTTCATACGCGCCGTGTCGCGCGCGGGACGCAAAAAGCCGGGCGTCGCGGCGGCGGGTTCCGTCAGTCGCCCCCGCGCAGCCAAGGACGTAGCAGATTGAGTATATAACTGTCTGCAGAGTCCGATTGTGGGCGTTATAGATGTCTTCTGCGTGGTATCTGGACTGTTCTGATCGGGTACTAAAACGCCCTACAGAGAACATACATACGGCTCGCCGCCGTCCCGTCGAGTGCAACATGAGCGACTACGAGCTGCCGCCGCTGCCGTACGACTACGACGCGCTGGAACCGAGCATTAGCGAGCAGGTGCTGACGTGGCATCACGACACCCACCACCAGGGCTACGTCAACGGCTGGAACAGCGCCGAGGAGACGCTCGAATCGAACCGCGAGGAAGGCGACTTCGGCTCGTCCGCGGGTGCGATTCGGAACGTCACGCACAACGGCTCCGGACACGTCCTCCACTCCCTCTTCTGGGAGTGCATGAGTCCGAACGGCGGCGACGAGCCGTCCGGCGCGCTCGCCGCGGCCATCCAGGAGGACTTCGGGTCGTACGAGGCGTGGAAGGGCGAGTTCGAGGCCGCGGCGTCCGCCGCCGGTGGCTGGGCGCTCCTCGTCTACGACACGCACGCGAACCGCCTGCGCAACGTCGTGGTTGACAAGCACGACCAGGGCGCGCTCTGGGGTAGCCAGCCGATTCTGGCCCTCGACGTCTGGGAGCACTCCTACTACTACGACTACGGCCCCGCCCGCGGCGACTTCGTCAGCGCGTTCTTCGACGTCGTCGACTGGGAGGAGCCGAGCGCGCGCTACGAGGAAGCCGTCGAACTGTTCGAGTAACGCGACGTCGAAGACGTCGCGGGAAGACGAGCGGGCGTCAGCCCGCGAGTAAGTCGTTCCGCAGGAACGACTGAACGGCGAGCGGCCTCCTGGCCGCTCGCCCCGTAGCTACTCCCCGCTCTTCTTCGACCTCGGCCGGGCTTCGACGGTTGGCACCGCCGGTCCGGGGGTCATTCGACGCTCGTCTCGGTGACGGTGACGTTCTCGTCCACGCGGACGCGGAGCGTGTCGCCGTCGCGGGGGAGCGCGAGTTCGACGCGGAGCGGGTCCTCCGAGACGACTGTGGTGCGCGCGTCGCTGACGCACCAGTCGAAGCGCCAGAAGGGTTCGGCGTTGAGGTCGACGCCGCGCTCGGAGTGGAAGACGAGGACGTTCGGGTCGTCGAGGAGGGTGACGCCGACGGTGGACTGGAGCCGGTAGCCGCAGCGCTCGCAGGCGTGTTCGACGGCGACGTCGAGGTCGGAGTCCGCGGGGTCGCGGACGAGGCGGTTCTCGACGGCGCCGGTGCACTCGGGACAGACGCCATCGGCGGCGAGACAGTAGTGGTGGCGGACGTAGTGGTGGAACGCTTCGAGGAGGTCCTCGGTCGTGCGGTCGTCGAGGCCGCCGGACGGGAACGGATAGCTCACCTGGACGGCGGCGCAGTCGACGCAGCCGATGGTGAGCGTGTCGTCGACGTACCAGCCGTGCAGGTCGCCGTCGCAGTCGTAACAGTCGCCGTCGACGGGGAAGAACCCGAGTTGGGCGCGCTCTGTGAGGGAGCCGGCGAAGATGGCGCTCACGACCTTCCGTCCGGGGTGGCGAAACGAGTAGCCGTCGTCGCCGCGCCGCACGAAGTGGCCGGTGAGCCGCTGGAGGTGGTAGTTGAAGTTCGCGGAGTCCTCGACGTCCACGCGCTCGAAGAGTTCGGTGAACCCGACCGGGCGTTCGTCGGCGCCGAGGTCGCGCATCGCGCGGAGGATGTCGACGCGCGTGTCGTTCCCGAGGGCCGAGAACACGTCCGCGGGCACCAGGGACTCGGAACGCACCGCGCGCGCCGGTTCTGGGTCGTTCCCGCCGTCGTCCGCGGGGGTCGCGCGGAACGCGCTCTCGGGGTCGGAGTCGCTCATGGGTCGTGTAGCGCGTCGGCGCTCGTGAAGATTTCCCTCGCGACGAGGCGTCGGTCAGCGCGCGTCGTCCAGCGGGACGGCTTCGGCGTCGGCCTCGCGGACGCGCGCGCCCTTCTCGGCGAGGTGGCGGGTCTGGTTGCGCGCGAACTCCTCCTCTTCGGTCCCGCGCGTCGCGAGGACGTAGACGAGGGCGCGGCCGGCGGGTCGCATCGTGCGGCCGGCGCGCTGGGCGCCCTGCCGACGCGACCCGCCGAGGCCGGACGCGACGATGGCGACTTCGGCGTCGGGGAGGTCGATGCCCTCGTCGGCGACGCGGGAGACGAGGAGCGTGTCGCGTTCGCCCGCGCGGAACTCGTGGAAGAGGCGTTCGCGCCGCGAGTGGGGGGTGTCGCCGCTGACGAACGGGAGGCCGAGTTCGTCGGCGAGCCGGTCGCCCTGGTCGAGGTAGTCGACGAAGACGAGCGTCTTCGCGTCCGGGTGCGTATCGAGGAGTTCGCGCACCTCGTCGATCTTCGCGGGGTTGGAGGCGGCGAGCATGCGGCGTTCGTGGCCGTCCGCGCTCGCGTACTCGTAGCGGTGGGTGTCGTCCGTCCACGGGACGAATCGGATCTCGACTTCGGGTTCCTGGACGAACCCGGCGTCGAAGAGCGCCTCCCAGTCGGTGCCGATGGGCGGGCCGATGAGCGTGTAGATGTCCGTCTCGCGGTCGTCGCCCCGGACGGGGGTGGCGGAGAGGCCGAGGCGGTGGGCGGCCTGCAGGTCGGCGGTGCGGCGGAAGACGTCGCTGGGGATGTGGTGGGCTTCGTCGTAGACGACGAGGCCCCAGCGCTTCTCGTCGAAGAGGCGTCGGTGGCGCTCCATTCCGGCGGTGGAGTAGGTGGCGACGGTGACGGGGCCCATGGACTTGACGCCGCCGTGGTACTCGCCGACGTCGTCGTGGGTGAGGTCGGTGTATTCGAGGATGCTGTCCCGCCACTGGCCGACGAGTTCGCGGCCCGGGACGAGAATGAGGGTCTCGCGGCCGACGGACTCCATCACGCCGAGGGCGGCGATTGTCTTCCCGGATCCGGGCGGGCCGACGAGGACGCCGGAGCCGGACTCGACGAAGCGCTTCACCCAGCCGCGCTGGTAGTCGCGCAGCGAGAGGCGGAGTTCGAGGTCGAGGTCGGCGCCCTCGTCGAGCGTGCGGTCGTCCTGCACGGGGTAGCCGGCGTCGTAGAGGTCGCGCTTGACGGTGGCGACGGCTTCGGCGGCGACCCACGCTTCGGTGTCGGTGATGGGCGCGCGGACGGTGCCCTCGGAGAGGTGCTGGTCGGCGACGTTCCCCATCATCTCCGGCGTGCTGGCTTCGAGGACGACGTAGCCCTCCTCGTGGGTGTAGAGGCGGAACTGTCGGGCGCGACGCCACTGGTCGGCGACGAACTCTTCGAGGGCGTCGTAGCGTCCGGAGAGCGCCTGCCGGACGGTCCGGCGGAGCGATTCGAGGTCGTCGTGCGGGGCGCCCCAGACGTCCTCGGCGCGGACGCGATAGCGGTAGGCGCCCTCGCCGGTGGTGTCGGTGAGGGTGGCGAACTGCGCGAGTTGCGCGCGCGTGAACTGGGTGGGCTGGTCGACGACGACTTCGCGGCCCTCGGGGAAGACGACGACGCGTTCGCGCTCGGTGGTCGCGGCCCAGTCGCGCGGGAACCAGACGACGGGGTCGCCGGCGACGTCGAGTCGGGTGATGGCGTCGTCGTCCGCGAGGCGTTCGAGCGCGTCGTTGGCGTCTGCCTGCGTCCAGTCGAGGGCGCGCGCGAGGTGGCTGGCGGTCACGACGGGGCGTCCGACGTCCTCGAGGGCGTCGTAGAGGGCGTCGAGGGAGAGGGCGGGGGTGTCGTCGCTCACGCCGCGGGCGTAGGTGCGCGGCGTTCAAACGGCTTGCGTCCGCGGGTCGGCGCGGGCTAGAGGAGCACGCTCGGGTCGCCGAACGCCATCACGGCGCCGACGAGGGCGACGACGGCGCCGACGAGGCGGGCGAACAGCAGTCTGGCGCGCGTCGGTTCGACGGTGGTGTCGCGGCCGGGGCCGCGCATCCGGAAGGATTGCATCTGCTTCGGGAACAGGGCGGTCAGCGCGCCGCCGACGGCGACGAGGAGGGCGACGGCGCGGAATAGCAGGGGAGCCATTGCGTGTGGAGGGCGGCGGGCCGCGCCCGTAAACCCCCTGGACGACGGGCGTAAAACTTACTTTACTGTGTAAAAGACGTTTGACTGTACAGAGGTCTTTACCATGTCCGCCCGACCCACCCCGCGAACGACGCGCAGACTCACCACCGCCCTCAGCGCCGGCGGCGGCCTCGCGCTCGGCGCCCTCGTCGTGCTCGGCCGCCCGCTCGTCGGCGTCGCCGCCTACGCGCTCGGCATGCTCGCCGCCGTCGCCATCCAGTACCGGAGCGACGCCGTGCTCTACGACGAACGCGACACCGCCGTCTCGCGGCGGGCCGCCGGGCTCACACTCCGCACGTACGGCTACGCGTCCGCCGTCGTCTTCCCCGCGCTCACCGTCGCGTGGGCGCTCGGCTACTTCGACTGGCCCGCGTGGAGCGTCGCGCTCGCGCTCGGCGTCGCCGCCGTCTACCTCACCTACGGCGGCCTGCGGGTCGCCGTCGCCGCACGGAGCTAACCGTGCGGAACTCGCTCCGCGAACGCCGCGAGCGCGCCGGCCTCAGCCAGCGCGCGCTCGCGGAGCACGTCGGCGTCACCCGACAGACCATCAACGCCGTCGAGCGCGACCGCTACGACCCGTCGGCCGAACTCGTCTTCGCGCTGGCCGCGTTCTTCGAGTGCGACGCCGCGGACCTCTTCCACCCCGACGTCGAACTCGACGCGACGGTGAGCGACCTCACCTGACGTACTGCCACGCGAGGAGCGCGACGAGAACCAGCACGCCCCCGACGAAGAACGCGACGCCTGGCTGTGAGAGCAGGCCGACGAGCGCGTCGATGACGCCGTGACCGCCGGACGCGGCGGTGGGCTGTGCGCCGGTGTCCATCGTGCTGAAGCTACCGCCGCCACCGCTCTCGCCGCCCGACGCGCCCATGGAGGGGACGAGCGTGTCGGGCGCGAGGAGGGCCTGCACGACGAGCGCGCCGATACCGACGACGCCGACCGCACCGAGGAAGCGCTTCAAGGCGTCGAGGACGCCCGTCCGCGTCTCCTCGTCACCGGCCATCACGACCACGGCCTCGTTCGTCGGCGCGTACACCTTCATCTCGGTGCCGCGCTCCGAGTACCACGTGTCCGCGACGGCCACGAGGCCGGCGTCCTGTAGCTTCTGGAGGTGGTAGCGGGCGTTCTGGATGGAGGTATCCGTCGCGTCCGCGAGTTCGGAGGCCGGGCGCGGGTCGTCGTACACCGACGCGAGGATGGCGCGCGCGGTCTGGGAGCCGAGCGCGTCGAACACCTCGTCGGCGGCGTCCTCCCCGATGGAGAGGAGGCGAGAGCCGTCGGGGTCGACGGCGGGTTCAGGGCGGAAGGGGAACAGACTACTCATCCGTCCCTTAGAGGTTCGTCTCGGACGCCAAATACGTTGTCCCGTGGACGGTGTGGAGGCCGAACGGCGGGACCAGGGCGGTGCCCACGCCGACCGAACGGCCCCGGCCCCCTAACGTCACCCCGTGAGCGAGCGTGCACGCCACGCACACTCGATGCCGTCCGGGGATTTAATACCGGAAACTCTCATATCCAGCCTGCATGGACGCGTACGAGGCCGCCCGCTATCTCTTCGGGTCGGCGAACCGGCTCGCCGTCCTCTGGGAGATACGGGACCGGGCGGCGAGCCCTCGAGACGTCGCCGACGCCGTGGACGTCTCCAGGGCCACCGCCCAGCGGTGTCTCCGGACCTGTAGCGAGCACGGCTGGGTCGAACGCGCCGACGGCGGCTACCGGCTGACCGCCATCGGGGACCGCGTCATCGAGCGCTGTCTCTCGCTCGTCAGCGACCTGACGGTGCTCGACGACCAGGAGCGCCTCCTCGAGGACCTCCCGCGCTTCGAACCCTCGCTCCCGCTGGCGCCGCTCGCGTCCGCGGACGTGGTGGCCGCGACGTCCGCCCAGCCCCATCGGGCCGCGCAGTCGTTCGCCGACCACGTCCGCGAGAGCGACAGCGCGTGGTATCGGTGCGTCGCGCCCGCGATGTCCCAGCTGTTCATCGACGCGTTCAGCGAGAAGCTCGCGGGCGGCGCGATGATCGAACTCGTCTGCTCCGAGGCGGTCCTCGACGCCGAGCGCGAGACGCGGCCCGCGAACGTCACGCAGTCCCTCGACAGACCCGGGTTCGAACTCTACGTCCGCCCGGACGACGTCGACTACTCGCTCGTCCTCACCGACCGGGAGGTGTTCGTCGGCGCGACGGACGGCACGCGAGCGATGACCGTGGGCGCGTGGAGCGCGGACGAACGGCTCTACGAGTGGGCGAACGACCGGTACGTCCGAGAGCGCGCCCGCGCCGAACGAGTCCCCTGACGGGGCCGAGACGGCGCGTGTGCACGGGCTGGGACGTAGCAGAACCCTGAAGGCCCGCCTCCGCGAGTAGGCGGGTATGGATCGGGTAGCCGTCATCGGCGCGTCGATGACTCAGTTCGGACAGCGCGACGCCTGGATTCGCGAGTTGCTCGCGGAGGCCGGGGAGGCGTGTCTCGATGAAGCGGGCGTGGACGGGAGCGCCCTCGAACACCTCTACGTCTCGAACATGGCGAGCGGCGAGTTCGAGGGGCAGACGGGCGTGCCGAACGCGCTCGCGCACGACCTGGGTGCGCTCGGCGCGTACACGCAGCGCGTCGATCAGACGAGCGCGTCGGGCGGCGCGGGCGTCTACGCCGCGTGGCAGTCCGTCGCCTCCGGCGCGTCGGAGTTGACGATGCTCGTCGGCGGCGAGAAGATGACGCACCGCACGACGGCGGAGGCGACGGACGTCATCGCCTCGCTCACGCATCCCGTCGAGTACAAGCACGGGGTCACGCTCCCGAGTTTCGCGGGAATGACGGCGCGCCACTACCTCGAATCGTACGACGCGCCCCGCGACTCCCTCGCGAAGGTCGCGGTGAAGAACCACCGGAACGGCGTGGACAACCCGCACGCCCAGTTCCGCAAGGAGGTGGACGAGGAGACGGTCCTCGACTCCCCCGTCGTCGCCGACCCGCTCCGCCTCTACGACTTCTGTCCGATCACGGACGGAAGCGCCGCGCTCCTCTTCTGCCCGGAGTCCGTCGCGGCGGAGTACACCGACGACTACTCGGTGATATCGGGCATCGGCGGCGCGACGGACACGCACGTCGTCCACGAGCGAGACGACCCGACGGTGATGGGCGGCGTCGTCGACTCGGCCGATATCGCCTACGAGATGGCGGGCCTCGACCCGGACGACGTGGACGTCGCGGAACTCCACGACATGTTCACCATCCTCGAAGTCCTCCAGTTGGAGGACCTCGGGTTCTTCGAGAAGGGCGAGGGGTGGCGCGCCGCCGCGGAGGGCGTGACGGCGCGCGACGGCGACCTCCCGGTGAACACGTCCGGCGGCCTGAAGTCGAAGGGTCACCCGCTCGGCGCGAGCGGGGTCGCACAGGCCTACGAGATACACCGGCAGGTCACCGGGAACGCGGGCGAGCGACAGGTCGACGCGGACGTCGGCCTCGCGTGCAACGTCGGCGGGTTCGGGAACTGCGTCACCACCACCATCGTGGAGGCCGCGGAATGAGCTTCGACGCCCACCGCTGTCCCGCGGGCCACGTCACCTACCCCGGCCACGCCGTCTGTCCCGACTGTGGCGCCGAGCAGACCGAGACGGTCGACCTCACGGACGAGACGGGGACGGTCGTCACGTGGACGACGAGCACCGCCACGCCGCCCGGCGTCCGCGAACCGAACCACCTCGCCATCGTCGAGTTCGACCTCGGGGACGCCTCCGTCCGCGCGCTCGGACAGACCACCGAACCGGTGGAGACGGGCGATACGGTGACGCCCGTCTACGTCGAGGAACTCCGCGACCCCGACGCCGGCATCCGCGAGGAGGAGAGTCAGGACTGGGACGGGTACAGGTTCGAACCCGCGTAGCCGCCTCGTCGCGCGCTCAGACGGGGACGAGGAGGACGGGGACGGCGTGGAGTTCGAGGACGGCGCGCGTCATGCTCGGGTGGGTGAGTTGTTCGAGCGCGTCGTGTTCGACGTCGCCCATGACGACGTACTCGTAGTCGCCGTCGAGGACGACGTCGGTGAGGCGCTTCGTGGGCGCGACGTTGGTGTCGTCGGAGAACTCCTCTTTCGCGTCGACGCGGACCTCGTAGTCGATGTCGGTGCCGGAGAGCGCGGCGTCCGCGTCGGCGCGGACGGCGTCCGGGTCGTCGTCCGCGCCCTCCTGGACGTGGTAGACGAGGAGGCGGTGGCCGCTCGCGGCGGCCTGTTCGGCGGCGGCCGCGAGGACGGCGTCGCGCCGTCCGGGTTCGCCGTACGCGACGAAGATGGTGCCCATGCGCGGGCGTTGGGAGCGCGGCGCCTTGAGGATTCGCCTAGCTGTGCCGGACCTCGTCGGGGCGGACGCGGATGAGGACGCGCGGGCTCTGGATGGGGAGGTCGTAGTCGTCGCCGGTGTAGCGGTGCGCGAGTTCGTCGATGTGTTCGCGCGCGCCGTCCTCGGTGATTTCGGCGACGGTGCCGGTGATCGAGCAGAACCGATAGGGGTCGTCGGGGTCGGTCATGCTGACGGAGACGTTCGGGTTCCGTTCGGCGTTCTTCGTCTTCCGGCGCTCGCGTTCGGTGTTGACGAGGACGTGGCCGTCGTCGTAGTCCACCCAGACCGGGGTGGTGTGCGGGCGGCCGCGCGGGTCGATGGTGGTGACGTGGGCGAACGTCCGCTTCTCGAAGAGGTCGTGGAACTCGTCCGGGATATCGCGCATGACGGAGACGACGGCCCGCGGCGGATTAATCGTGTCGCCCGCGTGAGACGAGCGTCTGACGGGGACACAACCCTTTTCACCGGCCCGCGAGTCCCTACGGCCAATGGCCGCGCTGACGGAACTTCTCGGTGGTCTCGTCGGGGACGTGGACGTGCTGATGCTGTTCTCCCCGAGCGGGTCGTACTACGAGCGCGCCCGCGAGGCGGCCGAAGACGTCGACCTGGTGGTGGTCGCGACGGAGAACGGGGTGGGAGCGGACGCGTTCGTCGAACTCCCGCTCTCCTTCGCGGACGTCAGCGAGCGCATCCGGTTCGGCATCGAGGGCGCGATAGACAACGGCTACGTGGAGGACGGGGACGCGCTGGCGTGCGTGACGACGACGTTCGGCGAGGAGGCGGACACGCTCACGCGCGTGCGGGCGGACGCGGAGCGCCACTCCGGCCTCTACGACCTCTTCGTGCACTCGCGCGCCGACCCGTCCGTGATCCGGGACGTCCTCGAAGTCGTCATCGAACTCGGGCGGAAGGGGCAGAAGGGCAAGCCGGTGGGCGCGCTCTTCGTCGTCGGGGACGCGGGGAAGGTGATGAACACGTCCCGGCCGCTCTCCTACAACCCCTTCGAGAAGAGCCACGTCCACGTCGGCGACCCCATCGTGAACGTGATGCTGAAGGAGTTCTCGCGGCTGGACGGCGCGTTCGTCATCTCGGACTCCGGGAAGATCGTCTCCGCGTACCGCTACCTCGAGGCGTCCGCGGAGGGCGTGGACATCCCGAAGGGGCTGGGGACGCGGCACATGGCGGCGGCGTCGATCACGCGCGAGACGAACGCGGTCGCGGTGGTGTTGAGCGAGAGCGACGGGCTCGTCCGCGCCTTCAAGGGCGGCGAACTCGTCCTCGAACTCGACCCGGAGGCGTACTAGATGGATCTCGCGTCGCTGTCGCTCGCGCAGGTGAACTATCTGCTCGCCGTCGGCGTGTTCGTCGCGGCGCTCGTCGTCGGGTTCGTGATCGGGCGGCTGAACGAGCGCGTGCTCAGCGCGGCGGGCGTGCCGGACGCGGTGGCGGGGACGAGCGTGGAGCGGACGGCGCGGCGCTTCGGCACGTCCATCGTCGGGATCGTCTCCCAGCTATCCGCGTGGCTGTTCTACGTCCTCGGCGCGGTGTTCGCGCTCGCCGTCGCGGGCCTGGTGAACGTGCAGGCGCTCTGGTATCGGGTCGTCGGCTACCTCCCGGCGGTGGTGTTCGCGGTGGGCGTGCTCGTCTTCGGCGTCATCGTCGGGGACAAGGCGGAGGTGATGATCAGCGAGCGCTTGCGCGGGGTGAAGGTGCCGGAGATCGGCGTGCTCCCGAGCGCGGTGAAGTACAGCATCGTCTTCGTCGCGGCGCTGGTGGCGCTCGGCCAACTGGGCGTCGCGACGCTCCCGCTGGTGGTCGCGTTCGGGGCGTACGCGCTCGCGGTGATCGTGCTCGTGGCCGTCGCGGCGAAGGACCTGCTCGCGTCGGGAGCGGCGGGCGTCTACCTCCTGTTGAATCAGCCGTACGGGATCGGGGACCGGGTGCGGATCGGGGAGATGGCGGGCATCGTCCAGGAGATGGACGTGTTCGTGACGCAGATAGAGGACGACGAGACGGAGTACGTGGTGCCGAACCGTCTCGTCTTCCGCGAGGGCGTGGTGCGGGAGCGCTAGCGCTCCACTTCGTCGGCGGGGACGCCGGCGACGGTGGCGCCCGCGGGGACGTCCTCGGCGACGAGGGAGTTCGCGGCGACTTGCGCGTCGGGGCCGATGGTGACGCCGGGGAGGACGACGGCGCCGGCGCCGATCATCGCGCGTTCGCCGATGGTGACTTCGCCGGTGCGGTACTCGTCCTGGAGGAACTCGTGGCAGAGGATGGTGGCGTCGTAGCCGACGATGGCGTCGTCCTCGATGGTGACGAGTTCGGGGAAGAAGACGTCGGGGGTGGCTTCGAGGCCGACGGAGACGCCGTCGCCGACTGTCATGCCGAGGAGGCGGTAGAGGACGACTTTGAGGCGGAGGCTCGGAGAGTGGCGCGCGAGGACGATGCAGGCGTAGTTGAGCGCGACTCGGAGCGGGCCCTTGGCGTCGGGCCAGTGGCGGAGGGCGTTGCGCCCGCCGGGGGTGGGGTGGCGTTCGAGTCTGTCGTGGCGGCGCTCGGGCACGCCCCGTGGTTCGTCACGACACGGCAAGAATCCGCCGCTTCGCCCGGGGTTTTCGACGGTTGTCGTAGGCAGGATTTATCGTCGTCGTACCCCTTCACTCTCTCAACGAGATGCAAGCGAGACAACTGCCGAAGGGACTCCCCGAAACGGTCGAATCGCCGCGCGGGAAGCTCGTCTACCTCTTCCTGCAGTTCCACGAGGGCGCGACGCTCGACGAGCTCCGCGACGGACTGGACCTGCAGCGAATCACGCTGTTCGGCGTGCTGAAAACCCTCGAAGAACGCGGCGTCGTCGAACGCCGAAACGACCGTTACGTCA
Organism: Halarchaeum sp.; assembly: GCA_042216135.1. Taxonomy (GTDB): domain Archaea; phylum Halobacteriota; class Halobacteria; order Halobacteriales; family Halobacteriaceae; genus Halarchaeum. The sequence continues at coordinate 14,486 of JBDGUG010000027.1, read as the reverse complement.
CCGCTCGACCGGCCTGAAGTCGCCCGTCACGTCCCAGTCGTGGATACAGGAGACGTCTCCCTCTTCTCCCTCCGGTACTCGCCACGCGTCTACGTCGTCGTCCCACGACTCGTGTCGTCCGCAGCGGACGCAGGACCGCTCGCTCGGTGCGCGAATCTCGACACTCATGCCCATGGGTATCACGCCCACGGATAAAAACGTATCCACACGCGGTCGAACGTAGTGAGACCGCGAGTAATGCGAACGGGAGCAACGCGACACGTGAGCCACACGCGGCCTCCCGCTGGCCTGCGAGCGACCCACGAGTCGTCCGCAGACAGCGGGAGGCCGCGTCCAGAGTGAGCGAGGCGTGCGCACCGCGACGCGACCGCTACTCACCCCAGAAGGCGTCGAACTGCGCGGGGAGGAAGTCGGGCGTCATGCGCACGAACTCCTCGCGCTCTCGGCCGAGGTAGTCGACGACGGAACGCGGGGCGTCGGCGGTGTAGCGCGCGCCGACGAGCACGCGCACGCCGCGTTCGTCGCGCCCGCGGATGACGCGCCCGAGCGCCTGGCGGGAGCGCCGCACCGCGGGCACCGTGAGCGCGTACGCGAACGCGTTCGACTCGCCGAAGGCGTCGGCGTACGCGCGGCGCACGGCGCGGACGCGCGGGGACGCGACGTTCACGAGGGGGACGCCGACGACGGCACAGCAGTGGAGTTTGTCCCCGTCGTAGTCCACGCCCTCCGTGAGCGTCCCGCGCGTGGACGTGACGAGGACTTTGCCGGGGCCGCGGAAGAACGCGCGCTTCAGGCGTTCGGTCTCCTCGTCGCTCGAACTCGAATCCACCAGCACGTCCTTCTCGACGGCGTCCGCGAGATAGTCGCCCGCCCACGCGGCCTCCCGATAGTTCGGCATGCATATGAGAATATTCCCGTGGCTGCGCGCGAGCGACCGGAGGACGTATCGGTACTGTTCGCGCGTCGCGTTCGCGTTCTCCCGAGTCGGGTCGCCGCGGTTGCGCGCGGTGAACGCGCTCGCGTCCACCGTCCACGACGCCCGGTTCTCCTCGGGGAACGGGAGGTCGTACGCGCGCTCCGTGACCGGCCGCGGGTCGTCCGGGTCGTCGGCGAGGGCGTCGAGGCCGACGACTTCGCGGAAGACGTCGAGCGGTTCGAGCGTCGCGGACATCAGGACGCCGCCGCCGAGGTCGGCGAGGACGTCCCGGACGGCGTCGCCCGGCATGCAGTTGTACATCACGAGGCCGGGCGTGTACGTGGCCTCCCACGGCGCGCCGTTCGGCGCCTCGGAGGGCGCGTGTTCGAGTTCGATTTCGCGGAAGTAGGTCGCGTGGTCGCGCTCCCACCAGTTCGTGAAGACGCGGCCGACGGGCGCGCACACCGTCGCGCGCTCCTCCTCGTCGAGGGCGTCCTCGACGGCCATCCCGACGTGGACGAGACGACGCCACGCGTCGCCCGTGTAGCCCTCCCGCTCAGCCCACCGGGTCAACGCGTCCGGCTCCGCCGCCTCCGGGTCGCGGAGGGGGAGTTCGACGTCCTCGTCGGGCCACGCGCGCTCGCTCTCGAACTCGTCGTCGAGCCGTTCGGCTATCTCGCCCGCGAGCCACGCGTCCACGTCGTCGTAGAAGTCCCGCGCGCGCTTCACGTCCGAGAGCGTCACGTCGAAGTCCGAGAGGTGCGCGGCCACCTGCTCGCGCGCCCCCTCGCTCTGATTCGCGCGCGCGACCAGTTCGCTCATGTCGTTGCGCGCTCGGCGGAGCGTCTGACGGCCGACGCGCTCGGAGAGCAGGTCGCGAACGCGCTCCTCGACGCGGTGGGCTTCGTCCACGACGACGAACGTGTCCTCGCCGACGACGCCCTCGACGAGCGGGCGGCTCTGCGGGTCGAAGAGGTGGTTGTAGTTCCCGATGAGCACGTCCGCTTCACCGAGGAGGACGGACTGCACGCGGTGCGGGCACGTCCCCGCCTCGACGGCCGCGGGCAGGAAGTCGTCGGACGTGACGACGCGCTCCTCGCCGAGCGAGAAGTCCACGGGCGACCCGCGGTTGCGCCCGTACCAGTCGGCCTCGAACGGACAGAACAGCGGCGTCTCCTCGTCGAACTCCTCGGGCGCGCTCGGCTGAACGGGGACGTAGGGCGAAGCCGCGCCGGCCGTCTCCAGCGTGGACTGGTCGATGGACTCCCGACCGGGACGCGCGGACTTCGCGAGGTCACGCGCCAGCACGGGATCCCACCACGCGTCGTCGACGTCCTCGTCCGTCCGGATCGCCGTGAGGTCGTCGACGTCCACGCCGTCGCTCCGACTCGCGCCGTCACCGGCTTCGACCAGCGCGGCGGTGTTCTCCCGCAGGTCCTCGCAGCGGTCGTGCACGCCCGCGTCCGCGGGGAAGACGTCCTCGCGGCCGTAGGGGCAGAGGTCGCGCTTGCCGACGAGCGCCACCCCGGAGAGTGGGTCGTCGCTCCCGGCGTTCATCGTCCGGAGGTCGTCGACGAACTGGCGTAACTGCTGTTTGACGGGCGTGACGACGAGGACGTTCTCGTAGACGCCCCGATCGAGAAGGGTCGCCGCCGCCGTCAACGCCGCCATCGTCTTCCCCGTCCCGCACGGCCCCTCCATCGCGAGGTAGCCGTGCTCGCGACCCGCGTCGAGGGCGGCCTCGATGGCGTCCGCCTGGTTCTCGTAGGGTTCGTCGAAGCCGAAGCGCTCGCGCCAGCGCGCCTCGGCGTCCGCGTCACTCATCGCCTACGACTGCGGCGCGCTCGCATTTGAGGCTACGGGTAGCAGGTCGAGCGGGACCGACCCCTTCTCGTAGCCCTCCACCGAGCCGTCCGGCCGGACGCGGAAGACGACGGCGGGCCGATGCGGAACGTCCGGCTCCTCCGCGTAGAGCGCGTTCCAGTCGTCGTCCGGGAAGCTCGAACAGTCCACGAGCAGGGTCGCGCCGCCGCCGTGCTCGGCGAGCTGGCCGTCCCCGCGCGTCTTCGTCTGCACGGTGTCCCGGAGCGCCGCCGCGGGCGTCCCCGCCGCGCGCTCGTTCACGGGGAGCGGTCGCGTCACCTCCACGAGGTGCGCCTGCTCGCCGTCCCGCTCGGCGCGGAAGTCGAGCGAGTGTCCGGTCGTCACCTCTACCTCCGGGCGGATGTCGTAGCCCGCCCGGTGGAGGAGCCACGCCGCGTCGAACTCGCCCATCGCCGCGGACGTCCGCGTCAGGTCCAGATACTCGGAGGTTCCGAGCTTTCCCGCCATCACGTGCCGGTACTCCTCGAGGACGCCCGTCTTCAGGAAGTCGTCGTAGAAGGAGAGGGCCTCGTCGCGGCCCGCGTCCGGGAAACCGGCCGCGTGCTCGCGGAAGAACTCCCGAGACGTCTCGCGGCCGTCCTTCGAGAGGAACACCGGGAGGAAGAACCACGAGAGGTACGTGTAGTCGCCGAGCCACGGCGCCTCCTCGTGGAGGCCCGCGAGCAGTTCGCGCTGCGCCCACCGCGAGACGGCGAACGGCGCCTCCGAGAACGACTCCTTGTCCGTCCGCCAGAGGACGCTCGGCGTCTCCGTGTTCCCGAGCCAGTACGCCCCGGCGCCGTCCTCGCGGTACGCGAACAGCGCGACGTCCCCGTTGTCCATCTCGAAGCGCGTCGCCGCGAACCCCGACGGCGGCGCGTACCACGGCGTCGTCGCCGTCGCGCCGATGTTCGCGTCGAGGTCGGAGAGGAGGGCGTTCCGGACGCGCCCGTCCGTCCACGTCTCGGGCGAGTATCGGAACCGGAGCGGTTGTGCCACGGCCGTGAGTACTCCCGCGGTCCGTTTACGTCTTCCGTCGCGAACGACCCGCGCGCGCCACCCCCGGTCGGTCTCGGCGCTCGCACCGGCATCCGTGGGCCTTTTGCGTGCGCCCCCGCGACTGCGCGACGTGACCGACACCTCGCCGGACGGCGCGGCCCCCGCCCCGCGCACGTCCGACGACCGCTGGCTCTACGCGTGGGCGGCCGCGAACGTCGCCATCGGCGCCGTCTCCCTCCTCGCCCCCCTCTTCGTCGTCGAACTCGGCGGCGACGCGTTCGCGCTCGGTGTCTGCTGGTTCGCGACGTCCGTCGCGATGATCCCCGGCGCCCTCGGCGTCGGCGGCCTCGTGGACCGCACCGGCCGCTATCGGCCGTTCGCGCTCGCCGGCCTCGCCGGCCTCGCCGTCACCGCCGCCGTCCTCCCGCTGCTCGGGGACGTCGCCACCGTCATCGTCGCCGACGCCGCGTTCTGGCTGTTCGTCGCGAGCGCCACCCCCGTCTTCACGACGCTCGTGCTCGCCGACGCCCCCGAGCGCGAGTGGAACGCGCGCATCGCCCGCCTGAACCGATTCCAGGGGTACGGCTGGGCGGGCGGCCTCGCGCTCGGCGCCGTCTGGACGCGCCTCGCCGGCCTCGCCCTCGGCCCGCTCGCCGTCCAGCGCTCCCTCCTCGGCGTCTGCGCGCTCCTGCTCGCCGCCGCCACCGTCGCCGTCGCGCGCGTCCTCGACGCGCCCGCGCGCGGACCCACACAGCGCACCCCCTCGACCGCCGCGCTCGCCCGCCGACCCCGCGTTCTCACCACCGTCCGCGGCGCGCTCAGCCCCCTCCTCCCCGGCCGAGTCGTCTCGCTCTCGCGCACCTCGCCCCGGGCGCTCGTCAGCGGCGTCTCCCGCCCGCTCGCCGCCTACCTCGTCGCCGTCTCCGTCTTCTTCGCCGGGTTCAGCGTCTTCAGCGCGCCGCTCCCCGACTTCCTCGCCGGCGTCGGCTACGGCGACGACGCCGTCTTCGCGCTCTACGTCGTCTCCAGCCTCGCCGCCGCCGTCTTCTACGCCGCCGCCGGACGCCTCGCCGACCGCTACGACCTGCGCCGCCTCCAGTCCGGCGCGCTCGGCGCGCGCCCTCGCCTTCCCCGCCGTCGCCGTCGGCGCGCTCGCGCTCGGCGCTCCCTCGCTGGAGAGCCTCGTCGCCGTCGCACTCCTCAACGTCGCCGTCGGCCTCTCGTGGGCCGTCGTCGCCGTCACCGCGAACACCCTCGTCGCCCGCTACGCCACCCCCGGCCGTCGCGGCGCCGCGCTCGGCCTCTACACCGCGCTCTCCTCCGGCGTCGGCGGCGTCGGCGGTCTCGCCGGCGGCTGGATCGCCGCCCGCACCGACTACGTCACCACGTTCGAGATAGCCGGCGCGCTCGTCCTCGTCGGGGCCGTCCTCGTCCTCGCCGTCGGCCGAATCGCCACGGACGCGCGGCGCGAGGGCGACGCCGTCGCTGGCGACTGAAGCGGACGCCGACACGGCGGACCGGGCGCGCGGTAGCGCGAGCGTATCGTCGTAGGGCGTCGCTAACGCCCTCGCCGTCGCGTCACTCCGTGAGACGCAGCGCGAGGAGCGCGAGGCCGCCGAGGAGCGTCGGGAGGAGGTACGTGCTCGCGCGGTGGAAGAAGACGGCGGCCGTCGCGGCCGTCGCGGGCACGGCGGCCGTGGTGACGACGAGGAGGACGAGCGCGGCGTCGACGCTCCCGATCCCGCCCGGTGTCGGGACCAGATCGGCGACCATCGCGAGCGGGACGACGAGGAGCGCCACCGCGACCGGGACCTCGTAACCGACCGCGTAGAGCGCGAACCAGAGCGTCGCGGACGAGAGCGCCCAGCCGAGCGTCGACGCGGCGAGGCCGAGACCGATCGCCCGCCGGTCCGCGGCGACCCGTTCGAACGTGTCCAGGAGGACGTCGACGCGTTCGGACGTCGACGCACGCGCCGGCCGGTCCCGGCGGGCGCGGCGGCGAACCGTATCGACGACCGCGAGGAGCGCGGTGACGACGCGATACCGGTACCGCCACGCGAGGATGGCGACGGCGGAGAGTATCGCGAGCGCGGCGAGCAGCGAGACGATCCCGACCGGGAGCGCTCCGCCCGTCGCCGCTCCCCCGAACAGGTAGAGCGAGCCGAGGACGGCGAACGCGGGCGCCGGAACGAAGTTGAGGAGGTCGACGCTCGCGATGACGGCGAACCCGCGCTCGTAGCTCGAACGGGTGTGCCGCGAGACGAGGAACGCCGAGACCGGTTCCGCGCCGGCGACGGAGAACGGCGCGACGTTGTTCACGGCGGTTGTCGCCGCGTAGAGCAGGAGCGACCGTCGATAGGACCAGGCGCGGCCGGTCCCGAGCGACGAGAGGACGCGGTGGAGCGTGTAGCTCCACGCGGCCAGCCAGCCCAGCGTACAGGCGAGGAGGGCGAGGAGAACGAGCGGTCTCACGGTCGTTATCTCCGCGAGCGTGCCGGAGACGCCGACGACGGAGACGAGCGCGACGAGCGCGGCTATCGCGGCGACGAAGCCGACGAGCGTCACGAGCCGCCGTCGAGCGGTCCCCGTCATCGGCGGAGGTAGACGCTCGCCTGCCAGCCGCCGAGCCCCGCAACCACGAGCAGCAGGAGCAGTAGGGGGATCGGATGGAGGGCGAGCAGCGCACCGGGGACGGCGAGGAAGTAGACGAACAGGCCGACGGCGGCGAGCGCACTGGCGAGGAAGGCGGTTCCGCGAACCACCCGCATCGGTGGGAGGCTCATACGCGTCCTATCGCGTTCCGAGTCGATAAATCCCCGACTCGCCGGAGTCGGATCGCGTCGAATACGTCCGTCTCGGGCGCTGTTTGGACGTTTCGTGAGGAGCCAAGGGAGGGATTTGAACCCTCGAATTCTCGATTACAAATCGAGTGCTTGAACCGCCCAAGCTCCCTTGGCGCAGGCTACGGTTCGTCGCCCCCCTTTGTGTGCGTGTCGCTTTCCGCCGGTTTCTCGAGGACGTGGCGGTGTGCGGCGTAGCCGCGGCGCTCGTAGAGGGCGCGCGCGCGGTCGTTCCCGGCCATCACGGAGATGCCGATGACGTCCACGTCGGAGTCTCGGAGCGCGTCCTCCGCGTCGTCGAGGAGCGCGCTCCCGATGCCGCGGCCGCGGTAGCCGTCGACGACGTAGACGTTGTCGAGGACGCCGCGCCGCGCGTCCTCCTCGTAGAGACCGGTCTCGACGTGGTACATCACGAAGCCGACCGGGCGGTCGCGCGCGGGGAGGTATGCGACGAACGCGCGTTCGGTGGCGACGTACTGGGAGAGGACGTCGCGCGCCGTCGCGCGGTTCGAGTCGGCGAGGAGGTGGGTGTCGTGCGCGCGCTGGTCGGCGACGAGGGCGACCCAGAGGTCGACCATCGCGTCCAGGTCGTCCATCGTCGGTCGCTCGATGCGGACGTCGTCGGGGGCGCGCGCCATCACCGGGGACTGGTGCGGGCGTCGTCCTTAGCTCCGTCGCTAGACGTCGTAGCAGTCCGGGCAGACGAGTTGGCCGTTGACGTTCGCGAGCGACGAGGAGAGGCTTCCGCAGACCTCGCAGACGCTCTGCGCGGAGAACTCGTCGCTCGCGTCCGCGTCCCGGTCGTCGGGGCCGGCGGGCGGCGCGCGCTCCTCGGCCGCGGGCGCGGCCTCGACGGGGACGCGGCCGGCGGTGGCGACGTCGCGCGCGGTGAGGAGGCCGCGAACGTCGTCGTCGGCGACGAGGAGCGTGTCGGTCTCCGCGCGGCGGAGCGCCGCGGCGGCGTCCGCGAGCGTCGCGTCCGGCGGGAGCGATTCGGGCGGCCGGGTCATCGCGTCGCCGACGGTGGCGTTCTCGACGTCGCCCGCGGCGACGCGTTCGAGGACGGCGGTGGCGTCGAGGAGGCCGCGCGGCGTCCCGCCGCGGAGGACGACTGCGGTCGTCGCGTCGTGCTCGCGGAGGAGCCGTGCCGTCTCGCGGAGACCGTCGGTCTCGGAGGCGGCGACGTACTCGCGGTCCATCACGTCACGCACCAGTAGCGGATCCATGATAAGGGATACCGTGGGACACGGCAAAAGCGTGTTCCCCGCGACGGTCCGCTCGGACTCGCGTCAGTCGCCGCCCGGGTGGTAATCCCAGAGACCGCCCGCGCGCATCCCCGCGCCGACCTGCTTCCAGAAGTCGACCTTGTCGTCGTACTCCTCGGCCTCCACGTGCTCGAAGACGTCGGCGACGGAGACGACCTTCCGATAGTTGATCCGGACCGGGTCGTCCCCGTACTCGGCGACGAACGCGTCCTTCTCCAGCGGGAAGTCCTCGCCCTCGTCCACCTTCTTCGAGAGGACGGCCATCCCGTACTTCCGACCGCCCTCGCTCCCCTCCTCGCCGTCGGGGTCGTGCGGCCAGTCGCGGCCGGACTCGTCGTACATGTCCTCCATGCGAGAACGTGTGCGAGGCGCCCCCAAAACGGTTACTCTCCGCGGCCGCCGCGCCCACCGATTTCGCGCACTCGGCACTGCCCGTCTCGCTACCGCAGGACAGAAACGGCGAGGCTGGGATTCGAACCCAGGAGGCTGAATGCCACCGGTTTTCAAGACCGGCGCGATAGGCCGCTCCGCCACCTCGCCGCGCACTCGCGGATGCGCGTGCGGGCCCCTAATCGCTGTCGGTCAGAGGTCGCGGCTCAGTCCGAGGCTCTGCAGTTCGCCGCCGCAGTTCGGACAGAGGTGGCTCTCGGGGTTCTCGTAGCGCGTCCCGCACGCGAGACACTCGAACTCGGCGGCGTTCTCGGTCGACACCGACGGTCGCATGGCTAGTAATAGCATACTACACGACGATAGCTCTTGCGGCGCCTACGCGCGTTCGAGGCGTCGCTCGCCATCGGACTCGACGACGCGCAGGCCGAACTCGTCGAGAACGGCGGCGGTGTGCGAGGGGACGGCGCGGCCGGCGCGCCGGCGAGCGTTCACGCGCGGGACGAGCGTCCGGAGGTCCGCGCCGGTGCGGACGGCCACGGACGGCGGGAGGAAGTCCACGTCGAGGCCCTGGTCGCGGGCGCGCGCAGTGAGCGTCTCCACCTCCGGTGTCGCGTACGCGCCCGCGAAGTCGATGGCCTCACCGAACGCCGCGTAGTAGACGCGGCCGTCCGCCGCGGGGCCGAGGACGACGTCGCGGCGCCGAAGCTTCATCGCCGCTGAGTCGAGGTCCGTCCGCCCGAGCAGCGCCGCGCTCGGGTCCGCGACGGCGACCGACGACTCCTCCTCGCGTTCGAGGAGGTGCGTGACGGTGTTCCCGACGCGCGCCTCCTCGCTCGACCCGACCTGCACCTCGAAGCGCGTCTCCGCGAGTTCGTCCTCGGAGAGCGCGTCCGCCGCGAGCGCACGCACCGCGTCCTCGCTCGACGCCGCGCGGCGATGCGTCTCCGGCAGGAGGTCGTCCGGCCGATAGTTCACGAGGAGGTCCCCGCCGCTGTCCGCGCCCGCGCGCAGCAGGTCCTTCGCCATCGCCTCGTAGAGGTCGACGGTCTCCGCCGGCGAGAGCGGCGCGGTGTCCGAGAGACCGGGGAGGACGAGGCCCGCACGGGGCGGTTCCACCATCGCGACGAGAATCGTCATGCCGGTGACTCGGCGACCGTCGGCCTTGAAAGCACGCTTTCGGCTATCGGCCGCGCCGCCCCTTCGTCTGCCGGTAGTCCGTCCCGAGGAGGTCGAGGAACTCGCTGACGAACGCGTCCGCCTGTTCGCCCGTCATCTCGCGCGGGTGGACCATCGGCACGAGTTCGAAGCCGCGCCCGCGGATGCGCTCGGCGTGGTGCTCCACGACGTCGAGGTCCTCTGCGGGCGTCGTCGTGTACTCCGTCCCGATCTCGGCGAGCGCGCGCTCCCCGACGGGGACGATGATCTCCGGATTGATCATCCGCAGGTCCGCGTTCAAGAACGGCTCGCAGGCCGCCACCTCGTCGTCCGTCGGCGCCCGCTCCGGGTGGCGACACCGCGTCAGGTAGACGAGGTAGGCGTTCTCCAGTTCGGGCTCGTCGCTGTCCGGGAGCGAGTTGTTCAAGCCGAGCTGTCCGAGCACGTCCTGGAAGCGCTCCCCGGCCGCGTCCCCCGTGAACGGGACGCCCGTCCGTTCGGCGCCCGCGGTCGGCGACTCGCCGACGAAGACGAAATCCGCGCCCACGTCCCCGTAGCCGTGTACGACGCGCTCGCGGACGTCGCAGAGCCCCTCGCAGTTCCGACAGTCCTCGTCCATCCCGAACGGGTTCTCCCGGCGCTCCTGTGCGGCGTCCATCGCCCGAACGGTGGGTCCGCGCGCCTAAAAGTGGGACGGGTCCCCGGTCAGCGACGCCACCGTCGCGGGCGCACCCGGTCGCGCAGGAGCCAGCCGACGCCGAGGAGGACGGCGAGCGTGACGAGGAACGGGACGGGGCGGACGAGGCCGACGAGGAGCGCGCGCGCCGTGAGCGACCACCCCGGCGTGACGACGCCCGCGGCCGCCGTCCCCGTGACGGCGACGAGCACGACCGGGATGGCGTACTTCACGAGCGGGTACGCGCGCCCGAGCGTCTCCCGGACGACGTCGGCGTCGGCGACCCACGCGAACGCGGCGACGAGCAGGAACGCGGTCACCGGGAGCGCGAACGTCCCGACGGACTCGTCCACGACGTCGAGGAACGGCACGCCCGCGAGCGAGACGGCCGCCGGACTGTAACTCAGCGCCGACGGGAGGCCGAGGACGGCCACGCCCGCCATCAGCGCGATGGTTGCGCGCGGGCGCCCCCAGTCCGTCGCGCGCGTCGCGGACGCCACCCCGACTTCGAGGAGCGAGACGGCGGAGGTGAGCGCGGCGAGGAAGAGCAGGCCGAAGAACCCCACGGCGACGACGCGCCCGAACGGCATCGCCGCGAACGCGCGCGGGAGCGTCGTGAACGCGAGTTGCGTGCCGGCGGTCGGTTCGACACCGAGCGTGAACACGACGGGGAAGATGACGAGGCCGGCGGTACAGGCCACCGCGACGTCCGCGACGGCGACGAGCGCCGCCGACCCCCAGAGCGGCGTCTCGTCGTCCACGTACGCGCCGTACGTCAGCATGATCCCCTGCCCGCCCGAGAGCGAGAAGAACACCTGTCCGAACGCCGCCGACCAGACGCCGACGTCGGAGAGCACGGAGAGCCGCGGCGTCAGGAAGAATGAGACGCCGGCGGCCCACCCGGGGAGCGTCCACGCGTAGACGGCGAGGCCGGCGAGCACGACGAAGACGACGGGCATAACCGCCGTCGAGAGCCGCTCGATGCCGGACTTCACGCCGAGGCTGACGACGGCCGCGACGGCCGCGGCGACGACGACGAACGCGACGACCGGCCAGTACGTCGCGGTGAACGACGCGAACGAGAGGGGGAGCCCCGTGGCGGCCCCGACGAAGAACGCGAGCACCCAGCCCGTGAGGACGAGGTAGTAGGAGAGCACGACGAGCACGGACCCGGCGACCACCCACCCGAGGGCCGCGTACCGCGTCCCGACCGTGCGAAACGCCGAGACGACGTCCGTTCGCAGCGAGCGCCCGACCGCGAACTCGAGCACGACGAGCGGGACCGCGAAGACGAACGCCGCGAAGAGATACGGGAGGAGGTACGCGCCGCCGCCGTTCTGCCCGACGACCGACGGGAACCGCCAGACGTTCCCGAGACCGACCGCCGCGCCGACGGTGGCGAGGACGAACCCGAGCCGAGAGGACCAGCGCTCTGCCATACCGGACCGGCGCCGCCGGGACACTTCAGGATGGGGGGCGGAAGCGACGCGCCACTCGCGGTTCGCAACGCTCACCGCTCGCCCGTTCGTCCGACGCTTCGCGTCGGACTGCTCACGGCGCCGCCGTTCGCGTCCCTCGCGGTCGCTCCGCGACCGCGTTATTCGACCTTCGTCGCGGCGTCCTCTGGGTCGTTCTCGGGACTCGACGGGTGGTAGTCGGTGTCGTACTCGCCCGGCTCGCCGTCCATGCGGTCGGGGTTGATGCGGCCGCCGAGGAGCATGAAGTCGAGGACGGTGAGCCGACACATCGCCTCGACGACGGGGACGCCGCGCGGCGGGAGGACGGGGTCGTGTCGGCCGATGACCTGCGCGGTCTTCTCCTCGCCGGTCTCCCAGTCGACGGTGGTCTGCTCCGACGGGATGGACGTGGGCGCGTGTAGGGTGAGTTCGCCGTAGATGGGCTGTCCGGTCGTGATGCCGCCCTGCAGGCCGCCGTGGTCGTTCCCGACCGGGACGGGGTCGCCGTCCTCGTCGAGCGTCCAGTCCTCGTTTCGCTCGGTCCCCGAATACTCGCGGGCGTCGCGGCCGAGACCGATTTCGAACGCCGTCGAGGCCGGGACGGACATGAGCGCCTGTCCGAGGCGGGACTCGAAGCCCTCGAAGCGCGGCGCGCCGAGGCCGCGCGGCGCGCCCCGAATCTCGAAGTAGATAGAGCCGCCGATGGAGTCACCCGCCTCCTGGTACTCCTCGATTCGCTCCTGCATGCGCGCGGCCGCCTCCGGGTCCGCACAGCGCACGTCGTTCTCCTCGGTGTTCTCCAGGAGGTCCTCCCACGACACCTCGCCCGCCTCGACGTCGTCGATCTGATTCACGTGAGCCTTCACGCGCACGCCGTTCGCGCGCAGCACCTTCTTCGCGACGGCGCCCGCCGCCACCCAATTCACCGTCTCGCGCGCGGACGAGCGCCCGCCACCGCCCCAGTTGCGCGTCCCGAACTTCGCCGAGTACGTGAAGTCGCCGTGCGAGGGGCGCGGCGCCGTGATGAACGGCTCGTACTTCCCGGAGCGCGCGTCCTTGTTCTGGATGGTCATCCCGATGGGCGTCCCGGTCGTGTAGCCGTCCTGCACGCCCGACTGGATGGCCACCTCGTCGGGTTCGCCCCGCGACGTCGTGATCATCGACTGCCCCGGCTTGCGCCGGTCGAGTTCGTACTGGATATCCTCCTCGTCGAGTTCGAGGCCCGCGGGACACCCGGAGACCGTCACGCCCATCCCCGGTCCGTGGCTCTCACCGTACGTCGTCACCTGGAAGAGTCGGCCGAACCGATTCCCGTTCATTAGCGATTCGTTCGAGCGCAAGCGGTTAAATACCTCGCAAACCGCTCGCCGGCCCCCTCGCGGCGCCGGTGGCGCGCCACCGAGTCGGACCCGGTGCGTATTTCACGATCCGACGAGACGATGCGAACCGATGGCACGCGACACGTCAGACGAGCGCCTGCGCGAACTCACCGACCGACTGCTCGTCCGCGACGCCGACGCCCACGCCGACGCCGTCGCCGAACTCGCCGACCGCGGCGACGAACGCGTCGTCCCGCACCTCCTCGAAGTCCTCGTCATCGACGGCATCGCGAACGACTGGGAGCGATTCGGGTTCCCCGAAGTCCTCCGCTCGCACAGTCCCCCGCGCTACCTCGAACTCCCCGAGGTCCGCTGGCCGGGCGTCCGGGACGCCCTCGCCGAACTCGCCGAACCCGACTTCGACTCCGACCACGCCTGGGTCGAGTGGGAGTCCTGGTACTCCCAGCAGGAGATCAGACCGCTCGACGGCTTCGACGACTGGAAACTCCGCCTCTACAAGTCCTACCTCCCGCCCGTCGGCGGCCTCCTCGACTGCGACCCCCGCGACTTCGACCTGCAGTCCATCCGCTGGGGGAACTGTGATCGGTCCTTCCTCGCCGCGCTCAACGCCCCCGACTTCGTCCCCGGCGACGCCGTGGACGCGGACGGCAGCGGGGGCGACTACGAGCGCTACCTCGACGACGAGGACACCGTCTTCGGGTTCGTGCTCGACGACACCCCCTACGCCGTCCCGCGCTGGGTGCTATTCCCGCACGAACTCATGAACGCCGAACTCGGGGGGGTGCCGGTCAGCCTCACCTACTGCACGCTCTGCAACGCCCCCATCCTCTACGACCGGCGCATCAAAGGCGAACTCCGCACCTTCGGCTCCACCGGCATGCTCCGCGCCGGCAACAAGGTGATGTACGACGAGGAGACGGAGACGCTCTGGGACCAGCACGCCGGCCACCCCCTCGGCGGCCCCCACCTCGAACGCGACCCCGACGCCCGCCTCGACCAGCACACCGTCACCCAGACCACGTGGGGCGAGTGGCGGGCCGAATACCCCGACACCCTCGCGCTCGATAAGGACACCGGCTACGACTACGACTACGACCACTACGACGGCGAACTCGGCATCTTCCGGCACTACTGGGAGAACGAGGACGTCGTCCAACCCGGCGTCGAACGCGACGACGACCGCCTCCCCGAGAAAGCCGCCGTCTACGGCGTCCCCGACGGCGACGACGTCTGGGTCGTCCCCGCCGACGCCCTCGACGAAGACACGGTCATCACCGGCCACGTCGGCGACCGCGAAATCGTCGCGCTCCTCGACCCCACCGGCGACATCGCCGTCTACGACGCCCCGCCCCTCCCCGTCGAACGCACTCCCGACGGCCTCCGGGACGCCGACGGCACCGCGTGGACCGTCACCCGCGACGCCCTCGTCGCCGACGGCGACACCCGCGAACGCGTCACCGGCCGCCACGGCCTCTGGTTCGCCTTCCGAACCCACTACGACACCGCGCACGTCCTCGACTGAGCGGCGTCGCCGTTCGCCCCGTTCGGGGGCCGACGCTACGCGTGACTCACGCGTCGCTCACAG
>JBDGUG010000020.1:0-32291 GCA_042216135.1 Halarchaeum sp. | reverse complement strand
GCGCCGCGCACCACCCGAACGCCTATGCCGTCGACGGCGAATACTCCGAGTATGGCGCGCATCGCGTTCCACCTCGAGATCGTCGACGGCCAGCGAGACGCCTACCGCGAGCACCACGAGAACGTCCCCGACGCCCTCCGAGACGCCTATCTCGACAGCGACGCCGACATCGAGGCGTACAGCGTCTTCGAGCGAGACGGTCACGTCTTCGGCTACCTCGAACTCGACGACCCGGACGCGCTCAAGCGCGTGATGGCCGAGAGCGAGGCGCAGGCGGAGTGGGACGAGGTGATGGACGGCATCATCGCCGAGGACAGCACGGTCTGGCTCGACGAAGTCTATCGGATGATCTGAGCCGGCTCCCGACCAAACCTTTATTATATTTCCCTATGGTTGACTCAGTAGACGCGTGGGAACCGCGGGTTCACCACGCATCGCACCTATGAGTGAGAACGGACACACGCCCGACTGGATGAATCGACGGCGCTTCGTCGCCGGTATCGGAACCGCCGCAGCGGCCGGCCTCGCCGGCTGTAACGGCGGTGGCGACGGTAACGGAAGCAGCACGAGCAGCAGTAGCGGCAGCGGCACGAGCAGCAGCACGCAGCCGCAGGACCTGGACTTCTGGCTGTTCGGCGGCATCCCGGCGGAGCGCGAGTACATCAGCAGCAAGTACAAGGACTACACGACGAACAACGTCAGCTACCAGCACAAGTCCTGGGGGAACAAGTACCAGATCATCGCCTCCGCCGCCGCCAACCAGAACCTCCCCGACGTCCTCGCGGGGCAGTGCCAGCAGATTCCGGACTACGTCGGCGCGGGCGCGATTCAGCCCGTCGACCAGGACGAGTTCCAGGACATGCTGAGCTCGCTGAACGACTCGTTCATCGAGGCGAACGTCCAGACGCAGCTCTACACCGGTCTCGGTGACACGAGCGGGGAGCGCCAGTGGGGCCTTCCGGGCGGCTACGCGGACCTGGGGCCGTTCGTGGACATTCGGACGGACTACCTCGAACAGACGAGCTTCGATTCGCCGCCGCGCTCGTGGCCCGAACTCATCCAACTCGGCAAGGAGATGGGCGACATCGACGGCGTCACCGCCCCCATCACGACGCCCGGGACGAACTTCGGGCTGACCTCGTCGTACTTCATCGGGTTCGTCTACGCGAACGGCGGACGCTACTTCGACCCGGACGGCCTCACCGCGACGGTGGATCAGCCCGGGTTCGTCGACGCCGTGAAGCTCTACCAGGACATCGCGGACGCCGGCCTCTTCCCCGACTCCATCGCGGAGAACAACCACATCGCCGCGGGCCGCCTCCTCCGCCAGGGCGAGTCGGGCATCTTCATCACGCTCTCGCACGCCAACGCCGTCTACCAGACGACGGGCGCACCGCAGGCGTGGCTGAACGGCGAGGGGCACACCGTCACGCGCGCCCCCCTCCCGCAGAACCCCAGCGGCCAGTTCGAGCCGCAGGAACTCCTCCTGCAGAACGCGCAGGGGTTCATGCTCGGGAACGGCATGAACGACGCGAAGAAGTCCGCGGCGTTCGACTTCATGAACTGGTTCAACCAGCCCGAGCGGCTGAAGCCGTGGACGTACAAGCAGGACGTCGGCATCCGCGGGCGCGTCCCGACACTCAAGAGCGCGTTCGAGGACCCCGCGGACCTGTTCAAGAGCCAGTTCGGCGACCTGCTCACGCTCTACGCCAACGACAACCTCTTCACCACCACCAACCGCTTCCCCTCCTTCGCCGGTCTGGAGAGCGTGCACAACGTCCTCAACACGGAGATCCTGCAGCCGGTCATGCTCGGCAACAAGACGGCCGAGCAGGCCTGCGCGGACGCCAACCCGAAGGTCCAGCAGGTCATCGACGAGAACCTCGGCTCAGGCTCGCAGTAAGCGGCCGACGCAGCGAAATACTTTTTAGACGCGGGGCGAAACGGCGTACATAGTTCACGTACAACCATGAGTTACGAATCCACCGCACAGTCGCCTTTCGAGCGGGTGGTACAGCGCGTCCCGGAGGGACTCCGCGTCTACCTCGCGGTCTTCCCGGTGACCGCGCTCGTCGGGGTCTTCATCCTGTACCCGATCGTCCGAGCGATATACTCGAGCTTCTTCGAGAAGGACCTCCTGCACCCGGACGAGGCGACGTTCGTAGGCCTGCAGAACTACGCACAGATCGTACAGAACGGCCAGATACACACCGTCCTCGTCAACACCGTCCTCTGGGTCGTCGTCGGGAGCGGCGTCGCCATCCTGCTCGGCTTCCTGCTGGGCTGGCTCCTCTACGAGAAACTCCCGTACGTGAGCGTCGCGAGCGCCATCGTTCTCATCCCGTGGGTGCTCCCGCGCGTCGTCGGCGCGTCCGTCTGGGCGTTCATGTTCAGCGGCTCGCAGGGCATCATCAACGAACTCCTCACCTCGCTCGGCATCATCGACGGGTACGTCGTGATGCTCGGGTCACCGGCGCTCTCGTTGTGGCCGGCTATCGTCGGGATGATATGGCGTCTCGCCCCGCTGTTCGCGCTCCTGACGCTCACGTCTTTCCAGGGCATCGACGAGCACCTCTACGAGGCCGCGCGGATTGACGGCGCGACTCCGTGGGAGGAGTTCCGCTACATCACGCTCCCGCTGATGCGCTACAACCTCGCCATCGGCTTCCTGCTGATGCTCATCTACAACATCCGGAACTTCTCGATGATCTGGGTGATGACGAAGGGCGGGCCCGGCTACTCCAGCACCACGCTCCCCGTGATGATCTACCGGACCGCGTTCACCGACTTCAACGTCGGGTTCGCGGACGCGCTCAGCGTGATGCTGTTCGCCGTCCTCCTCGTCTTCTCGTACTACTACATCAAGGTCTACGACCGCATGCAGGGTGAAACCCAATGAGCACCGATACGCCCGAATCCGTCGACGACTTCCGCACGAACCAGTCCTGGCTGTACGACACGACCGCCGGGAGCTACCTCCGATCGATCCTCGTGGGCATCGCCGTGCTCCTCTGTGCGGGCTTCGTCCTGTTCCCGCTCTACTGGCTCGTCGTCACGTCGTTCAAGACGACGGCCGAGATCCAGCAGATCCCGCCGACCATCTACCCGCACGACTGGACGCTCGAAGGGTTCCGCCTCGTCGTGGAGTCCTCGATCCGCTCGGGCGGCTACGAGGACCTCGTCCAGCAACTGTTCGGCGTGCAGGTGTCGTCGGCCATCGACATCGACGTCATCGGCCTCATCGCGAACAGCCTCAAGGTCTCCATCGGCGCCGGCCTCATCGCCGTCGTGTTCGGGACGCTCGGCTCGTACGTCCTCTCGCGGCGCGACTTCGCGGGGAAGAACCTCCTGATGAGCCTCTTCCTCGCGTCGCTGATGTTCCCCGGGACCGCGATCATGGTCCCCGAGTGGGAGCTGTTCAACACGCTCAACCTCTTCAACACGCACCTCGGTCTCGTCCTCCTCTACGGCGCGATGACGGCGCCGTTCGTCGTCTGGCTGATGAAGGGGTTCTTCGACGACTTCCCGTCGTCCATCATCGACGCGGCGCACGTGGACCAGTGCTCGCCCTACGAGACGTTCCGGTACGTCATCGTCCCGATGGCGCGCAACTCGCTCATCGCGTCGTTCATCTTCGCGTTCCTGCTGGCGTGGAACGAACTCGTGTTCGCGCTCACGCTGCTCGCGAACACGAAGTACACCGTCCCGCCCGGCCTGCTGACGTTCGTGCAGGGGTTCAACGTCCAGTGGAACGTGGTCGCCGCCGCGTCCATCCTCGTCTCCATCCCCGTGCTCATCGGCCTCGCGTACATCCAGCAGTACTTCGTGCAGGGCCTCACCGGCGGCGCGATCAAGGGCTGACCGCGCCCGCGGCGCCCGCCCGAACCCGACCCCCAGACAGTAATTTTAATACGTGATGGTGGATACAACCACAGTATGACCCGGCTAGAGATAGATAGCGTAACCAAGCGATTCGACGGCCCGAACGGGTCCATCGTCGCGGTCGACGACCTCTCGATCGACGTCGAGGACGGCGAGTTCCTCGTGCTCCTCGGTCCCTCGGGCTGTGGGAAGACGACGACGCTCCGGATGATCGGCGGCCTCGAAGAGCCCTCCGAGGGCGACGTCCGCTTCGACGGCGTGCGCGTCAACGAAGTGAAGGCCCGGAACCGGGACGTCGCGATGGTGTTCCAGGACTTCGCGCTCTACCCGCACATGACCGTGGAGCGCAACCTCGGGTTCGGCCTCGAACGCGAGGACGCCGACCGGTCGAGCGACGAGATCGAGACGCGCGTGCGCGAGGTCGCGGAGATGCTGGAGATCGAGGACCTCCTCGACAAGAAGCCGGCCGCACTCTCCGGCGGGCAGAAACAGCGCGTCGCGCTCGGGCGCGCCATCGTCCGCGAACCGCGTCTCTTCCTGTTCGACGAACCGCTCGCGAACCTCGACGCGCAGCTCCGCAAGACGATGCGGACGGAGATCGACGAACTCCAGTCCGAGATGGGGATCACGTCCGCGTACGTGACGCACAACCAGGAGGAGGCGATGACGATCGCGGACAAGATCGCTATCCTGAACGACGGCGCGCTCCAGCAGCTCGCCGCGCCCGCGGACGTCTTTAACTCGCCGAAGAATCTCTTCGTCGCGCAGTTCGTCGGGAGCCCCGACATGAACCTCTTCGACGCGACGCTGACGCCGGACGGCGACCGCTACCGGGTCGATTTCTCCGGCGGCGACTTCCACGTCCCCGCGGCGTTCTTCCCGGACGACGTGGACGCAAGCGAGGTCATCATCGGGTTCCGTCCGCAGGACCTCTTCCGCCAGTCGAGCAGCGAGGGCCGCAGCGACCACGCCGGGCCCGTCGTCGACACGGAGGTCCGCGTCATCGAACCGCTCGGCACGGAAGCCATCGTCCACGGCGAGTCCGACGACGGCGCGCTCACGTCGACGCTCACGCGCTTCCACGAGATAGCGGAGGGCGACTCGGTGCAGTTCACCATCGCGCCCGAGCACGTCTACGTCTTCGAGCGCGACAGCGAGGAACTGATCAAGGGTCGGATGGACACGGAGACGGACGAGGCCGGTACCGTGGCGCCGGACGCCTGAGAGACGGCGCGTCTACCGGAACTGCGGCATCACTTCGTCCGCGAACAGCTCCATCCCAGAGAGGTCGGGGAAGTCGACGAACCAGCCCTGGAACTTCGTCACGCCGGCGTCGATCCGTTCTTCGATCGCTTCGGCGCACTCCTCGGGCGTCCCCATCACGAAGTAGTCGCGGGCGTCCGCTTCCGTCGTGATGTCCGGCTGATCCTGGTACTCCTCCTCGAACTGGATCGGGAGCATCAGGTCGAGGAGCCGGTCGAGTCTCTCCTCGTCGCGCGTGCAGATGACGTGGCCGTCCCACGAGTACGTGATGTCGTCGGGGTCGCGCCCGACGGTCTCGCAGTGGTCCTCGATGACGCCGACCTTGTGTTCGAGGGTGTCGACGTCGCCGTTGAACACGTCCGTGTTCCAGACGTCCGCGTGCTTCGCGACGAGTTTCAGCGTCACCTGCTCGCCCTGGCCGCCGACGAGAATCGGCGGATGCGGGTCCTGCACGGGGCCGGGCGTGCAGTAGGCGTCCTCGACCTGATAGCGGTCGCCGTCGAAGCTGACGCCGCTCCCGTCGTCCGCCCACATCGCCTTCATCAGGCGGATGGACTCGTCCAGGCGCATCAGTCGCTCGAAGCCGTCCCGATACTCCCAGCCGTACTTCTCGTACTCGGGTTCGTGCCAGCCGGCGCCGAGGCCGAGTTCGAGGCGGCCCTCCGAGACGACGTCGAGGGTCGCCGCCATCTTCGCGACGAGCGCGGGGTTCCGGTAGTCGTTGCAGAGGACGAGCGAGCCCACGTTGACGTCCTCGGTCATCCCGGCGATGGCGGAGAGGAGCGTCCAGCACTCGTACTCGGCGTGGTCGCGCCCGAGCATCAGGTGGTCGGGCGCCCACACGGCGTCGAAGCCGAGTTCCTCGGCCTTCAGAATCCCCGACTTCGTCGTCTCCCAGTCGAGGGAGTCGTAGCTAGGGGTGTCGCGATGGACGGGTTCGTCGACGCCGTCGTCGGGCGCGCCGGCGAACACGGGGACGTTGTACTCGAACGAGATGTCCGACATGGTCACTCGACGCTGAAGTGTTCGAGCGCCTCGCGGTTCAGTTCGGAGTTCGTCCCCGGCCCCTCGGGGATCTGGATGACGCCGTTCTCCGCGCTCGGCGGGTTCGCGTAGATGGCGTCCGCGTACGTGGACTCCTTGTCCTCGTTCTGGCGCTCGCGGTACCACTCGGGGATGGGGAAGTACTCCGCCATCGGCGCGTTCGTCGAGGACGCGATGAAGTGGAGGTGAGGGTTCGTGCCCGTGTGCGGGATGACGGGGACGTCGTGCGCGCTCGCCATGTTGTCGATCTTCAGCAGTTCCGTGAGGCCGCCGCAGCGGTGGACGTCGGGCTGGAGGATGTCGACGGCGCCGCGTTCGAGGAGTTCCTTGTGCCCCCAGCGGGTGAACTCGTGTTCGCCGCCGGATATGGGCATCGGCGCGGACTCGCGGACCTCGACGTATCCGTCGATGTCGTCGGGGATGACCGGCTCCTCCACCCACTCCATGTCGTAGGGTTCGAGGCGGTCGAGCATCTTCTTCGCGTACCGCACGCTCCACCCCATGTAGGCGTCCGCGGCGACGGCGATCTCGTCGCCGACGGCGTCGCGAACGGTCTCGATGATCTTCTCGTTCTCCTTCATCCCTTTCCGGCCGGCCTCCGGGCCGTAGCGGAAGCGGAGCTTCATCGCCTCGAAGCCCTCTTCGGCGTACTGCTGGGCTTCCGCGGCGAGTTTCTCGTGGTCGACGGGGTGGAGGTTGCTCGCGTACGCGGGAATCTCGTCCTTCGTCTTCCCGCCGAGCAGTTCGTAGACCGGCTTGTCGGCTTCCTTCCCGGCGATATCCCAGAGCGCGAGGTCGACGGCGCTGATCGCCTCGATGGCGGCGCCCTTGCGGCCGAACGGGATGGTGGCGCGATACATCATGTCCCAGAGGCGCTCCCGGTCGAGCGGGTCTTCGCCCATCACGAGCTTCGAGAGCGTCTCCTCGACGATGGTGGAGATGGCACCGGTCGCCCAGTTACCGGCGCCGACGCCGGTGATGCCGGCGTCCGTCTCGACTTCGACGACGACGTCGCCGACCGGTCCCATCCACTTGCGGCGGGCCTGCGGGTTGTCGCCGTCGGCGTTGTTGTACTCGTCGTAGCCGCTCATCACGGTGACGAGCGGGAACTCGACGAACTCGCCCCACGACTCGGTGCTGACGTCGGTGGTGCGGATCTCAGTTATCTCCATCGTGTCCCTCCGGTTGGGTGGCTGCTCGGTCGTGCATACAGTACGTACGTGGCCGGGACGCGGCATAAATCCACGTGGTGCGCCGCTCCGCCGTACCCCGAGTTATAAATAGACGGAGGAGGTACGGATAGGTGACATCGTCGGTCGAGAGCCGGCCGACTATGAGGCCACTAGAGATGCAAGCGATTGTTCAGACCGGCGCGGAGACGGTGGAACTGCAGGAGCGTGACGAGCCGACACCCGACCCGGACGAGGTGCTCGTCCGCGTCCACACCGCGGGTATCTGCGGGAGCGACGCACACGCCTACAAGTACGACGAGAGCTATCACTGGATCCCGATCCCGCGGATCATGGGCCACGAGTACTCCGGGACCGTGGCGGCGGTCGGCGACGGCGTCACCGAGTTCGAACCCGGCGAGCGAGTCGTCGAGGAGCCGATCCACGACTGCGGGGAGTGCTTCCAGTGTAAGAACGGCCAGCCGAACGTCTGCCAGGACTTCTCGATTACGGGCATGCATCGCGACGGCGCGTACACGGAGTACGTCACCGTCGCGCCCGAGCACCTCCACCGGGTCCCCGACGGCGTTCCGCTGGGTGACGCGGCGCTCACGGAGCCGACGAGCATCGCGGCGCGCGCCGTCCTCACGCAGTCGGACCTCCAACCGGGCGAGTCCGTGCTCGTTCAGGGGCCCGGCCCCATCGGCGTGCTGACCGCGGCCATCGCGGATTCGGTCGGCGCGAACGTCGTCGTCTCGGGGCTCGGGAAGGACACGGAGTACCGTCTCCCGCTCGTCGAGGAGCTCGGTATCGAGACGGCGAACGTGGAGGAGACGGATCTGGCGGACCTCGCCGCGGAGCGCACGGCTGGTGGCGGGTTCGACCGGGTGTTCGACGCGACCGGCCATCACTCCGGCGTGGAGATGGGCGTCGAGTACGTCCGAAAGGGCGGACAGGTCGTGATGGTCGGCATCCCGAACGGGGAGAGCCACGTCTCGCTCGCGGACTCGGTGCGCGGCGAGGTCGACGTGAACACGTCGTACGGGTCGACGTGGCGGAACTTCGAGCAGGCGCTCCGCCTGCTCGAACGCGGCGCGGTGGACGCGCCCACGATCATGGACACGTCGTTCTCGGTGGACGACCCGTCGGCGGCGTTCGAGGCGTTCCTCGACTCGGAGACGTGTAAGCCGGTCTTCTCCTTCGACCGCTGAGACGGGTCGGGCACGCCGTCGCCGCATCTCGTTGGGCGATGCCGGACGGTAGTTCGAGCCCGTGCACGGAGATATTACACGAGTATCGTCGTAAAATACCGGGATCAGACGTGAGATGCGCCCGCGACCCCGTTCGGTATTGCCCGACAGGGTTAGGAGTAGGTGAGGTTGACCTCGATGACGTTCGCTGCGCTCTTCACGCGCTGTGGCAGGTCGTTCTCCATGCGGGCGTCGTGCATGCGACTCATCGGCCCGGAGACGCTGACCGCGGCGATGACGTCGTCGTCCTCGTCGATGATCGGCGCCGCGACACACCGCATCCCGGAGACGCGCTCCCCGTTGTCCGTCGCGTACCCCTGTTCGCGGATCTCCGCGAACTCCGCGAAGAGCGTCTCCCGGTCTGTCACCGTGTTCTCGTTCACCGCCGCCAGTCCATGCTCGTCGAAGATCGCCTCGACTTCCTCTCGCGGCCGGTGCGCCATGATCGCCTTCCCCAGCGCCGTCGTGTGCACCGGGACGCGCATCCCGGAGTGGGTGTCGATGGTGACGGCGTCCTCGCCGGTCGCCTTGTAGAGGAAGACGGCGAGACCGTGCTCTTCGATCCCGAGGTTGGCGTGCTCGCCGGTCTCGGTGGCGAGGCGCTTGACGACCGGGCGCGCGACGCGGTAGACGGGCATGTTCTCGCGGGCGTAGCCGCCGTACTCGAGGAAGCGCGCGCCGATGCGGTAGCCGTCGTCGGTGGCGACGACGAAGCCGAGTTCGGCGAGGGTGGTCAGGTGGTCGTGGGCGGTGCTCTTGGGGACGTCGACGTGCGACGCGATCGCCGATAGCGTCGGTTCGTCCAGTTGCTTGATCGCCTCGACGATTCCGAACATCGTCCCCGCCGACTTCACGCGCAGATCTCGCCCATCCATGCGCCCACGTACGAACGGCCGCGGCATGAATCGTTCGGTAATACCCGACGATCCGGGCGCGACTCGCCGGAGCATCAGAAATTTAGATATAGTACAATATTGTGAATGGTGCACGTTCTGGCGCGGAGCGCACTCTGACAGACCCCTAGACCAAAACAATCGTATATTCGCGATTTACCGCACATTATTTTGCATATTGGGCGATATCAACTGTATTAATAGGATAAATAGCCGGGAGTTCTCCCCTATGCCGCCAACGCATTATCTGGGGTAGAACGCAGGCACCCGGCTATAATATTGTATATTAAGAACAAATATATTCGCGAGGCACCTTCCGGCCGCCCGCACCGCCACCGGCATCTTTAATGAATGTTGACCGTGTAGATAGGGTACACATGTCAGACGACCTCTCGATCGAGGCGGACTGGAACGCCCTCTACGTGGGCGGGGAGTGGCGGGAGAGCGAGAGCGGGGAGACGATAGACGTCGAGGACCCCTCGACGCGCGAGGTCGTCACGCAGGTGCCCGCCGGGACGGAAGCCGACGTCGACGCAGCCTACGAGGCCGCCGCCGACGCACAGGCCGCGTGGGCCGAACACCCGCCCGCGGCACGGGAGCAAGCGGTAAAAGACTTCCTGCAGGCGCTCAACGAGCACCGCGAGGAGGTCATCGAACTGCTCACGGCCGAGATCGGCGGCACGCGCGTCATGGGCGAGACGTCCATGCAGATCGCGAACGATCACGGCGCGGAGGCGGCGACGCTCGCACGCCGCATGAAGGGCGAGCACGCGGAGTCGAACATCCCCGGGAAGGAGAACATCGTCCAGCGCGAACCGGCGGGCGTCGTCACGGTGATCTCGCCGTGGAACTTCCCGCTGAACCTCTCGATGCGCGCCGTCGCGCCCGCCATCGCCGCCGGCAACAGCGTCGTCCTCAAGCCGTCGACGCACTCCCCCATCACGGGCGGCCTGCTGTTCGCGAAGCTGTTCGAGGAGACGGACCTCCCGCCGGGCGTCCTGAACGTCGTCACCGGGTGGGGCTCCGAGATCGGGGACCGCGTCGCCAGCCACCCCGAGAGCGACGTCGTCTCCTTCACCGGATCGACCGAGGTCGGCCAGCACGTCGCGGGCCTCGCGGGACAGAACCTCGCGTTCCCCGCGATGGAACTCGGCGGGAACAACGCGTTCATCGTCACGGACGACGCGGACCTCGACAACGCCATCGACGCCGCGACGTTCGGCTCGTTCATCCACCAGGGCCAGGTCTGCATCAGCATCAACCGTCACATCGTCCACGAGGACGTCTACGACGAGTACGTCGAACGCCTCACGGAGCGCGCGCAGGCGCTCACCACGGGGAGCGCGCACGGCGCCGACACGGACGTCGGCCCCATCATCAACGAGAGCCAGCGCGAGAAGATGCTCCAGTACGTCGAGGAGACCCTCGAGGCCGGCGCGACCCTCGAAACCGGGGGTGGCGTCCACGCCCTCGACGACGTGGAGGACTCGCTGGTGGTCGAACCCACCGTCCTCTCCGACGTCACGAACGACATGGCTGCGTCCTGTAACGAGCACTTCGGCCCTATCGCGCCCGTCATCCCGTTCTCGGACGTCGAGGAGGCCATCGAACTGGCGAACGACACCGAGTACGGCCTCTCCGGCGCCGTCCACGCCGGCGATCTCGAGACCGCGAAGTACATCGCGGACGGCATGGAGACGGGGAACGTCCACATCTGGGATCAGCCGATCAACGACGAGGCGCACGTCCCGTTCAGCGGCATCGGCGCGTCCGGCCTCGGCGAGTACAACAGCGACGCGTTCCTGGACGAGATCACGAAGACGAAGTGGATCTCCATCCAGCACGAACCGCGCGACTTCCCGATATAATCGGGATTACTCCGCGCGCGGCGTCGCGAGGTAGCGCTCGTCGAGGCGCTCGCCCGACGTGAGCGCGCGGACGTTCGCAGTTATCTGATCGATAGTCTCCTCGCGCGTCTGGCGCGTCATCGCGGCGACGTGCGGGGTGACGACGACGTTCTCGAAGTCGAGCAGCGGTGAGTCGCCGCCGAGCGGTTCCGTCTCGAAGACGTCGAGGCCGGCGCCGCCGATGGCGTCCGCGCGGAGCGCGTCCAGTAGGGCGTCCTCGTCGACCACGGGGCCGCGGGCGGTGTTGACGAGGATGGCGTCCTCTTTCATCGCGTCGAGTTCGTCGGCGCCGACGAGGCCGGTGGTCTCCTCGGTCAACTCGACGGTGGTGACGACGACGTCGCTCTCCGCGAGCAGGTCGTCGAGGGAGACGAGGTCCGCGCCGGTGAGTTCGGCGTCGATGCTCGGGACGTAGGGGTCGTGCGCGAGCAGGTCCACGTCGAAGCCGGTGAGGAGGCGGCCGACGCGCTTCCCGACGTTCCCGAACCCGACGACGCCGACCGTCGATCCGGAGAGACGGCTCCCGAGCGTGTACTGGTCGCGCCAGCCGTCGTTCTCGATGACGTTCCGCGCGTGCGGGAGACGTCGGCCGACGGCGAGCGCGAGCGTGACGGCGTGTTCGGCGACGGCGAGGGCGTTGTGGCCGGGCGTGTACGTGACGGTGACGCCGTTCTCGCGGGCCGCCTCGCAGTCGACCGAGTCGATACCGGTGCCGAGTTTGGCGATGATGTCGAGGTCGTCCGCGCGTTCGATGACGGCGCGCGTCATCGGCACGCGGGACGTGACGAACATCACGCGGACGCCGTCGAGCGACGTGGTGACGTCGCCGTCTGCTTTATCGATACCGACCTCGACGTCCCACGAGTCGGGGACGCCGGCGAGGAGGCGGTCGGTGGGGGTGATGTCCCGGTCGACGAGTACGCGTGTCATGACAGGTGGTAGTCCGTGACGGCTACTTGATTGTAGTGGTCTCCCCGTTCGTCGGGCGTGCGGCGACGGGGACGCCGGGGGGCGTGCGGCGGGGCGGGCTTACTTCGAGAGGCGGTTACGGCGCCACTTCTCGGTGTCGGGGACCTGGTTGAACGTGTAGATGTGGAGGGCCATGAGGCCGTAGTGCGGGTCGTCGACGTGGGGTTCGAGGCCGTCGACGAGCGCGTCCGGGGTGAAGTTCCCGCGGGAGCCGATGATCTGCCGGATGAATCCGAGGATGCCGTTGGTCTTCTGGAGGAAGCGGATGGAGTCGCCGACGCCGACCTTGCGGGAGATGGAGAGGAGGCGCTGGTACTTCATGACGCCGGGGATGCCGACGGCGACGGGGAGGTCGATGTCGTGGTCGCGGACGTCGTCTATCCACTCGAGGACGGCGTTGGGGTCGAAGCAGAGTTGGGTGGCGATGTAGGTGGCGTGCGGGGCCTTCTTCTCCATGGACTCCCAGAGCGTCTCCTCGGAGAGGAAGTCGTGGCCCTCGGGGTAGCCGGTGATGCCGACGTCGTCGAACTCGTAGCCGATGCGGTCGAGGCCCTGCAGGAGGTCGTAGGCAGAGTCGTAGTCGCCGATGGGTTCCTCGCGGTCGCCGCCCGGGACGAAGATGTCGGTGACGCCGATGTCGTCGAGTTGGTCGACGATGTCCGAGAGGTGGTCGTCGCCGCGCACGTATCGCGCGGAGACGTGCGGAACGACCTCGAATCCCTGCGCGGCGGCTTCCTCGGCCGCCTCGATGGTCCGGTCGATGCCGAGTTGCGGGGAGGCGGTGATGGTGACGGTGGCGCCGTCGGGGAGGTGCTGTACCTGATCGCCGAAGCTCTTGAACGGCATCAGTTCGAATCGCGGGTTCGCGAGGAGCGAGTGCCGTTCGTCGGTGGCCGTGCGGGAAGCGTTCGTTGTCATGGTCTCGGGTGTCGCCGCGTCGTCCACGGGCGCGTCGGTGCGACGCGGTTCGAGGACGCGCTGTCGTGACGTGTACACCAAGTGCGAACAGCGCAATAAACCTTTGCCACTGGCTGATCGTCGCGGTGCGAGCGCGATATATCCGAGTCTATCGGAAACATGTAGAGCGGCCGGCGGGGGAACCGCTCGCCGGCGGTGCGAGTCCGCCGGCCGCCCACCGACCGGGATACATTACACAGATATCGATGTAATATATCGGGCTGGGGCGGCGCGGCGGCCGCGGAAGCGGTCGGGTCTCCCGCCAGAGGCAGCAGATTCTTTCCGAGAATATCGGAAACTGTCCGGAATCGGGCGAGGCGCCCGTCCGCCAGTGAGCGGACGGGACCCACGGGTCGACGGCGCGCCCGCGTGAGTACGCGCAAACAGGGCCTGTGTCGTCGTTCGTCACGTCTCTCGGGCTATCCGGATGACGGATCCCGCGAAAGCATTAAGTAGGCATGGGTCATCGTGATAGTCACACCTGCATCATGAGCAGAACCTGGTCATTCAGCGACAGCATGGAAGAGGCGATCGAAGCGGCCGGAAGCCCGCTCGATCTGATGCGGAACCTCGGTGTCGGCCGTTTCACCAAGGTCCCCGACGAGTACACCCACTGGATCGAAGAGCAGCGCGCGTGGCGCGAGTCCGTCGCGTTCGCCGACCAGTCCTATCACATGACGGACTTCCGCGTCTCCGGCCCGGACGCCGAGCAGTTCCTCGCGGACCACGCCGTCAACAGCTTCGAGGGCTTCACCGTCGGGAAGGCGAAGCAGCTCGTCGTCGCCAACCCGAACGGCGACTTCATCGGTGACGCCATCCTCTTCCACGAGGAGGAGGACGCCTACCTCAGCGTCGGCGCCGCCGCCGCGCACAACTGGCTCCTCTACAACGCGGAGACCGGCGACTACGACGTCGAGGCGTCCCTGCAGGGCCGCCCCGCCGCGACGCGCGAGGATCCGGAGAACTACCGCTTCCAGGTTCAGGGCCCGGACGCCGTCGACGTCATGCGCGAGGCCGCCGACGACGACCTGCCCGACCTGAACTTCTTCAACTTCGAGACGATCAGCATCGACGGTCACGACGTCAACCTCCTCCGCCACGGCATGGCGGGCGAGGCCGGCTTCGAGTTCTGGGGTCCGTACGATGAGGGCGACGCGGTCCGCGACGCCATCCTCGAAGCGGGCGAAGACTACGACATCCGCCGCCTCGGCGCGCTGAGCTACCAGACCGCGAACGTCATTCTCGGCTGGCTGCCGCTCGTCGTTCCGGCCATCTACGGCGACGAGATGGAGGAGTACCGCGAGTGGCTCGACGTCGGCCGCGGCCTGCTCTCCGTCGGTGGGAGCTTCGACTCCGACGACATCTCGGACTACTACGTCACGCCGGTCGAACTCGGCTACGGTCACATCATCAACTTCGACCACGACTTCGTGGGGAAGGAGGCGCTCGAAGAGGAGATCGACGACCCCGAGCGCAAGAAGGTCACGCTCGAGTGGGACGGCGACGACCTCGTGGACGTCTACGGCTCGCTCTTCGAGGACGGCGAGACGAAGAAGTACGTCAACCTCCCGCACCCGCGCGACGCGGCGTGCCACTACGACGAGGTCCGCGCCGACGGCGAAGTCGTCGGCGTCTCCACGGACAAGAGCTACGTCTACAACGAGCGCAAACTGCTCTCGCTCGCGGTCGTGGACACCGAGTACGCCGAGCCGGGCACCGAGGTCACGCTGACCTGGGGCGAACCCGACGGCGGAGAGAACAACCCCGCGGTCGAGCGCCACGAGGAGACGACGATCACGGCGACCGTCGCCCCCGCGCCCTACGGCCAGGACAAGCGCTAGACGCCGACGCCCCCTGCTTTTTCGACGCGCCACCACCGCGAGCGCCGCCGCCAGTACGTGCGGGCGTCACGGTGTCCGCGGCGCGGTCCGCGTCGGGGTGCGTCGCCGGCGCCCACTCTCGGCGATTGTTTCCGAGAGTACCGGAAATGCTAATACTCCGGCGCGCTACTGTTCGGGTATGGACGACGAGTCCCGGCCGCTCACGACTATCCGTCGCACGTTCGAGGTCATGGAACTCCTCCAGGACGTGGGGCCGTCGGGGCCGACGGCGCTCGCGGAGCACATGGACCTCCCGACGAGTACCGTGTACGACTACCTCCGCACGCTCACCGAACTCGGCTATCTCGTTCGCGACTCCGGATCGTACCGGCTCAGCCCGCGCATCTACACGATGGCGGGCCGAATGAAGTACCGGGACCGACTCTTCCTGACCGCGAAACCGGAGATGAAGCGCGTCGCGTCCGACAGGGGCGAACTCGTCGGCCTCACCGTCGAGTACGACGGGAAGGGGCTCATCCTCCACCAGGAGGCGGGCGGGCAGGCGCTCAGCCTCGGGACGTACCCGGGCGCCATCGTCCCGCTTCACACGCACGCGTCCGGGAAGGTCATCCTCGCCGAGATGGACGACGACGAACTCGACGACTTCCTCGCGTCGCACGAACTGGAGGCGCGGACGGAACGCACGGTCACCGACCCCGAACGCCTCCGCGCCGAACTCGAGACGGTGCGCGAACGCGACTACGCGGTGGACTGGGACGAACAGGTGGTCGGGATGGGGATGCTCGCCGTCCCAATCCGCATCGACGGGGTGCTCCACGGGACGCTGAACGTCGTCGCGCCGAGCGGCCGGATGCGCAGCGAGTCCTACCAGTCCGAACTCTTGGAGACGCTCCGCGAGGCGAACGACCGCATCACGATCAACTACCAGTACGGCGAGTCGGGACAGCCCCGGGACTGACCGGCTGGTACGAGGCGACGCGGTCGGTTTCGGCCGCGTCGGCACGGCGCGCTCGCGGGTCCGGTCGGATCCGGAACCGGCGTCGCGTCAGAAGTCGTTCTCGAGAATTTCGCGGAACTCGTCCGGAAGCGGGGTGCTCGACTTGTCCTCGTCGACGGCGACGTGTTGTTCGTGGCCGATGAACGCGGTGGAGCCGTCGGCGTGGGTCGCGATGAAGTCGAATCCGAGGCTCTTGGTCCCCATGTCGGGTTCGACGCTGACGGTGAGTTCGTCCCCGACTTCGACGGGCTTGCGGAACTCCATGTCCATCGCGACGACGGGGAGGTCGATGCCGTATTGGTCCGGGACGTCCCAGAAGGAGACGCCGAGTTGGTCGAGGTACTCCTCGCCGGCCTCGTGCATGGCGTTCACCAGTCGCGGGTAGTAGGCGATACGGGCGGGGTCTACGTTGCCCCAGTAGCACTTCCACTCGTGCTCGAACATCGTCCGGAAGTCGGGGTGCGGGTACAAGAACCTTTGCAGCGACGGCGTCGCGGGGCGCGACGGAGGGCGGCGATGTCGCAGCGGGCGCGGCGGAGCGCGAGCGCCGGAGACTCAATCTATAAGTGCGAGGACGGTCACTATCGTTCGTATGCATCACGCCTCGGGGATGGACGTAGCGCCGATAAAGGATTTATCCGAGATCGCCGCGAAGAACAACGCTGACGGGGTGGCGTTCGGGAGCGGCATCGACGGACGAGAGGTGACGTGGGAGGAGTTCGACCGGGAGAGCAATCAGGCGGCGAACGGCCTCCGCGAGTACGTGAGTCAGGGCGACCGGGTCGCGTTCTTGTGTGAGAACTCGCTGGAGCACACGACGCTGTGGAACGGCGCGCTGAAAGCCGGGTGTACGGTGTCGAACCTCCACATTCGAGCGTCGCCGAACACGGTGACGCACTGCATCGACGAACTCCGCCCCCGCGTCCTCGTCGTCGACGACCGCACCTCCCAGTTCTTCGAGGACCGCATCCGCGACAAGATATCGACCGACGTCGCCGCCGTAGTGAAGATCGGCGACGCGCGCGCGGACTACGAGCAGTCCAAGGCCGATCTGGTCGAGGGGGAGTCCTCGACGGCGCCGGACGTGCGCGTGGGCGAGCGAGACGTCGCGGCGGTGCTGTGGACGTCCGGGACGACGGGGAAGCCGAAGGGCTGGTGTTTCACGAACCGCGGGCTCTACCTGCGCGCGACGACGCTCGTCGACGTCGCGGAGATAAACCGGACGACGCGCCAGCCGAACGTCTTCACGCCGTCGTTCGCAGCGTGGTACTCCGTGACGTTGCCGGCGCTGGTGTCGAGCGCGAGCACGTACTTCCTCAGTTCGTGGGACCCCGTCGACTACGTGAAGATGATCGAGGCGCACGAACTCACGACGGGGATGCTCGTGCCGACGATGTGGCGTGAGATCCTGCGCTCGGACGCCCTCGACGAACACGACACCTCCTCGCTCGAAGCGGTCACGTCCGCCGGCGAGGTGCTCGACACGACGACGCTGAACGGCCTCCGCGAGGACCTGTGCGACGTCGTGAAGAACATGTACGCGGCGACGGAGGCGGTGACGACGGTGATGATGAACGCGGAACTGATCGAGGAGCGCGTGGAGAGCGTCGGGAAGCCGGTGCCGGGCGTGCGGATGCGCGTCATCGAGGAGGGGGGGACGTACGAGGACGTGGTGCCGCAGGGCGAGGTGGGCGAACTCGCGATCAACGCGCCGGACTCGCCGGTGTGGGCGTGGGGTGATACGCCGCAGACGGAGGAGTCCTTCGAGGACGGCTGGTGGTACTCGGGCGACCTGGGGTATCGCGACGAGGACGGGTTCGTCTACCTGGAGGGACGCAGCGACCTGATGATCCTCTCGAAGGGCATCAAGGTCTATCCCGCGCCCATCGAGGAACGCCTGAACGAGCATCCCGGCGTCGAGGAGTCCGCCATCGTCGGCGTCAAAGACGAGGAGTACGGCGAAATGGTCACCGCCTACGTCAACCGCTCGGATCCGTCGGTCACCGCCGAGGACCTGGACGAGTGGTGTCTGGCGAGCGACGCGCTCTCCCGCATGGAACGCCCGCGCGAGTACCACTTCGTGGACGACCCGCTGCCCCGGACGGCGACCGGAAAACTCGACCGCCTCAGCACGAAGGACCTCGACGCGTAGGCGCGGCCCGAAAGGCCTATGCTCCCGAACGATAATGAACGAACGTATGGCCGAACGACACCGTTGCGCTCACGCACGCCGCGTCGGTGCGTGCCACGCACGCCGGAAGGGGGATACATGCTCTCGATCGAGGAGGTGACGAAGGAGTTCGGGTCGCTCGTCGCCGTCGACGACCTCTCGCTGGAGCTTCGCGAGGGCGAGATCCACGGACTCATCGGACCGAACGGCGCGGGGAAGACGACGACCATCAACCTCGTCACGGGCGAACTCGCGCCGACGCGCGGCGTCATCCGCTACCGGGGCGAGGACATCGCGGGCCGCTCGCCCGAGGAGATAGCGAACATGGGCATCGGCCGCTCGTTCCAGGTCGTCCAGTTCTTCCCGGAGTTGACGGTTCGCACCCACCTCCGTCTCGCGGTCCGGGACGCCTCGCGGACGGTGCTGAGCGCGTTCGAGCGCGGCGCCGACCACGAGGCTCGGATCGAGGAGATCGCGGAGCGCGCCCACCTCGACGGCCAACTCGACACCGTCGCGAAGAACCTCTCGCACGGCGAGCAGCGCTTCCTCGACATCGCGCTGGTGCTCGCGATGGACGCGGAGGTCATCCTCTTCGACGAACCCGCCGCGGGCCTGAACCAGTCGGAGACCGACGAGGTTCGGGACATCGTCGAGGACCTCCGCGGGGAGTACACGATGTTGGTCGTCGAGCACGACATCGACCTCGTGCGCGCCATATCGGATCGCATCAGCGTCCTGCACAACGGCGCGCTCCTGCGGACGGGCACGCCGGCCGAGATCGTCGCGGACGAGCAGGTCCGGGAGGTGTATCTCGGTGAGTGAGTTGCTCGAAGTCGAGGACCTCGACGCCTTCTACGGCGAGAGCCAGGTGCTCTTCGGCGTCGACCTGACCGTCGGGGACAACGACGTCGTCGGCGTCTTCGGGCGGAACGGGATGGGGAAGACGACGCTCCTGGACAGCATCGTCAACCGCATCGACCGGAAGACCGGGACGGTGCGCTTCCGCGGGGAGGACGTCACCGACTGGCCGACGCACGACATCGTCCGGGAGCGCCTCGCGTACGTGCCGGAGGACCGAGAGATCTATCCGGCGCTCTCGGTCCACGAGAACCTCGAACTCGCGGTGCCGGCGTCGGTGAGCGACGACGTGCGCGACGAGCGCATCGGCGAAGTGTTCGAGCAGTTCGAGCGCCTCGGGGAGCGCCGCGATCAGCGCGGCGGGACGCTCAGCGGGGGCGAACAGCAGATGCTCGCCATCGGACGTGCGCTCGTCTCCGACCCGGACCTCCTCCTGTTGGACGAGCCGACGGAGGGGCTGGCGCCCGCTATCGTCGACGACGTCGTCGACATCGTCGAGGAGCTGGCGGCGGGCGACCGCTCGGTCCTCGTCGTCGAGCAGAACATCAAGCGGATGCTCCCGATCATCGATCGGGGCTACCTCATCGAGACGGGACGCATCGTCGCGGAGGGCGACGCGGAGTACCTGAGCGACGACGAACTGCACGAGGAGTACCTCACGGTCTGACAGCCATGGTATACAATAACACGAACCTATATGT
Source organism: Halarchaeum sp. (assembly GCA_042216135.1). GTDB lineage: Archaea > Halobacteriota > Halobacteria > Halobacteriales > Halobacteriaceae > Halarchaeum. Next base: position 12,390 of record JBDGUG010000020.1, on the reverse strand, counting down.
CGGTGCGCGCGGACACCGCGCACGCACGACGATGACAGCACGACAGCACCGACGGGCGGCGATCCGCGCGGGGGCGCGACGATGACGCTCCCGCTCCTCACGAGCGAACAGTTCGTGACGTACTTCCTGAACGGGCTGAGCCGCGGGATGATCATCTTCCTCGTGGCGAGCGGTCTCTCGCTCATCTTCGGGCTGGTCGGCCTCATCAACTTCGCGCACGGCTCGATGCTCGCGCTCGGCGGCTACGGGACGTACGTCCTCGTCGGCCTCGTCGGGAGCTTCTGGGCGGGCCTCGCCGTCTCCGTGCTCGCCGTCGCCGCGCTCGGCCTGCTGCTCGAACGCACGGTCCTGCGCGACCTGTACGACGAACCGCTGCTCGGCTTTCTAGGGACGTTCGGCATCGGCCTCGTGATACAGGAGGCCGTCGCCGTCTACTTCGGGAGCCAGTCGCTCACCGTCGCCTCGCCGTTCCCGGGGTCCGTCTCCTTGGGCGGCGTCGACTACCCGACGTACCGCATCCTCGTCATCGTCGTCGGCGCCGCCGTCGCGCTCGCAGTCGGCGCCCTGCTCTCGCGCACGCGCCTCGGCCTCGAAGTGCACGCGACGGCGAACCGCCAGGGAACCGCGGAGATACTGGGCGTGGACACGAGCCGCGTCTTCACCATCACGTTCGTCCTCGGAACGGCGCTCGCGGCGCTCGCGGGCGCGCTCACCGCGCCCATCACGTCCATCTCGCCGACCGTCGGCCTCGGCTACATGACGACGGCGTTCCTCGTCGTCATCGTCGGCGGGATGGGGAGCTTCAAGGGGTCGCTCGTCGCGAGCCTCCTCGCCGGCCAGATCATCGCGTTCGGCTGGCTCGTCCTCTCCCCGACGTACGTCAACATCGCCATATTCGTCGCGGCGATGGTGTTCATCCTCTACAAGCCCCGTGGCTTCTTCGGGAAGCCGGAGGTGTTCGAATGAACGTCGAGATTCCGTCCTTCGACATCGGGCGGCGCGCGCGGCGCGTCCTGCTCGTCGCGGCGATAGTCGTCGCGCTGATCGTGCCGATAGTCAGCCCGTCGAACGTCAGCATCGCGACGGAGGCGCTGATCGTCGCGCTGTTCGCGCTCTCGGTTGACCTCGCGCTCGGCTACACGGGCCTGCTGACGCTCGCCCCCGCGGCGTTCTTCGGTCTCGGCGCGTACACGCTCGCGAAACTCGTCGTGGACTTCGAGCAGTCGTTCTGGCTCGGGTTCCCCGCGGCCGTCGTCGTCGCCGCGCTCGCGGCGTTCGTCGTGGGCTACGTCCCGATCAAGCGCCGCATCGGGAACGTCTACTTCGCGCTGTTCACGCTCGCCTTCGGCACCGTCGCGTACGACTTCACGTACGTCACGACCGAGATAACCGGCGGGTCGAACGGCCTCGGGTTCTTCGTGCCGCCCGCGCTGTTCGGGGTGGACCTCGCGACGCCGATGAACTACTACTACTTCGCGCTCGTCGTCGTCGGCGTCCTCTCCATCGGGACGTACCTCCTCCTGCGCACGGACTACGGCGACATCCTGCACGCGACGCGGCAGAACGCGCAGCGGATGCGGTACCTCGGCTACGACACGGACCGCGAGCGGATGATCGCGTGGACGTTCTCCGCGGCGCTGTCGGCGCTCTCCGGCGCGCTCTACGTCGGGATGGTCGGCATCGCCTCGCCCTCCTATCTCTCCTTCGACCGGACGGGCGAGGTCATCATCTGGGTCATCGTCGGCGGCACGGGGACGCTCACCGGCCCGTTCAGCGCCGCCATCCTCCTGACGTTCGTGCAGGACGCGCTCTCGAACGTCTGGCTGGAGGGCTACCACCTCCTGCTGGGCGTGCTGTTCGTGCTGTTCGTCTTCCTGCTGCCGGACGGCATCGTGGGCGCGCTCCTCGTCGACGACGACTGACGCCGCTGTCCCGCCCCTCGGACCCCAATATTTATTTATTATGGTAATCTTAGTCACGGTGTTGGAGAACGATGACTCGTAGAAGACAGTACATCAAGGCGACGGGTATCGCCGGCCTCGCCGGCCTCACCGGCCTCGCAGGCTGTAACAGCGGCGACGGCGGCGACGGGGGATCGACGACGAGCAGTAGTAGCACCAGCAGTAGTAGCGGCGGCGGGGAACCGGTTAAGATCGGGGCGCTCCTCCCGCTGAGCGGGCCGTTCGCGGCGACCGGGCAGGAGAACCAGCGCGGCCTCAAGATCGGCGCGCAGTACCTCGACGGCCAGATCATGGGCCGGGACTTCGAGATCGTCTACAAGGACAACAAGTCCGACCCGAACGCGTCCGTGCAGGGCGCGCGCGAACTCGTCGAGCAGGAGAACGTCGACGCGATCATCGGCCCGGCGAGCAGCGGGAACAGCATCGCGGTGATGGAGTACATCGCGGCGAGCGGGAAGGTGCCGCTCATCCCGACGACGGCGTCCTCGACGGAGGCCCGCGATAAGTGTAACCCGTACACGTTCTTCATCTGGCCGAGCAACCGCCACACCGTCCCCGTCGGCGTGGACTTCATCCAGAAGCTTCCGAACTACGTCGACCGGGACATCGACCCGTCGAAGGTCCACTTCGTCTCGCTCGACTACTCGCTCGGGCAGAACAACCTCGAACTCACGAAGCAGGCGATGTCCGACGTCGGCGGCGAGGTCACGGGGAGCACGCTCGTCCCGATCGGCGAGAGCGACTGGTCGTCGTACATCTCCGAGATCGCGAACAGCGACGCGGACGTCGTCACCGGCATCCTGACGTGGGGCGCCGCGGCGAAACTCATCCCGCAGGCGACCTCGTACGGCCTCACGGAGGACAAGACGATGATGTTCAACTCCGGGAAGCCGGTGGGCCAGTACGCGGCCTCGACGATGCCGAAGGACTGCGTCGGCTGGTACGGCACGCACTTCTACAACCCGGCGAAGGAGAGCGACATCAACACCGAGTTCCAGGACCTCTACGGCGGCCTCGACAGCAACCTGCTGCCGAACTCGGTCGCCGGCGGCGGCTTCGAGATCCTGCGCTCGGTCGCGGCGGCGATGGAGGCGCAGAACTCCGCCGCGGTGGACGACGTCCTGAACGGCCTCTCGGGCCTCTCGTGGGACTCCATCTTCGGGGAGATATCCTACCGCGAGTCCGACCACCAGTCCAAACTGGACTTCGTCGGCGCGACGCGCGTCGCCTCCGACGGGGACGTCCCGACGTTCAAATCCCTCGAGGAGTACCCGGACGTCATCCCGGACGCCACCTGCAGCGTCTAGGGGCCGTCACGAGTCGTCGGGACGCGTTCGACCCGCCCCCGCTTCTATGGCAAACGTTTATTACAATTAGCCGCGCGCTAGAGCGTATGAAGCTCGGCCGCTACCTCGTCGAGACGCACTGCCACGCACAGCGCCACGCCGCCCGCATCCAGGCCAGCGGCGAGGGCGAGTACGGCGACCTCGCGAAGAAGATGGTGACGGCGACGCCGGCGGACGAGGCGACGGACGACGACGTGATCATCTACGACAACTCGGACCGCGTCATCCGCGATATGGAGACGTACGACGTCGACATGTGCGTCCTCCTCCCCGGGACGTTCGGGTTCACGAACGAGATGCACGCGGAGATCATGGCCGAGCACCCGGAGAAGTTCGTCGCCGCCGCCTACCCGGTGCAGACGATGAAGGCCGCCCAGCGCGGCGAAATCGAGTGGACGGCAGAACGGGCCGCCGAGGAGGTGGACGAGTGGCTCGAGGAGGACGGCTTCCGTATGATCGGCGAGGGCGTCCCGTACGACCCGACGCGCGACGAGCCGATGACGTGGCGCGAGCGCAAGGAGGAGGTGCGCGCGTTCTTCGACGTCGCCGCGAAACACGAGGTGCCGGTGCGCTGGCACACCGGCTACGTCTCCGGCTACGCGGCCGGCCTCGGCATCTTCGACAACTTCCCGGACTGGAGCGACCCGACGCTCGCCGCCCAACTGAAAGAGGAGTACCCGGAGGTACCCATCGTCTTCGACCACGGCGGCATGCAGGCGACGTGGCGCGAACACCACGTCGACCAGTGCTGTCAGGTCGCGGCGACCTTCGACGACGTCTACCTCGAAATCGGCCTCTACTGGGCTGACCTCCTGAAGAAGCCGCTCACCGACCCGAACATCTCGGTCGAACAGCTCCTCTGGGGGACGGACTGGGGCGCGTCGATGCCGGAGGTCAGCCGGCCGGGAGAGGACCCGCCGTACTACTGGGATCAGCTCACCGACCGCGGCCTCCCCGCCCACCAGGTGGACTTCTGGGGGCCGTCGCTCCGTCAGCTCCAGAAGTACGCGATGGAGCGCGACCTCCCGCAGGAGGAGCTGAACCTCATCCTCGGCGGGAACGCCGTCCGCCTCTTCGACCTGGACGTGCCCGACCATCGGATGTTCCGGGACTACGTCGACGTATGAGCGCGGCGTTCGAGCTCCCGCCGCTCCCGGAGCTCTCCGCGATGGCGGCGACGGACAACCCGAACCGCACGGCGTTCGGCGAGGGCGCGGCCGGGGAGACGATCACGTGGCGCGAGTTCGAGGAGCGGAGCCGTCGGGCCGCGGGCGCGTTCGCCGAGACGTGCGCGGCCGGCGACCGGGTGGCGTTCCTCTGCGATTGCTCCATCGAACACGTCACGCTGTGGAACGGCGCGATGAAGGCGGGCTGTGTCGTCTCGAACCTCCACACGCGCGCCGCGCCGGAGACGCTCGCGTACTGCGTGGAGGAACTCCGCCCGCGCGTCGTCGTCGCGGACGACGCGTTCGCGGACGCGCTCGACGCGACCCTGGCGCGCGCCGACGCGGACGTGGACGCGGTCGTGAGCGTCGGCGAGTCGGTGGCCGAGGACGCCGTCCCCGCGGCGTCGTTCTCCCGCGAGCACGACCCCGCCGATCCGGACGTGCGAACCCGCGAGGAGGACGTCGCGTGCGTCCAGTGGACGTCCGGGACGACGGGCCGTCCGAAGGGATGGTGTCACACGCATCGCGGCCTCGGCCACAAGGCCATCCTCCTCCGGGACTTGCTCGACCTGGACCGGACCGCGGGCCAGGCGCACGTCTTCACGCCGTCGTTCGCCGCGTGGTACTCGCTCGTCCTCCCGGCGCTCTACACGGGCGCGGCGACGTACTTCCTCGACGACTGGTCGGCGGCGGCGTACGCGGAACTCATCGACGAGCGGAACGCGACGCTCGGCGACCTCGTGCCGACGATGTGGCGCGAGATACTCGCGCTCGACCTGGACGCGTACGACTTCGGGTCGCTTCGCCGCGTCGTCGCGAGCGGCGAACCGCTGGACACGGAGACGCTCGCGGGCCTCCGCGAGCGCGTCTGCGACGAGGTGTACAACAGCTACGCCGCGACGGAAGTCCTCGGGACGGCCATCTCCGACGAGGAACTGACCGGTGAGCGCGTGGAGAGCGTCGGGAAGCCGATGGCGGGGACGCGCGTCCGCGTGGTCGAGGAGGACGGGACGTACGAGGACACGGTCGAGCGCGGCGAGCGCGGTGAAATCGTCGTCAAGGGCCCGGACTGTGCGGTGTGGGCGTGGAACGACACGCCTCGCACGGAGGCGGCGTTCGAGGACGGCTGGTGGTACTCGGGCGACCTGGGGTATCGCGACGAGGACGGCTATCTCTACGTCGAGGGGCGCGCGGACTTCGTCATCAAGTCGAAGGGCATCAAGGTCGTCCCCGGCCCCATCGAGGAGCGCCTCACCGAACATCCGGTCGTCGACGAGGCCGTCGTCGTCGGCGTCCCGGACGCGGAGTACGGCGAGAAGGTCGTCGCCGTCGTGCGGACGAACGAGGACGTCTCGGAGGGCGCGCTCGAAGCGTGGTGTCTGGAGAGCGAGACGGTCGCGCGCTTCGAGCGCCCGCGCGAGTACCGCTTCGCCGACGGACCGTTCCCGCGGACCGCGACGGGCAAACTCGACCGGGCGACCGTCCGCGGTCGCGTCGCGGACGAGTGAGATCCCTCTCGGTGATACCTCCAACTATCCGGCGTGAAGTGCCATGGGGAAGGAAGAGCGTGTCCAGAACCGGGATCAGATCCACTATACGCTCGCTCAGTTGAAGTAGAGAGCAGGCCCCGTCCGCGTCGCAGAGTGCGGGCGTCCGCGGCGGCGTCGTCGCCGCGAGTCTTTCGGCGCGCCGACGTTCGTTTACATCGATATCTGTGTAAGACGAAGACGGCGGAGGGGTTTCGAATGCTCGAACCGGAGGCTCGGTGCATCGAGGACGACCAGCGAGACCCGTCGCTTCGAGACGTCACGCCTCCAGACGCACTGCGCGTCGAGTCGCGGTTTCGTATATCCGAACCCGGTTCGGGGCGGGGCACCGCGACGCCGCGGCGCCGAGCAGGGGCGTCCGACCGACTATTCGCGGGAGGGGAGGGGGTGCCGGCGGGTCCGGCTCGCCCCGTTCGTGAGTCGGTGGCCGGACGCGTCGACGCGCGCAGGCGGCCCGTCGAGGCCGACGGGCGCCCGACCGGCCCGCACCGCATCCCGCGTAGCGGCCGTGACGCGGTACTGCGTGCGGTGTACCGCGCTCGGGATGCGCTCCCCTCATTCGGTTCGGTTGAGACGAACTATTAAGTTCCAGGGGTGCTACGTCGAAGCATGGCACACGGCGACGGTTCACCCCCGGTGAAGACGACGCGAACCTCCCTCGACGTGCTCGACGTCGTCCGCGACGCCGACGGCACGCGCCTGCGCGACGTGATGGACGAACTCGGCCTCGCGAAGAGCACCGCACACAAGCACCTCACCACGCTCGAGGACGCCGGCTACCTGCTCAAGGAGGGGGAGACCTACCACCTCGGGATGAAGCTCCTGAACCTCGGCGAGCACGCGCGCGAACGCTGGAGCTGGTATACCGAAGCCACGAACGCGGTGGACGAGCTAACCGAGCGCACCGACGAGGAGTGCGACTTCGTCGTCGAGGACCGCGGTCGAATCATCACCATCGCGGAGTCGTACCACAAGTGGGTGAAGTTCGGGGAGCGCGGCAGCTCGAAGCGGTATCGCGCCTACATCGGCACGTACTATCCGATGCACGCGACCGCGACCGGCCTCGCCATCCTCGCGACGTATCCGTCGGAGCGCGTCGACGCCGTCATCGACCGCTGGGGGCTCCCCGCGATGACCGACTCGACGATCACCACGCGGGCGGCGCTCTTCGAGGAGCTTGCGCGCGTCGACGAGCGGGGGTACGCCGTCGACGACGAATACTACACCGACGGGCTCCGGAGCGTCGCGAAGGCGGTGACGGGGCCCGACGGCTCGGTTCTCGGCTCGCTCGGCGTCTCGGGCCCGACATATCACGTCGACGGCCCCGTCCTGGAGTCCGAGCTCCCGCGAGCGCTCGTCGACGTCGTCGAGTCCCTCGAGTCCGAACTCACCACGACCGACGGCGAGTGACCACGCGGCCGAACCGGGGGAACATTTTTGGGTCATGGTATCACACATCTTACCACGATGCGCGCAGCCGTACTCGAAGAGTACGAGGAACCGCTGGCAATCAGAGACGTCGAGCGACCGTCCCCCGACCCGGACGGCGTCGTCGCCGAGGTGGACGCGTGCGGGGTCTGCCGGAGCGACTGGCACGGCTGGGTCGGCAACTGGGAGTGGTTCGACTACAAGCCACCGCTCGGGCACATCCTCGGACACGAGCCGTCCGGGACCGTCGTCGAAGTCGGCGACGAGGTGGAGAGCGTGAGCGAGGGCGACCGCGTCGCCATCCCGTTCAACTTCGCCTGCGGACACTGCCACGAGTGTCGCGTCGGCTACGAAAACCTCTGCGAGAACCACCTCGGACTCGGCTTCCAGGAGGGCGCCCCCGGCGCCTTCGCCGAGGAAGTTCCGATTCCGCACGCGGACATCAACGCCGTCCAGCTCCCCGCCGGCGTCGACCAGGTCGAGGTCGCCGGGATGGGCTGTCGGTTCATGACCGCCTACCGCGGGATGGCCCACAAGGCGGACGTCAGCCGCGGCGAGTACGTCGTCGTTCAGGGGCTCGGCGGCATCGGCCTCTCTGCGGTCCACATCGCGAACGCGCTCGGCGGGAACGTCATCGGGGTCGACCTGATGGACGAGAAGCTCGAGATGGCCGAGGACCTCGGCGCCGTCGAGACGGTGAACGCCTCCGAAGTCGACGACGTGGTCGCCGAAGTCGAGGACATCACGGACGGCGGCGCGCACGTCTCGCTCGACGCGCTCGGCATCGAGGAGACCTGTAAGAACGCGATAAACTCGCTGCGGACCCGCGGGCGACACGTCCAGATCGGGCTGACCACGATGGAACAGCACGGCTACAACCCGCTGCCCACCGACACCATCGTGATGAACGAGATCGAGATAAACGGGTCGAGCGGCCTGCCGCCCGCGAAGTACGGCGAGATGTTCCGCATGGTCGAGAACGGCAAGCTCGACCCCGGCGCGGTGGTCACCGACCACATCGGTCTCGAGGACGTCAGCGACGAACTCGAGGCGATGACCGACTACCAGACGGTCGGCATCCCGGTCGTCACCGAGTTCGCCTGAACGATGGCGACGGAGCACACGTACATCGCGATCCAGCGACGGCACCGCGACGCCCGCGACGAGGCGCTCGACGGAGTCGCCGTGGGCCCGTGGATCGGGGGCGAGATTGTTCGGACCGACGAGACGACGCCGACGCGCGACCCGGTGACCGACGAGACGCTCGCCGACGTCCCGGTCTGCGACGAAGCGACGGTGGACCGCGCCGTCGAGGCCGCGTGGGACGCCTTCGACGGCGCGTGGAGCGAGACGACGCCGGCGGAGCGCTCGCGGCGACTGCTCGAGTGGGCGGACGCGCTCGCGGACCACGAGGACGAACTGACGCGACTCGAAGCGCTCGATACTGGTAAACCGCTTGCCGACGCCCGCGGCGAGGTCGAGGGCGCCATCGACACGCTCCGCTACTACGGGTCCGTCGTCCGCGCCCAGACCAGCGATCAGATCGACGCCGGCGACGACCTCCACCTCTACACGCGCACCGAGCCGTTCGGCGTCGTCGGTCAGATCGTCCCGTGGAACTTCCCGGCGTGGGCCGCCGCCTGGAAGCTCGGCCCCGCGCTCGCCGCGGGGAACTGCAGCGTCCTCAAACCCTCGGCGCACGCTCCGCTCTCGACGATTCGGATGGCGCAGCTCGCCGCCGACGCCCTCCCCGACGGCGCGGTGAACGTCGTGACCGGGCCCGGGTCGACGGTCGGCGCGGCGCTGACCGAGCACGAGGACGTGCGGAAACTATCCTTCACCGGGAGCGGCGACGTCGGCCAGCAGGTGATGCGTACCGCGGCGTCCCGCATCGCGCCGGTCACGCTCGAACTCGGCGGGAAGTCACCGCTCGTCGTCTTCCCGGACGCCGACCTCGAGACCGCCGTCGACGCCGCCGCGGACGGCGTCTTCTACAGCACCGGCGAGATATGCGACGCGCTCTCGCGCGTGCTCGTCCACGAGAACGTCCGCGACGAGTTCGTGGACCGCCTCGTCGAGCGCGCGGAGTCGTACGTCCTCGGCGACCCGCTCGACGACGCGACGACGATGGGGCCGCTCACGAACGCCGACCAGCTCGAGACCGTCGAGGAGTACGTCGAGGTCGGCCGCTCGGAGGGTGCGACCCTGGAGACGGGAGGCGCCCGCCCCGACGACGACGCGCTCGCGGCCGGCCACTACTACGAGCCGACCGTGTTCACGGACGTCGAGAACGACATGCGCATCGCGCGCGAGGAGATATTCGGCCCCGTCCAGACCGTCCAGTCGTTCGAGACGTACGAGGAGGCGATCCGCCTCGCGAACGACACTCCGTACGGCCTCGCGGCCGGTATCGCGACGACGTCGACGGACCGCGTCCACCGGACCGCGGCGGACCTCGAGGCGGGGCTCGTCTACGTGAACGCGTACGGGCCGATACTGCCGGAGGCGCCCTACGGCGGGTTCAAGCGCTCGGGCGTGGGACGCGACCTCGGCGAGGAGGCCCTGGAGCACTACCGCCAGACGAAGAGCGTCTACGTCAACCTCGACGACCCTGGTCCGTGAGCGGCCGGGCCACCCCAAACGTTTTCCGGCGCTACCCGCCATGCCATGATAGACCGACCCATGGGAGTGCTCTCGACGATAAAGGAGAAGCTGAATCAGGAGACGACGTCCCGCGACCACGCCGGGATGGAGAAGGACCCGGACGTGACGCGGCTCTTCTTCGCCACCGACGTCCACGGCTCGACCGCCTGCTGGCGGAAGTTCGTGAACGCCGTCGACTTCTACGACGCAGACGTGCTCATCCTCGGAGGGGACACGACCGGGAAAGCCATCTTCCCCATCGTCGACGAGGGCGAGCGCTACGCGTACACCCGCCAGGGCGACGAGCACGAAATCACCGGCGACGAGGAGCTCGACGAGCTGCTCGACTCCCTCGAGAACACGGGCTACTACCCGTACGTGCTCGACGAAGCCGAGTACGACGCGCTCCAGAACGACGACGACGCGGACGAGCGCCAGGACGAGATATTCCTCGACGAGATGACCGCCCGTATCGAGGAGTGGATCGCGTTCGCGGAGGACCGCCTCGACGACACGCCCGTGTACGTCTGTCCGGGGAACGACGACCCGCTCGAGATCGACGAAGTGTGGCAGTCCTCCGACCTGATCGACCTGGTCGAAGGGGAGGTCGTCGACATCGACGACGACTACCAGATGGCGAGCTCCGGATGGACGTCGCCGACGCCGTGGGACACCGACCGCGAGGAGTCCGAGGAAGCGCTCTACGAGCGCCTCGAGCGCGTCGTTGAGAAGGTCGACGCCGAGCGCGCAATCTTCAACTTCCACGAACCACCCTACGACTCCCAGCTCGACGAAGCCCCCGAGCTGGACGAGGACCTCCGGCCGAAGTTCGGCGCGCGCTCGACGGAGCCGGTCGGCAGCAAGTCGGTCCGGGTGATAATCGAGGAGTACCAGCCCCCCCTCTCGCTGCACGGCCACATCCACGAGTCGCGCGGCCAGACGACCATCGGCGCCACCACCGCGATCAACCCGGGGAGCGTCTACTCCGAGGCGTCTCTCCAGGGCGCGGTCATCGACCTCAAACCGGAGGTCGACGTGGTCGGTCTCGTGCGGGGATAAGCTTACGTCGCCACGCCCTGTGTGTAGGTGATAAGGTGGCGTGGACGTGAGCGAAACAGACCCGCTGGCCGATCCGATCGAAGAGGGCAACCGAATCATCGACGCGGCCGACGACCGAGGCCTCGCGGTCCGACTCATCGGCGGCACCGCGATCTACCGCCACGCGCCGTCGGCGCGCGAACCACCGTTCAAGCGCGGCTACCGGGACGTCGACTTCGTCGCGACTCGCGAGGAGGAGAGCGAGGTCGTCGACCTCATGACGGATCTCGGCTACGAACCGAGCGAGCGGTTCAACACGATGCGTCGCTTCCGGCTCGAATTCACCGATCCGGTGAACGACCGGAAGGCGGACTACATCATCGACCGATTCGACTTCTGTCACGCGTGGAGCCTCCGTGAGCGTCTCGACGACGACTACCCGACGGTCCCCATCGAGGACCTCCTGCTGTCGAAGCTCCAGATCGTCGAGGTCAGCGACCGAGACGTCCGGGACATGCTCGCGATGCTCACCGACCACCCGGTGGAGCGCGAGGGAGACGCGGAGACAATCAGCGCGTCGTACATCGCCGACCGCTGCAGCGGCGACTGGGGGCTGTGGAAGACGGTGACGATGAGCCTCGACCGAATCGAGGGCTACCTCGACGAGAACGACGTGCCGGTCGACGAGGGCGAACTGCGGGCCCGTATCGGCGCGGTCCGCGACGCCATCGAGTCGGAGCCGAAGTCGCTTCGCTGGCGGCTCCGTTCTATCGTCGGCGAGCGCAAGCAGTGGTACAAACGCCCCGAGCTCGGATAGCGGTCGGCCGACTGCGGCCGACCGCCCGGGGCGCTCGTAGAGAAACGAGGGGGAGCGTCCGCGTCAGTCCTTCGGGATCTCCGCGTGGAGGTTGCCGAGGTCGACACCCTCCTGTGCGCGATAGTAGCGCATCCCGAGGTAGATGATGGCGGCGAGGACGTAACAGAAGACGAGGAAGCCGGCGGACTTCACGTTGTTGATGCCGTAGACGCTGTCGGTCGCCCAGAGGTAGAAGACCGACAGGAGGATGAGCGCGTAGACGCCGGCGACGATGGAGACGACCGGCACGCCCGCGATGGTGTACTTCGCCGTCGGGTTCTTCGAGAACAGCTCGGGGCGACGCCACGGGAAGAGCATGCACGCGACCGTCGTGCCGAAGAAGGTGACGGCGATCGCGAAGGTGGCGTCGAGGGTGAGCGTCTGGAACCCGGGGACGAAGTAATA
>JBDGUG010000073.1:20854-33401 GCA_042216135.1 Halarchaeum sp. | reverse complement strand
ATAGGAGGAAGCGCCGCTTCCTCCGATGGTCGAGCTTTTGCCAGCGCTGAGCGCGCTGGAGGCGCTCTCGAGCGCAGCAAAAGGTCGTTTAGAGGGTTTCGTCCAGTATCAGCCGGGTTTTGGTGGTCGTCACGTCGTCGAGCTCTCTGGTCTTGGTGATGAGTTCGTTGACGCGAGTGGTGTCTTTGGCGTCGACGACGACGACGATGTCGAGTTCGCCGGAGACCTGCCAGACGAAGTCGACTTCGTCCCACTGGGCGATTTCGTCGCCGACGGCGTGGGTGTCGACGTCGACGGCGACGTCGACTTCGATCATGGCTTTGACGTTGCCGGTGCTGGTGGCGATGGTGAAGCGTTCGATGGTGCCCTCGTCTTGTAGGCGCTCGACGCGGTTGCGGATGGTGCCCTCGCTGACGCCGAGTTCGTCGCCGATTTCGGTGTAGGGGGTGCGGGCGTCTCGCCGGAGGACGTCGAGTATCTGCCGGTCGAGGTCGTCCATATCGTCGTCTGGGGGTGGGCGACGAAAGGCGTTACGAATTTCGTAACTGAGCTACGAAAGCAAGGCTTATGTTCGGCCTCTTCGTTCGTTTCTCGTAATGTCGGACGCCTACCTCGCCCTCGAGACGGGGGACGTAGTCGAAGCACGCGCCCGCGCGCCCGGCGCCGCGCAGGGCGAACTCGTCTTCACGACCGCCTACACGGGGTACGAAGAGAGCCTCACCGATCCCTCCTACGAGGCCCAGGTGCTCACGTTCGCGTACCCGCTCATCGGCAACTACGGCGTCCGAAGCGAGCGCTTCGAGTCGGACCGCGTCCACCCGTACGCCGTCGTCGCGCGCGAGATGACCGACGACGTCGCGGAGTGGCTGGAGTCGGAGGGCGTCCCCGCCGTCGACCACGTCGACACGCGCGAACTCGTCACGGACATCCGCGACCGGGGCGCGATGAAAGTCGGCGTCTCCGCCGGTCCGGACGCGTCGCCCGAGGAGGCGAAAGCGCAGCTCGCCGACTGTCCGCACATGAGCGACATCACGGACATCGGCGCAGACGTCAGCGTCTCCGAACCCCAGCACTACGACGGGACGGGCCCGCGCGTCGCGCTCGTCGACTGCGGCGCGAAGGGCTCCATCGTCGACTCGCTCACCGCGCGCGACGCCGAGGTGGACGTTCTCCCGTACGACGTCACCCCGGAGACCGTCGCGGACCTCGACCCGGACGTCCTCTTCGTCTCGAACGGCCCCGGTGACCCCGCGAACTTCGAGGCCGCGCAGGAGCTCGTCGAGCACTTCAAGGGCGAACTCCCCATCGCGGGCATCTGTCTCGGCCAGCAGGTCGTCGCGCGCGCCTTCGGCGGCACGACGGAGAAGATGACGTTCGGCCACCGCGGCGTGAACCAGCCGGTGCTCGACCACGACTCCGGGCGCGTCGTGATGACGACGCAGAACCACGGCTACACGGTCGGCGAACCCGGCGACCTCACCGTGACGCAGGTGAACGTGAACGACGACACGCCGGAGGGCCTCGACAGCGAAGAGTACGGCATCCTCACCCGCCAGTACCACCCCGAGGCGAACCCCGGCCCGCACGACTCTCTCGACTTCTTCGACGACGTCCTCGAACTCGCCGAGAACGCGAAGCTGCTGGCTTAGTCCGGCCACACCCACCCGATACTCACGACCCCCTCTGGGTCGCCGCGCAGTCCGTCCCGAGCGACGGCTTCGAGCGTCCGGTTCCACGCGCCGGGCGTGTCGAGCGCGGCGACGAGGAGGCGCGCGACGTCCGCGCGCGGAATCGACCCGCTCACCGACTCCCCGCCCTCGCCGACGACGACGTCGTTCGTCGCGGGCGCGTCGGTGAGGGCGCCCGGCCGGACGATGGCGTGCGTCACGTCGGCGTCCCGGAGCGCCGCCTCCCCGCGCGCTTTCGCGCGCAGGACGGGCCAGAGGAGGACGCGGAGGGGGAGCGCCATCCCAGAGGAAGAGTCGCCGACGCCGACGCTGCTCACGAGCGAGACGCGCTGGACGCCCTCGGCGGCGGCCGCACGCGCGAGCGCCGCGACGCCCGCGCCGTCCACGAGCGGGCGGCCGAGGAGCGCGTCGAGGCCCGGCCCGGCGCCGACGGCGGCGACGACGTGCGTGCAGTCCGCGACGAGGCGTTCCGGGTCGCCGTCGACGAGCAAGTCACCGACGCGGACCGCGTCCGCGCCGTAGTCGCGGACCGCGTCCGCCGCAGCGTCGTCGCGGGTCGCCGCGACGGCCTCGTACTCGGTCTCGTCGAGATAGCGGAGGACGTGCCGGCCGGTCCGCCCGTTCGCCCCCGCCACCAGGACGCGCGCTGTCATGGGCCACGGTACGCGAACCCCACGTATGGGTGTTCGCCCTACCGCGAGAACTCCGCGAGGACGTCCTCGTCGACGGTGACGCCGAGGCCGGGGCCGTCGGGGACGGCGACGGTGTCGCCGTCGTTCGTGACGGGGTCGGTGACGAGTTCGTCGCGAATGGGGTTCGGCGTCCGGTCGAACTCGAGCAGGGGCGTGCCGGGGACGGTGGCGAGCACTTGGAGGCTCGCGGCGAGGGCGACGCCGGTGCCGAAGACGTGCGGGTGCGTCTGGACGCCGGCGTCCGCGGCCGTGGCGGCGATCCGTCGCATCGACGTGGGTCCGCCCGCGCTCGTGACGTCCGGCTGAACGTAGTCGACGGCGTCCCGCTCCAGTACGCGGCCGAACTCGTCGGCGTACGCCCAGCACTCGCCGCCGGCGACGGGCACGTCGAGCGACGCGGTCAGCCGCTCGTAGGCGTCGAACTGTTGCGGGGGAACGGGCTCCTCGAAGAAGCGGACGTCGGCGTCCGCGAGCGCGCGGCCGACGCGTTCCGCAGTGGCGACGTCGTACGCCCAGTTCGCGTCCACGAAGAGCGTGACGTCGTCGCCGACGGCGTCCCGGACGCGACGCACGAGTTCGACGTCCTCGTCCGGCCCCCACGGGAAGAAGCGCTCGAAGCCGACCTTCATCTTGAGCGCGTCGAACCCGGCGTCGACGTGCTCGCGCGCCTCGTCGGTTATCAGGTCGCACTGCTCCTCGAAACCGTCGACGTCGCGGAAGAAGCCGCCGGTGGCGTACGCGCGGACGTCGTCGCGGCGGCGAGCGCCGAGGAGGCGGGCGACGGACTCGCCGCGCGCCTTCCCGAGGGCGTCCCAGAGCGCGGTGTCGACGGCGCTGACGACGCCGGACGGGGCGCAGGTGTGAAAGCCCATCCGGAGTTTCTCCCGGAGGTCGTCGTGGATGCGCTCGACGTCCCGGACGTCGCGGCCGGTGAGCCACGGCGCCACGATCTCCTCGACGATTTCGCGGTTCCCGGCGATGGGGCCCCAGCACTCGCCCCAGCCGGTGGTGCCGTCCGCGGTGGTGACGCGGACGAGACAGTACGAGCGGCTGTCACGCCACTTCTGTGCGTTGGCGAAGCGCTCGTCGAGTTCGCGCTCCAGTGCGAACGTCTCGATTTCAGTTATCTCCATGCCGGCGTCTGCCACGCGGGAGCGCTTAATCCGTTCGGATGTCCCGCGGGATGATCGCGGGACGACTCAGGCGTCGCGCAGGTCGTCGAGCGCGGTGGCGCGAATCGCAGCGGCGGCGGCCTCGTCCGCGCGCTTCACGATCACGGCTTCGAGGAACGCGGGTTCGACGGGCGTGCGGTCGGTGTGGCTGAGGACGACGTGCGCGTACGCCGCGGGGAGACCGGCGGCGGCGACCGGGTGGACGCCGTAGTAGGGGTGGCCGACGAGGCGGCCGACCGCGGTGTCGTCGTAGCCGTCGAACTCGTAGACCTTCCCGATGTCGTGGACGAGGGCGGCGGCGACGACGAGGTCGCAGTCGACGTCGGCGCCCCGCGAGTCGACGAGCGAGTCCGCGAGCGCGAGCGACCCGCGCACGACGTCCCGGACGTGGCCGACGAGCGTCTCGCCGGTGATGTCGTGCTTGCGTTGTGCGGGCGGGAACCACGGGAGCGCCGCGACGTCGTCGACGTCGTTCTCCTCCAGCGCGGTCGCCCACGCCGCGACGACGCGCGCGCGCAGGTCGTCGTCCTCGATCTCGTCGAGTTCGGGGAACGCGTCGGCGGCGGCGGCGGTCGAGTCCATGACGGGCCGTAGGTCGGCGGCCATACTTAGGGGTGCGGACGCGAGCCGTCGAACGCGGCGAGCGGCGGGGAATGAGCGGCAGGGATCCGCGGCGGTGACGGCGTGTCTCGCGGTCAGTCGTCGCCGAGGCCCCACTTCGTCGTCGTGATGGGGCGGGTGCTGACGGCGGCGACGTCCAGGTCGTCGTCGCGGTGGGAGAGCGCGTCGAGGCTGGCGTTCGCGCTCGCGACGGTGGAGATGTAGGCGACGTCCTCCTCGATGGCGGTCTGGAGGGCGTCGACGTCGTCGCCGACGTAGAGCGCGAGGTCGCCGGCGCGGATGGCCTCGGGGACGTCCGCGACGGACTGAACGTCGTAGTAGTCGCCGAAGCGTTCGGTGAGGTCGGCGGTGACGCTGTCGGCGTCGCGCACCTCGTCGAAGTCGACGACGGCGACGCCGCCGTCCGGGAGGTCGTTCCCGGCCGCGGACTGCGCCTTCTCGTAGGCCTTCCCGAACGTGCGGGCGGTGCCCATGACCTCGCCGGTGGACTTCATCTCGGGGCCGAGGCGGGGGTCGGCGTCCTCGAAGCGGTCGAACGGCAGCACGACCTCTTTCACGCTGTACTGCTCGGGAACGCCCTCTTGGACGCCGAGGTCGTCGAGCGTCTGGCCCGCCATGACCTTCGCGGCGAGCTTCGCGATGGGGACGCCCGTCGCCTTCGAGACGAACGGGACGGTGCGCGAGCTACGCGGGTTCGCTTCGAGGACGTAGACTTCGCCGTCCTTCACGGCGAGCTGGACGTTCAGCAGGCCGACGGTGTCGAGCGCGAGCGCGATCTCCTCGACGACTTCGCGGACGCGCGCGAGGACGTCGTCGTCGAGGTTGCGCGGCGGGATGACGCAGGCGGAGTCCCCGCTGTGGACGCCGGCGGCCTCGACGTGCTCCATCACGCCGCCGATGAGCACGTCGTCGCCGTCCGAGACGGCGTCCACGTCGAGTTCGACGGCGTCCGCGAGGAACTCGTCGACGAGGATGGGCTTGTCGGGGGAGACGCGAACGGCCTCCTCGATGTACTCCTTCAGTTCCGCGTCGTCGTAGACGACGTCCATCGCGCGCCCGCCGAGGACGTAGGACGGCCGGACGAGCACGGGATAGCCGAGGTCGTGCGCGAGTTCGAGCGCCTCTTCCTCGCTGGTCGCCGTGCCGCCGTCCGGCTGGCTAATTTCGAGTTCGTCCATCAGGACGTTGAACCGGTCGCGGTCCTCCGCCAGGTCCATCGCCTCGACTTCGGTGCCGAGGATCTTCGCACCGAGGCCGCGGCGCTGGATCTCGGCTTCGAGTTCGTCCGCGACGTTCACGGACGTCTGACCGCCGAACTGGACCATCACGCCGTCCGCGCCCGTCGCTTCGACGACGTCCGCGACCTCTTCGGCGGTGATGGGTTCGAAGAACAGGCCGTCGCTGGTGTCGTAGTCGGTGGAGACGGTCTCCGGGTTGTTGTTGACGACGTGGGCTTCGATGCCCTCCTCGCGGAGCGCGCGCACCGCGTGGACGGAACAGTAGTCGAACTCGACGCCCTGCCCGATGCGGATGGGGCCGCCGCCGACGACCACGACGGAGTCGGTGTCGTGGTCGACGCGGAGTTCGCCGCCCGCGGCCTCGCCCTCGAACGGCCCGCTGAACCACTCGGGGGCGCGCGCGGAGTAGTAGTACGGCGTCTTCGCCTCGAACTCGCCCGCGCAGGTGTCGACCTGCTTGTAGGTGCGCCCGGGGACGGACTCCTCGACGTCGTCGATGGTGACGCCCGCGCCGTCGGGGCGCGCCTCGGGTTCGTCGCCGTCGGGGCCGTGGTCGACGTCCGCGGGGAGCCACGACTCGTGGGTGTCCGCGAACTCGCCGCCGGCGAGCGCGGTTATCTCGTGGTTCGTGAAGCCCTCGATGGCGGCGTCCGTGAACTCGCCGTACTTCGCGCCGTCCGCGGCGTCGGCGACCCGCGCGAAGCGCTCGACGTACCACTCCTCGATGCCGGAGAGGTCGATGACCTCGTCGACCGTGAAGCCGCGGTCGAACGCCTCGAAGATGGCGTACGGGCGGTCGGGGCTGGGGCGCGCGACGTACTCCTCGGCGAGTTCGTCGTCGTCGAGTTCGTGCCAGTCGACGTCGGGTTCGTACTCGCTGGAGCGAAGCGCCTTCATCAGGGACTCCTCGAACGTGCGTCCGATGGCCATCGCCTCCCCCGTGCTCTTCATCGCGGTGCCGAGCGTGAAGTCGACGTTGTCGAACTTGTCCTTCGGCCAGCGCGGCACCTTCGTGACGACGTAGTCGATGGCGGGTTCGAAGGCGGCGGTGGTCTCGCCGGTGATCTCGTTCGTGATCTCGTGGAGGCGCTTGCCGAGCGCGACCTTCGCGGTGACGCGCGCGATGGGGTAGCCGGTGGCCTTGGAGGCGAGCGCGGAGGAGCGGGAGACGCGCGGGTTCACTTCGACGACGCGGTATTCGCCGCCGGGGGTGCCGTCGTCGTGCCACGCGAACTGGATGTTACACCCGCCCTCGATGCCGAGGTCGCGGATGACTTCCAGGGCGGCGTCGCGCATCTCTTGGTGGCCCTTATCCGGGATGACCTGCGAGGGGGTGACGACCGTGGACTCGCCGGTGTGGATGCCCATCGGGTCGATGTTCTCCATGTTGCAGATGATGACGGTGGAGTCGCCGGCGTCCCGCATCACCTCGTACTCGAGTTCGACCCAGCCGGCGATGGACTCGGTGATGAGGACTTCGTCGTTCCGGGAGAGGCGGAGGCCGCGGCGGACGCGCTCTTTGAGCACGTCCATGTCCTCGACGACGCCGGACCCGGAGCCGCCGAGCGTGTAGGTGGTGCGCATGATGACCGGGAGGCCGCCGACGGACTCGACGGCGTCCTCGACGCGTTCGCCGAGGCCTTCGGCGGTGAGGTCCTGCACGCTCTCGCCCTCGTCGAGCGAGATGGTGGTGGAGCGCGGGACCGGCTGCCCGAGGTCGTGCATGCGCTGGCGGAAGAGGTCGCGGTCCTCCGTCGCGTAGATGGTGTCGAGGGGGGTGCCCATGATCTCGACGTCGTACTCCTCTAAGACGCCCTCCTCGGCGAGTTCGGCGGTGACGTTCAGGCCGGTCTGGCCGCCGAGTCCGGCGATGACGCCGTCGGGGTTCTCCGTCGCGATGACCTCCGCGATGGCCTCCGTCGTGATCGGTTCGATGTACACCTCGTCCGCCATCTCGGGGTCCGTCATGATGGTGGCGGGGTTGGAGTTGACGAGGACGACTCGGGCGCCCTCCTCCTGGAGGGCGCGACACGCCTGCGCGCCGGAGTAGTCGAACTCTGCCGCCTGGCCGATCTGTATCGGGCCGCTCCCGATGAGGAGGACGGTCCGGTCGTCACTCATGTGTGGGTGAGACGAGTGCGTACATCGTAATAAGCGACACGAAATGATGCAAATCTCGTAGTCGAATTTCGAAAATCGTAACGCTAGTCGTCGGTGGGCGCGCCCGCCCCGTCCGGGCGCTCATCGCCCTCCGACGACGGGTCCTGCGGGCCGCCCCGATCCAGGTCGGGCTCCGGGAGCGCCCACGCGAGCAGGAAGCCGGCGACGAGCACGGGCGCGGTCAACAGGAACGTGTGCGTGAGACTCGACGAGAGCGCGCTCACCACCTGGGACTGCACGCCCGCCGGGAGCTGATGGATCGCGTCAACGTTCTGCGCCGCGTCGGCGTACGTCGTCGCCTGCGGGCCGAGTTCGGACCGGAGGCGGGACGCGAGCGTCGTCGCGAACACCGACCCGAGAACCGCCACCCCGACGCCGGATCCGAGCGAGCGCGTGACCGAGACGCTCGTCGTCGCGACGCCGATGCGCGTGCGATCAACCGCGAGCTGCGCGGACAGCGAGAGGACGGGATTGATGAAGCCGAGGCCGACGCCGGTGACGAGCATGTACGCCGCCACCGTCGCGAACCCCGTCTCCGGCGTCATCGTCCCGAAGAGATAGTATCCCACCGCGGCGATGGCCGTGCCGAGGACGGGATAGACGCGCAGGCGGCCGTAGCGGCTGATGAGCTGCCCCGTCACCGCCGAGACGACGATCATACCGCCGAGCAGCGGCAGGAGGAGGAGCCCCGAACTCGTCGCGGAGACGCCCGTGACCGCCTGCAGGTAGAGCGGGAGGTAGGTGACGCCGACGAGCTGGCCGAGGCCGATGACGAAGCTCAACCCCATCGCCACCCCGACGCCGCGGTTCGTCACGAGGTCGATGGGAAAGATGGGTTCGGGGGTCCGGACCTCGCGGACGACGAACGCGACGGCGAGCGCGGCCGTCGCAGCGAACAGCGCGAGGACCGTCGGGGACGTCCACGCGTAGTCCCCGCCCGCGAGGGACGTCGCGAGGATGAGCGCGGTGAGCGCCGCGACCAGGAGGAGCGCGCCGAGGTAGTCGATGGGATGGTCGACCGTCTCCTGGGGGACGTCGAGGTAGCGCCAGACGAGGACGAGCGCGAGCGCGCCGAGCGGGAGGTTGATGAGGAATATCCAGTGCCACGAGAACGCCTCGGTGAGCCACCCGCCGACGAGCGGGCCGACGACGAGCGCCGCGCCGAACCCGGAGAGCATGTAGGAGATGTACTCCGAGCGCTTGCGCGGCCCGAACATGTCGCCGAGGATGGAGAGGACGAGCACCCAGAGCCCGCCCGCGCCGATACCCTGGAGCGCGCGGAGGAGCGCGAGCTGGACGAGCCCGTTCACGTACGCGTTCACGGCGGGGACGGAGCCGGCGAGCGCGCAGAGCGCGGAGCCGACGACGAACACCGTCACGGAGACGGTGAACAGCAGGCGGCGCCCGTAGATGTCGGAGAGCTTCCCGTAGAGCGCCGCCGAGGACGTCGTCGTGACGAGGTACGCCGTCACGATCCACGAGAGGTTCTGGACGCTCCCGAGGTCGGAGGCGATGGTCGGGAGCGCCGTCGAGACGATGGTCTGATCGAGCGCGCTCAACACGATGGCGAGCATCAACCCGCCGAGGACGAGGAGGCGCCGTGTGAAACTCCACTCGGCGACCCGCGACTCGACCGCGGCGCTCACGGCCACCACTCCGACGGAGAACGACTCACGTACACGTCGGGTCGGAGGACCGGTGGTGCGTTAAGCGTGCCTCTCCCGGCACGCCGTGTCGCCGAAATGTTGGGTGATAGGGGCGGGCCGGTCGGCCGCACCCTCCCGCGCCTACGCTGGCCGGTCGTACTCGTCGTCGAAGTCGCGCTCCGCGCGATACGTCTCCACGAACTCGGCGACGTCGAAGTCGAGCATCTGCGTCTCGAAATCGCCCAACGCGGCGTCGTCGCGCGTGTGACTGACCGCGTGCTCCATCAGTTCGACGACGAGTTCGACGACGTGCTCGTGGAGCGTGCGCGAGTCGAAGTCCGCGACCCAGCCGAGCGCGTAGCCGGCGCTCCCGTCCTCCGTCGCGTCGAGCGTCACCACCGCGTCCGGAAACTCCTCGCGCAGACTCCCCATCAGGTGGGGCGTGCCGAACTCCTCGAACGGGTCGTCCTCGCCCACCTCGACCGTCTCGCGGAGCACCGCGACGACGTCCGCGGGCAGGAAGCGCGTCGGCGGGTGGACGTCCAGCACGACGGCGTGCGTGTCCCCGCACGCGCACGCGTACTCGCGCATCCCGAGGTCGATGTCGGCGGGGCGGAGCGTCTCCCCGCACGGGAGCGCCGTCGCGCCCGTCGGGTCGTCCGCGGGCGCGTCGCCGGTATCGGGGACGCCGGGGTCGGCCATTATGGCCAGTCGTCGCGCTCCGTCTCGCGGGCCTCGACCGGGTCCTCCTCCTCCCCGCCGAGCGCCCAGCCGGCCGCTTCGGCCGCGTCCTCGATGGCGAGGTACTCCCAGCCAGTCTCCGCGGCGAGCGCTTCGTCGTCGTCGCCGACGCCGACGAAGACGTGCCGGTCGGTGTCGAACTGGGACTTCACGTTCTCCAGGCTCTCGCGCTTCGACTTCGGACCGGAGAAGAAGTCCTGTCGGATGCGGCGCTTCCGGGTGAAGTTCGTCACGACGTACGTCGGTTCGTCGCTCACGACGCCGACGTACTCCGTCCACTGTCGGGCGTCCGCGAACGCCGTCCCGGGCTTCGCGAGTCGCTGGAGCGCGGCCAGCTCGAAGGCGAGCGTCATGTCCGTGCTCCCGCCGCTCATGCTCATACCATACGTGGGGGTGCTCGCGTGGAAAACGGCTTCGGTCAGTTGCGGCTGAGCCGATAGTAGCCGGTGTACTTCACGACGACGCCGTCCGCGAGCGCGTCGGCATCGCTCCCCTCGCCGGCGAGCGCGGCGTGGAACGCGGACGACTCGGGGTCCGCGAGTTCGTCGTAGTCGAGCACTCGCTCGTCGGCGGCGACGGCGTCGGCGGGTTCGGCGCGAAGGATGTGGGACATCGGTGTCACGCCTACGGACGCGACCACCTAAAGCGGGGCTACGCCGGCAACGCGAGACGGCTCACCGATATGGAGGCGAAAACGGCCGGTTACTCGTCCAGGTCGACGTCGAGCTCCTCGAGATCGAAGTTCTCCTGGAGGAGGACGTCCGTCTGATCCGCGACGTCCGCCTCGGCGCGAATGAGCTGCTTGTACTTCGACTGCGGCGCGAGGTTGCCGATGAGGACGCCGCCGATGAGCTTCCCGTCCTCGAACGCGAGCCGCCGCCACTCGTTCTCGCCGTACGTCCGCTCGGCGTGCTCGTCGCCCTCCGTCGGGAAGCCGAAGGAGAGGAACGGGAAGTCGAAGTGCGTGATGGAGTACGAGGAGACCCAGCGGAACGGGTCGACGTCCTCGACGGAGTCCGCGGTCATCGCGTGACCCGCGACCGCACCCTGCTGCTTCGCCGAGCCCCACGAGCCGTTCTGCGCGTGCGTACCGCGAATCGTGTCGTAGAACTTCGTGAGGTCGCCCGCCGCGTAGACGTCCTCCGCGTCCGTCCGCATGTACTCGTCCACGACGACGCCGCCGTCGAACTCGACGTCCGTCCCCTGCAGGAACTCGACGTTGAAGTTCAGTCCGATAGCGACCCCGACGAAGTCCGAGTCGTAGCGGACGTCGTTCCCGCCCACCGTCGCGACGACGTGCCCGTCGTCGTCCGTCTCGAAGCGCGACGCGCCCGCCTCGAAGACGCACTCCACGCCCTTCTCCTCGAGCGCGTCGTGGATGATCTCCGCCCCGTCTTCGCTGAGCGCGTAGCGCCACCAGCGGTTCCCGCGCATCAGGTACTTCGCGTCGAGTTCCTGGGCCGCACAGATGGCCGCGAGGTCGATGCCGAGCAGGCCCGCGCCGACGATGGTCGCATCAGACGCGTCCTCCGCGTGCTCGCGGATGCGGCGCGCGTCCTGGAACGTCCAGAAGTGATGGATGCCGGTCGCGTCGGAGTGATCGACCGGGAGCTGCGTCGGCGTTCCGCCCGTCGCGACGAGCAGTTTGTCGTAGTCGACGTCGTCGCCCTCGTGCGTGTGGACGACGTGTCCGTCCACGTCAACGCCCGTGACGAGCGTGTTCAGCCGTAGGTCGATGTCGCGCTCCTCGTACCACTCCTCGTCGTGGATGGAGATCGGCGCTTCCGGAAGCTTCCCCTTCGCGAACTCCTTGATGAGGATGCGGTTGTACAGGGCTTCGCCCTCGTCTGTGAGGACGATGACGTCGGCGTCGGGTTCGCGCTCGCGAATCGTCTCCGCCGCGGAACTCCCGGCGACCCCGTCGCCAATTATCACGTACGACTCGCTCATGTATCGGCGTGCGTATTCCGGGTTAAAGTCGATTGCTATCCGTCCACGCTGGCGGCACACGTTGCCGACGTGTGTCACGGTCTCGCGGGTTCGGCTATGCCTTTGTGCCTCCGCGCCCAACGCCCGCACATGAAAATCCGGCAGAACGTCACGCACTTCGCCGCGCGGACGGCGCTCGAACTCCCCGTCGTCGGCGACGCCGTCCACGAGAAACTCGTCGACATCCACGTCTCCGTCTTCGGCGGCTGGGCGGACCCCGAGTACCGCGACGAACGCGTCCCCCACCTGGAGGCGTTCTTCGACGCGAGCACCGAGATGTACCTGCAGGCGCTCCGCGAGGGCTACGACGAGGCGACGGCGCGCGAGATAACGCACATCGTCGGCACCTTCGACTTCCACCGGCACGGCTGGGCGGAGATGATGGAGTTCCCGCCCGACGAGATAGACGCCCACTACGAGCGCCACCGCGAGTTCTTCGAGCGCCACGGCGTCACCCCCGAGGACCCGCTCGGCGAGTTCGCGCCCGAGGACGGCCTCCCCGAGGCGACGGCGACGCCCGAACGCCTCGACGACGGCGAGTTCCCGCACGCCGAAGGCGGGTTCGCCGACGACGTCTACGTCGAGGACGGCGACGGCGAC
>JBDGUG010000073.1:0-20754 GCA_042216135.1 Halarchaeum sp. | reverse complement strand
GCACGCCGAAGGCGGGTTCGCCGACGACGTCTACGTCGAGGACGGCGACGGCGACACCCACCGGGGCGGACAGGACGCGCCCGATGACGTCGACGGCCGGGACGCCCCCGGCGCGCGCGACGACTAATCGAGCGCCCGCCGGAGCGCCCCCGACCCGTCCCGGACCAGCGGCGTCCCGTGCCCGACGCACGCCACCTCGAACGCCGGCCCGTCCCCGCAGAGATACCGAATACTCTCCGCGACCGCACTCGTATCGTAGCTCAACAGCCACGGCGACGGCACGAGGCCACCAGCGGACTCGCGCACCAGATCGCCGAGGAACGCGATACCGCGCTCCGCGGAGACGTACGCGACGTGCCCGGGCGTGTGCCCCGGCGTCTCGAAGACCCGAAAGCCCCCCAGCGCGTCGCCGTCCGCGACCGGGTCGACGCGCCGCGGCGCCGACACCAGCGGGCCGGTGGCGCGCTGGAAGAACCCCTTCCGGTTCGAGAGCGGCGGACGGCGGCGCCCGAGCAGGAAGTCCGCGTCCTTCGCGCCGACGTGGACGGGCGCATCGACGTCGAGGGCCGCGAGCGCGCCGACGTGGTCGATGTCGTAGTGCGTCACGAACACCCGCGTCACGTCCTCCAGCGCGAATCCGGCCTCGGCGATACCGCGCCGGATCCGGTCGGCCTGCCACGGCATCCCCGCGTCCACGAGCACCAGGTCGTCGCCGTCTTCCACGAGGTAGGCGTTCACGCCCCCGAGGTCCAGCCACCAGCAGCCATCGACGAGTTCGACCGTCACCGAGCCACCCCCGCGAGCGCCGCCGCCGCGGCCGCACGCCCCGCCCGCACCGCACCGCCCGCCGACGGCGCCGGACGCTGAGACTCGCTCGCCACCCCCGCGTAGTAGACGCCCGGCGTCGCGTCCGAGGCGGCGGGAACGCCGCGCTCGCCCGGCCCGAAGACCACCGACGGCGCCCGCGTCGTCCGCACCTCGCTCGCACCGCCGGGGTCGAAGTCGGGGAAGAGCGAGCCGAGCGCGCCGAGGAAATTCACGTTCTCCCCGGGCGCGACCGTCGCGTGCGTCGAGACGCGCCCGTCCCCGCGCCGGACGAGCAGGTCGAACGGGGCGTCGTCGGCGACCACGACCCGCCGCGCGCTCGTCGGCGGATCGGGCGCGCGCACGGTCGCGCGCACGGCCTCGCGGCGCGCGAGATCGCACTCGTAGCCGGTGAGCGATGCGAGGACGTCCGGCCCGCCCGCGACCACCACTCCCTCGACGTCGTGCGTCTCGCGCCCGCCCGCCGCCGTCTCGACCGTCAGCGACTCCACGCCCCCCGCGTCGGCCGCGAGGCCGACCGCGCGCGCGTCCCGCACGTCCACGCCGTCCCGGAGCGCGTCGCACAGCCCCGAGACGTCCACGCGCCCGCGCTCGCCGCGCCCCGCGAGATAGGACTCGAACCACGCCGCGTCCACGGCCGCCGCGCCGGCGCCCGCGTACGCCCGCGCGAGCGGGTCGACGACCGAATCGCAGACCCCGCGAGTCGCACGCGACACACAGCGCTCCCGGGCCGACTCGCTCGCGCCCGGCGCGTCGCCGTCGCGGCCGAGCCGCGACCACCGCCACGCGTCGTAGAGCCCGAAATACGGGAACGCCACCAGCTCCCACGGCGCAGCGAGCGGATGCACCGTCCCGTCCACGTAGAACGCGTCCGCCGCATCGCCCCACGACACCGCCACCCCGACGTCGTCTGCGAGTCCGAGCAGCGCGTCGTCCCCCCGCCGCACCGGCTCCGGGAACGCCGCCTCCGGCGGCCCACCGTCCGACGGCCCGAACACCACAGCCTCCCGACCCGCCTCACGCAGCCGCCGCGCCGCCACCAACCCCGCCAGCCCGTCACCCACGACACCGAACATACACGAGACTGCGCGAGCGGACGGGGTAGGTGTTTCGCCACGACCTTTTAGCACGACCTTTTGCTGCGCTCGCTTCGCTCGCTGGCAAAAGCTCCGCCAAAAGCCATCCTCACCCCATCCGGGGGTTCGTCGGCCTCGCGCCGGAGGCGCGAGGGAGCCGCGGACCTCCCGGTCCCGGGTCCTCTCGGTCACGCGAACGCCCGCAGGGCGTGGGTGTGACTCAGCGAGAACGCAGTTCTCGCCATAGACCGCTCGGTCCGCGGACGCTCGCCTCCGTGGTTCGTTTGGTCTGTGTGCGAACTGAACGGCAGTATTCGCGCGATTCACCGGCCGAGCGCGGCGAGTCCGGCCTTTTTCACCCATGTTTTTGCGGTGACGGGTGCGCCGCAGGCGCACCCGACCCGGAAAAAGATGGGATGGGTTCGCTAGCCTTTTCCCCCCCGCCACGGTACGAGCGGCCATGCTTACGGTCCGTGCCCCTGCGACGAGCGCGAACCTGGGGAGTGGGTTCGACGTCTTCGGCGTCGCGCTCGACCGGCCCGCGGACGTCGTCCGCGTTGAGCGGGCCGAGGAGACCACGATCGAGGTCTCGGGCGCCGGGGCGCAGTACATTCCGGAGGATCCGCGGAAGAACACGGCGGGGGTGGTGGCGCGCGAGTTGGACGCGCCGGCGCGCATCGAGATAGACAAGGGGGTGCGGCCGTCGTCGGGGCTGGGGTCGAGTGCGGCGTCGGCGGCGGCGGCGGCGGTGGCGCTGGATCGGCTCTACGAGCGCGGGAACTCGCGCGAGGAACTGGTGCGGGTTGCGGCGGAGGGGGAGGCGGCGGTGTCGGGGGAGGCGCACGCGGACAACGTCGCGCCGGCGATCCTCGGCGGGTTCACGGTCGTTCGCGGGGACGGGATGTTCAGCGTGGACGCGGACGTGCCGCTGGTGGCGTGCCTGCCGGATATCGTGGTGTCGACGCGGGACGCGCGCGGGGTGGTGCCGTCGTCGGCGGGGATGGACGACGTGGTGCACACCGTGGGGAGCGCGGCGACGTTGACGGCGGGGATGGAGCGCGACGATCCGTCCCTGGTGGGGCGCGGGATGGAGGAGCGCGTGGTGACGCCGGCGCGAGCGCGACTGATCACGGGCTACGATCGGGTCTGTGAGGCGGCGCGCGAGGCGGGCGCGACGGGCGTGACGGTGAGCGGCGCGGGGCCGGCGGTGCTCGCGGCGTGCTATCCGGCGCGCCAGCGCGAGGTCGCGTCGGCGATGGTGGGGGCGTTCGAGGGCGCGGGCGTGGACGCGCGCGCGTATCGCTCTACGGTGGGTCGGGGCGCGGAGATACTGGACTGAGCCGGGAAAAGACGGGGTTTTCGCGGGATTAGAGCCGGTCTACGATAGCGGCGGCGACTTCGTCGGTGGTCGCGTCGCCGCCGAGGTCGGCGGTGCGCGGGCCGTCTTCGAGGACGGCTTCGACGGCGTCCCGAACGGCGTCGCCGTCGTCCTCGTAGCCGAGGTAGTCGAGGAGCATCGCGGCGGAGAGGACGGTCGCGCAGGGGTTCGCGATGCCCTGTCCGGCGATGTCTGGCGCGGTGCCGTGGACGGGTTCGAAGAGCGCGCGCTCCTCGCCGATATTGGCCGATGGGAGGAGGCCGAGGCCGCCGACGAGGCCGGCGGCGAGGTCGGAGAGGACGTCGCCGGCGAGGTTCGGGCAGACGATGACGCCGTACTCCTCGGGGCGGATGCAGAGGTGCATCGCGATGGCGTCCATGAGCGCGGCGTCGGTCTCGACGCCGTTCTCGTCGGCGACGGCCTGGACGGTGTCGCGGAAGAGGCCGTCCGTCTCGCGCATCACGTTCGCCTTGTGCGCGACGGTGAAGCCGTCGGGCGCGTAGTCGCAGGCGTACTCGGCGAGGCGCTCGCTGGCCCGCTTGGAGACGACGCGGGTGAGCGTCGCGACGTCGTCGGTGAGACGGGCCTCGTGGCCCGCGTAGACGCCCTCGGTGTTCTCGCGCAGGAAGACGAGGTCCGTCTCGGGCTTCACGGCGTCGACGCCGGGATAGGTCTTCGCGGGGCGAACGTTCACGAAGGAGTCGACGGCGTCACGCAGCGGGAGGATGACGTCCGCGGCCGTCTCGCCGGCGGCGCCGAACAGGGTCGCGTCGGCGTTCGCGGCGAGTTCGCGGGTCTCCGCGGGGAGGGGGTCGCGGCCCTCGGCGGCGACGTGGTCGCCCGCGTCGGCCTCGACGAACTCGAAGTCGATGCCGGTGGCTTCGAGGACGTCGACGGCGGCGGGAACGACCTCCTGGCCGATGCCGTCGCCGGGGATGACGACGACCTCCTCAGTCATCGGCCTCGATGTAGGGGAGGGAGGACGCGAGTTCGTCGACCGCGTTCCGGTTGGCCTCCATCAGCGCGGTGGTGTCCCAGACGCCCTCGACGAGTGCCTTGTGCTGGGCCTTGTCCACGTTCGCGCTCATCTCGGTGCCGTCGTACGTCACCGTCTCGTTCACGATGTCCACGTGCAGGTCCTCGTCGGGGTGGTCGTCCACCCACTGCTGGAGGGCGTTGATGGACTCGTGGTCGGCGGTGAGCGTCGGGATGCCGAGCGCGAGGCAGTTCCCCGCGAAGATCTCCGCGAAAGACTCGCCGACGATGGCGTCGATGCCCCAGCGCATCAGCGCCTGCGGGGCGTGCTCTCGGGAGGAGCCACAGCCGAAGTTCGCGTTCACGACGAGGACGTTCGCGCTCTGGAAGCGCTCCTCGTTGAACGGGTGGTCCTTCTCCTCGTCGTCGTCGTCGAAGCGCTGGTCGAAGAACGCGTACTCGCCGAGGCCGTCGAACGTGACGACCTTCATGAAGCGCGCGGGGATGATCTGGTCGGTGTCGATGTCGTTCCCGCGCACGGGGATGCCGCTCCCGGTGACTTCCTCGACGGTCTCCGCGGGTCCGTCTTCGAGGTCGCTCACGCGAGGGGCACCTCCTCGAGGTCGCGCACGTCAGTCACTTCTCCGGTGACGGCGGCGGCGGCGACCATCCGCGGGTTCATCAGGACGGTGCGGCCGTCCTTCGAGCCCTGTCGCCCGATGAAGTTCCGGTTCGAGGAGGACGCGCACGCCTCGTCGCCCTCCAGTTGGTCGTCGTTCATCCCGAGACACATCGAACAGCCGGCGTCGCGCCAGTCGAAGCCGGCCTCGGTGAATATCTCGTCCAGGCCTTCCTCTTCCGCGGCGGCCTTGACGCGCTGGCTGCCGGGGACGACGAACGCGCGGACGCCGTCGGCGACCTGGCGGCCCTCGACGATGTTCGCGGCGGCGCGCAGGTCCGGCAGGCGGGCGTTCGTGCAGGAGCCGAGGAAGGCGACGTCTATCTCGTAGCCGTCCATCGTGTCGCCGGGTTCGACGCGCATGTGCTCCTGGGCGCGCCGGGCGACGTCCGCGTCGCCGGACTCCATCTCCTCGGGGTCCGGAATCGGGTCGGTGATGCCGATGCCCTGCCCCGGGGTGGTCCCCCAGGTGACGACGGGTTCGAGGTCGTCGGCGTCGATGGTGACGACGTCGTCGTACTCCGCGTCGGCGTCGGTGCGGATGGACTCCCAGTACTCCTTGTGACGCTCGAACTTCTCGGGGTCGTCGGCGTACGCGTCGGTCTCCGCGAGCCACTCGTACGTGGTCTCGTCGGGGTTGACGTAGCCGGCGCGCGCGCCGCCCTCGATGGACATGTTACAGATGGACATCCGGCCCTCCATCCCGAGGCTCTCGATGGCTTCGCCGCCGTACTCGTAGACGTAGCCGACGCCGCCGTCGGTGCCGAGTCGGCGGATGATCTCGAGGATGACGTCCTTCGCCTCGACGCCGGGGCCGAGTTCGCCCTCGACTTCGATGCGCCGGACTTTCTGTTTCTCCATCGCGATGCACTGCGTCGCGAGGACGTCCCGGATCTGGGAGGTGCCGATGCCGAACGCGACGGCGCCGAACGCGCCGTGGGTCGCGGTGTGCGAGTCGCCGCAGACGATGGTCTTCCCGGGGGTCGTGATGCCCTGCTCCGGGCCGATGACGTGGACGATGCCCTGGTTGCCGGTGGTGGGGTCGTCGAATTCGATGCCGGCGTCCCGGACGTTCTCTTCGAGTTCCTCCATCATCCGCTCGGCGGCGTCGTTCTCGAACGGCCGGGAGCGGTCGTCCGTCGGGACGATGTGGTCCACCGTCGCGTGCGTGAGTTCGGGGTAGGCGACGTCGATGTCGCGCTCTTGGAGCATCCCGAACGCCTGCGGACTCGTCACCTCGTGGATGAGGTGGAGGCCGACGAACAGCTGGGTCTGTCCGGTCGGGAGTTCGGTGACGGCGTGCGCGTCCCAGACCTTATCGTAGAGCGTCCCCTCGCTCATTCAGCGTTCACCTCGGCGACTTCCTCCGCGGTCTCCTCCTCGTCGGCCCACGCGAACATCGCGCGCAGGCGCTCGCCGACGTCCTCGATGTCGTGGGTCTGCTCGGCGTGCCGGAGCTGTTTGTACTTCGGCCGGTTCGCCTGGTTCTCGGTCACCCACTCCTGGGCGAACTCGCCGTTCTGGACCTGCTCAAGGACCTCCTCCATGTTCTCCCGTGCCGTCTCGTCGACGACGACGGGGCCGCGCGTGAGGCCGCCGTACTCGGCGGTGTCGGAGACGGAGTCCCACATCTCCATCAGCCCACCTTCGTACATCAGGTCGACGATGAGCTTCAGTTCGTTCAGCACCTCGAAGTACGCCATCTCGGGGCTGTAGCCCGCCTCGACGAGGACCTCGTAGCCCTGCTTGACGAGGCTGGTCGCGCCGCCGCAGAGGACGGCCTGCTCGCCGAAGAGGTCCGTCTCCGTCTCCTCTTTGAACGTCGTCTCGATGACGCCCGCGCGGGCGCAGCCGATGGCGTTCGAGTAGGCGAGCGCCTGCTCTTTCGCGTCGCCGGTGGCGTCCTGGTAGACGGCGACGAGGCCGGGGGTGCCCTCGCCGGCCTCGTAGTTCCGGCGGACGAGGTGGCCGGGGGACTTCGGCGCGACCATCGTCACGTCGATGCCGGACTTGGGTTCGATCTGACCGTAGTGGATGTTGAAGCCGTGCGCGAACTGGAGGGTGTCGCCCTCGTCGAGTTCGTCCTCGATGGCGGCGTAGACGCCGGGCTGGACGTTGTCGGGGACGAGGACGCTCACGATGTCGCCTTCGGCGGCGGCGGCGGCGGGCGTTTCGACGCGCAGGCCGTCCTCCTGGGCGGCCGCGCGGGAGGACGAGCCCTCGCGCAGGCCGACGACGACGTCGACGCCGGACTCGTTCAGGTTCTGCGCGTGCGCGTGTCCCTGGCTGCCGTAGCCGATGACGGCGACGGTCACGTCGTCCAGGAGCGCCATGTTCGTATCCGATTCGTGATATACGGGTTGGGTGAATGCTGTGTCGTCAGTCATCAGTCGTCGTAGATTCCGCTGCGGTGAAGTCGGTTCCGCCTGCGAGCGCGGCGGTCCCGGTTCGGGCTATCTCGCGCACACCGAAGCGCTCGAACGCTTCGATGGCGGCGTCTATCTCGGACTCGGTCCCCGTGAGTTCGACCGTCACGACTTCCGCGCCGGCCTCGACGGCCTCGCCGCCGTACATCTCGGCGACGGCCGCGACGCCCGCGGGGTCGTCGTCGTCGACCTTGATGAGCGCGAGTTCGCGCTCGGTCGCCGCGGTCAACTCGCGGACCGCGTGGACGGGAACGAGCTTCCGCAGTTGGCGCTTGACCTGCTCGACGCCGGGATCCGTCTCCTCGACGACGATGGTCATGCGCGCGAGCCCGCCGGTGGCCGTCGGGCCGACCGTGAGGCTCTCGATGTTGAACTGGCGGCGCGCGAACAGCCCAGAGACTTCGGCGAGGACGCCCGGCTCGTGGTCGACGAGCGCGGAGATGACCTCGCGTCGCGTCTCCAGTTCGCTCGCCGCGTCCGGGTCGATGCGGATGCCCTGCTCGTTGCGCCGCGCCGTGGGATGCGGGCGCTCCTCGGGCGAGGGACCGGGGAGTTCGCCGGTCATCGGCGAACACCTCCCTCGGTCGCGTGGCTCGCGTGTCGCCCACTCCGTTCGCTCCCGCTCGCGCTGGGCGCGGCGCCCTCGCTGCGCTCACTTGCCGCGGGGCTCGCGGCTGTCGCCGCTCGTTCGTTCCGCGATTTCTTCGAAATCGCGTGCGTCATAGGTGGTCCTCCTGCAGGGCGAAGAGGCCGTTCGCACCGCCGCTGGCGACCATCGGGTAGACGTCCTCGCGCGGGTCGATCTGACAGTCGATGACGCTGGGGCCGTCGTAGTCGCGCGCGGCGGCGACGGTGTCGGCGACGTCGTCGTACTCGCTGAGGGTGAGGCCCTGCGCGCCGAACGCTTCGGCGAGCGTCGCGAAGTCGGGCGCCCACGGGTACTCGGAGGCCATCCGGCGGCCCTCGAAGAAGGCGTCCTGCCACTGGCGGACCATCCCGACGGCCTCGTTGTTCAGGACGCAGACGGTGATGTCGAGGTTCTCGCGGACCGCGACGGCGAGGCCCTGCATCGTCATCAGGAAGGAGCCGTCGCCGTCGAAGCAGACGACTTCCTGGTCGGGGGCGGCGACCTTCGCGCCGATGGCGGCGGGGAGGCCGTACCCCATCGTGCCGAGGCCGTGGCTGGATATCCACGTCCGGGGCTGGGTGAACGTCCAGTACTGGACGGCCCACATCTGGTGTTGGCCGACGCCGGTCGTGACGATGGTGTCCTCGGGGGTGGCTTCGTCGAACGCCTCGACGACGAACTGCGGCTTCAGCGGTTCGTCCTCGGGCGCGTCGTAGTCCATCGGGTACTCCTCCTTCCAGTGGAGGCACTGGTCGCGCCAGCCGTCGGCGTCGGGCGTTCGCGGAACGGCGTCCTCGAGCTGTCGGAGGACGCGGCTGGCGTCCCCGACGAGCGGGTAGTCCGCGTGGATGTTCTTCGAGATCTCGGAGGGGTCGATGTCGACGTGGATGATCTCCGCCTCGGGCGCGAACGTGTCGACGCCGCCGGTGAGGCGGTCGTCGAAACGCGTGCCGACCGCGAGCATGACGTCACAGTGCGTGATCGCCATGTTCGCGTAGCCGGTGCCGTGCATGCCCGCCATCTCCATCGCGAGGTCGTGCGTCTCGTCGAACGCGCCGACGCCCGGCATCGTCGTGACGACGGGAATCTCGTGCTCGATGGCGAACCGGCGGAGTTCCGCGGTCGCCTCGCCCTTGATGACGCCGCCGCCCGCGAGGATGACGGGTTTCTCGGCGTTCGCGAGGGCGTGTGCGGCCTCGCTGACCGCTTCGGGGTCGGCCTCGTCGGGGACGACCTGCGTCTCCGGGCCCGTCGCGGGGCCGGGTTCGGCGACGTCCTCGGCGTTCGAGACGTCCTTCGGCAGGTCGACGAGCGTCGGTCCCTGTCGGCCCTGTCGGGCGAGTTCGAAGGCCTCGCCGACGGTGTCGCCGACGGTGTCCGGGTCGCTCGCGAAGTAGCTCGCCTTCGTGACGGGGCGGGTGATGCCGGTGGTGTCCGCCTCCTGGAAGGCGTCGTTGCCGACCATGTCGGTCGCGACCTGGCCGGTCAGCGCGAGCACGGGTTCGGAGTCCATGTCGGCGTCGGCGATGCCGGTGACGAGGTTGGTCGCGCCGGGGCCGGACGTCGCGAGGCAGACGCCGGGGTCGCCGGTGACGGCGCCGTAGGCGTCCGCGGCGTGCGCGGCGCCCTGTTCGTGCGCCATCGTGACGTGGTGGATGTCGCTCGCGTAGAGGGCGTCGTAGACGGGCATGATGGCGCCGCCCTGGACGCCGAACGCGGCCTCGACGCCGGCGTTCTCGAGCGCCGCGATGACGGACGCGGCGCCGGTCGGCAGTCGTTTCGACTCCTCTCGGTTCGTTCGTTCGGTTTCGCTCATAGTGGTGTGGTGGTGCGTTCGCTGGGGCGTTCGACGGACGGTGCGGGACGGGGAGGAAGAGTGTAGCGGGGGCTTACGCCCCTACAATGCGGACGCGAATCGCGACGGCGGCACTCACGCGGGGTCGAACCGGTCGCGCTGGTGCTCGCATCGTTGTCGGCGATGGGCGACGTGTCCACTTCAACCTTCTCGCCCCGGCAAGCGTTGCCGAACGAGGGCATCTCAGGCCCTCACTTCGGTCGACGAACGCTCGACGCCCACGTCCTCCGCGAACGCGTGGAGGTCGTCGGCGGTGACGCGGCGCTTCTCGGAGGCGTGCTCCTTCACGCGCTTCGTGACCGCCACCACCTCGTCGTCGGTCGGGTCGTAGCCCGCCTCCTCCAGGTGCTGGCGGACGGCGTTCGTCCCGGTGTGCTTCCCGAGGACGATGGAGCGCTCCGCGCCGATCATCTCCGGCGTCATCACGCCCGGTTCGAACGTCTCGGCGTTCTCGATGACGCCGGCCGCGTGGATGCCGGACTCGTGGCTGAAGGCGTTCTTGCCCACGACGGGCTTGTTGTCCGGGATCGGTACCCCGGACTTCTC
The DNA here is from genome assembly GCA_042216135.1 of Halarchaeum sp. GTDB lineage: Archaea > Halobacteriota > Halobacteria > Halobacteriales > Halobacteriaceae > Halarchaeum. The sequence goes on along the minus strand of JBDGUG010000073.1, from coordinate 10,366 downwards.
CGCCACCAGCTTGGAGAGCTCGGAGATGTAGGTCGTGTCGATGCCCGTGTCGATACCGAACAGGCTCTCGACCGCCATCACGACCTCCTCTAGGGCGGCGTTCCCGGCGCGTTCGCCGATGCCGTTCACGCTCACCTGCGCCTGGTGGGCGCCCGCGACGAACCCCTCGACGGCGTTCGCGGTCGCCATCCCGAAGTCGTCGTGCGCGTGGACGTCCACGCGAGCGTCCGTGTGCTCGCGGACGAAACGCACGAGTTCGGCGAACCGGCTCGGCGTGGCGACGCCGACGGTGTCCGGGATGTTCACCCAGTCGACGCCCACCGAGTCGACGGCCTCCAGTATCTCTTCGAGATACTCGGGGTCGGTTCGGGTGGCGTCCATCGGGGAGTACATGACTTCGACGCCCGCGTCGGCGACCTGCTCGACGGCGGCGACGGAGCGCTCGACGACCTCTTCGCGGGTCGCGTGCATCGAGTCCTCTATCTGGACGTCGCTGGTGGACGCGAAGACGTGCACCATGTCGACGCCCGCGTCGAGTGCGGCCTCGACGTCGGACTCGACGACGCGCGCCAGCCCGCAGGTCGTGGCGCTCGTGTCCGCGGCGATGTCTCGGACGGCCTCGAACTCGGCCTCCGAGTTCGCGGGGAATCCGGCCTCGATGACGTGGACTCCCATCCGGTCGAGCAGCGCGGCTATCTCGCGCTTGTCGTCGTAGTCGAACGACGTGCGTGGCGTCTGCTCACCGTCGCGGAGTGTCGTGTCGAAGATCCGTGCGTCGTCGATCTCGTCTGTATTATGGGCTAACGTGCCCTGGAAGAACCCGTTCCCCCGGACTCGCACCGGGAATGTCGTTGGATGACATCGTGTACGCTCGTCAATGTCGCCCAACCATATAAGCGTGTTCGTATCACCGCCCCGGGGCGCGGGGGTCGAAACTGCCCGTTCGTCCGCTACGGGAGCGAGACGGCGCCGACGAGGAGGCTGGCGGCGACCACCGCGAGCGCCCCGAGGAGGGTGGACGCGACGGCCTGCACGCGCAGGGCGTCGAGGAGCGCGTGGTCGTGGCCGTCCTCGGCGCGCGTGACGGCGGCGTGTATCTCGCCGCCGACCTCACAGCTGGGGAGGAAGTCCATGGCGACGTGGAGGAAGACGCCGGCGGCGAACCCGAAGACGAGCGCGTCCACGGCCGGGGCTGGCGGGAGGCGGAGGAGCGCGACGGCGACGGCGGCGATGCCGACGGCGGCGGCGGGCAGGAGGAGCGCGGCGACGGAGCGCTCGCCGTGGCGGAGGCGCCGCGCGGCGGCGTAGCCCGCGGGGGCCTTGTGGGAGACGATGGCGAGGCCGAGGAGCGCGCCGAGGTCGGGCATGGTCGCGTAGACGGCGCCGATGATGGCGCCGGCGGCGACGGCGTGCGCGGTGATCTGTGCGGCGGTGCGGTCGAGCGGGAGGTCGAGGTGGGAGAGGCGGTGGCCGGCGGTGTGCGCTGCGAACCCGGCGAGGACGCCGGCGGCGAGGCCGAAGCCGGCGAGCCGGGGGTCGTAGCCGACGGCCTGCGGGACGAGGAAGACGGCGGCGCTGGTTATCATCGCGCCGCTGGCGAGCCCGTACCCCCAGACGAGGGTGCGCGGGCTGTCGGCGTCGACGCGCTGGCCGAGGAGCGCGCCGCCGGCCATCGCGGCGAACGCGACCCAGCCGATGGCGACGACCTTGCCGGCGCGGCCGACGGCGACGGCGTACGCGGAGAGCGCGACGAGGGCGAGGACGGCGACGGCGCCGACGAGGCGGCCGTCGCGGCGCGTGACGGGAGTCGAAGACACGGTTATTAAAACCACACTCGTAGTTATTAACGTGTCGGATGGGGCGGGCGTCGGGGCGAACGCGGAGTCCCGGGAGCCACCGAGACCGGCTACCATCGAGGCCAGCAGGGCGAAGGGGTTCGCGCGCCGACAACCGGTATGCGCGTCATCTCGATGGACTGGCGGGACGTCTGCGTCGCCTCCTACGCCGTCGACCCCGGCGTCGTCGCCGACACGCTCCCGGACGGCCTCGCCGTGGACACCTTCGACGGCGACGCCTACCTCTCCGTCGTCCCGTTCGTGATGGCGGACGTCCGGCCGTACCGCTTCCCGCGCGCCGTCGCCCCGACGTTCGGCGAGTTGAACCTCCGCACGTACGTCACCGGCGCGGGCGGCCCCGGCGTCTACTTCTACAACCTCGACGCCACCGACCGCCTCGGCGTCCGCCTCGCGCGCGCCACCTATCGGCTCCCCTACTACGACGCCAGCCAGCGTATCGTCCGCCGCGGCGACCGAATCGAGTTCGAGAGCGAACGCACCCACCGCGGCGTCCCCCCGTGCTCGTTCGACGCCACCTACGCGCCGACTCGGAGTCCGACCCCGGCCGACGCGGGGAGCCTCACCGCGTTCCTGCTGGAGCGCTATCGCTTCTACGTCGAGGGGAGCGGGACGCTCCTGCGCGGCGAAGTCGAACACGACCCGTGGCGCGCCTGCGAGGCGACCCTCGACGTCGGCGAGAACGACCTGTTCGCCGTGAACGGCTTCCGAGAGCCGTCGGGCGACCCGCACGTCGTGTACAGTCCCGGCGTCGAGGTGACCGCGCACTCGCCCGTGCGGGACTGAACGGGCGCGCGAGACGACTCAGAGGTCGAGTCCGGCGTCGAGCAGCGCGGCGGGGTCGGTGTCGCGGAAGGCGACGTCGTAGCGCGCGCGGACGACGGGCGCGTCGACGTCCACGACGGCGGCGAGGTCGATGGGCGTTCCGGCGAGGACGACGTCCGGGTCCGCCGCGTCGATGGTCGCCTCCAGGTCGGCTATCTGATCCTCGCTGTACCCCATCGCGGGCAGCACGTCGTCGAGGTGGTCGTACTCGTCGAAGACGGCGGCGAGTTCCCCGACGGCGTGCGGTTCGGGGTCCACGAGCGATCCGGCTTCGGCCTGCTCGGCGCCGACGTAGCCCGCGCCGTGGGGCGCGCCGCCGTGCGTGAGCGTCGGGCCGTCCTCGACGACGAGCACGTCCCGGCCCCGCACGGCGTCGGGGTCGTCCACGGAGACGACGGAGTCCGCGTGATGGATCGGCGCGCCGTCGGGCGCGAGGCGCTCGGCGACGTCGGTCGCCTCGGCGATCTGTTCGTCGCTCGCGGCGTTCTCCTTCGCGACGACGACGGCGTCGGCGCGCCGGAGGTTCGCCTCGCCGGGATGGTAGCGCTCGCCGTGGTCGGGCCGGAGGGCGTCCACGAGCACCACGTGATAGTCGGGGCGGGCGAACGCGAACTCGTTGTTCCCGCCGTCCCAGACGACGACGTCGCACTCGGCGCTCGCGCGCTCGAACACCGCCTCGTAGTCCACGCCCGCGTAGACGGCGTGGCCGCGTTCGACGTGCTGTTCGTACTCCTCGCGTTCCTCCACGGTGAGCCCAGCGAGGTCCGAGGCGTCGCGGAAGGCCTCCGCGCGCTTCTCGACCAGGTCGCCGTACGGCATCGGTTCGCGGACGACGCCGACGTCCAGTCCCCGGTCGTCGATTTCGGCGGCGAACGCCCGCGACACCTGGGACTTCCCGCATCCGGTGCGCACGGCGTCCACGGCGACGACGGGGACGTCGACGTCGAGTTGGATGGAGTCCGGGCCGAGCAGTTCGAAGTCCGCGCCCGCCCCGAGGGCGCGCGACGCGGCGTGCATCACGTGCTCGTGGGAGACGTCCGAGTAGGCGAACGCGACGGTGTCGGCGTCGCGCTCCCGAACCGTCGCTTCGAGGTCGGCCTCCGGGACGACGGGGATCGGCCCGCGTCCCTCCGGCGTGAACGCGGTGGGGACGTCCGCGAACCCCTCGGCGTCGGTCTCCCCGAGGTTCTGTCCGGGCGCGCGCGTGAACGCCGCCACCTCGACGTCCGGGTCGTCCCGGAGCGCCGCGAGGTAGTCGTGGAAGTCCCGTCCGGCCGCGCCCATGACGACGACGCGTTCGGTCATAGCGGGGCTATCGGCGCGCGCACGAAAAGCGTGTTCGCCGCTCAGAGCAGGACGAACGTGGGGAGGTAGAGGGCGGCGACGACGACGCCGGCGCGGCGCCCCATCGTCCGGGCGACGGCGAAGTAGGCGACGACGAGCGCGGAGACGGCGAGCATGTAGCCGCCGGCGAGGAGGACGCGCTGGACGTGTGCGACGCCGAGGCCGCCGACGGCGGCGCCGACGCCGAGGCTGAACAGGGGGTCGGTGACGTTCGACCCGAGGAGGGTGCCGACGGCGATGCCGGACTCGTCGGCGCGGACGGCCTGCAGGCCGACCGCGATCTCTGGGAGGGTGGTGCCGAGGCCGGTGAGGAGGCCGACGAGGTAGGACGGGACGCCGGCGGCGAGCGCGAACGAGCGGCCCTCGGTCACGAGGAGGTGGCCGCCGACGAGGACGGCGGCGAGGCCGACGCCGAGCCAGCCGAGCGCGCGCCGCGGGTCGTCGATGCCGTCGTGCGCGGTAGCGCCGTCCGCGAAGTCGGCGCGGTCGGCGACGACGGCGAGGAAGCCGAGGTAGCCCGCGCAGAGCGCGACGCCCTCGACGCGCGAGACGGTGCCGGACGCGGCGGCGGCGAGCATCGCGACCATCGCGGCGACATCCCGCCGCCGTACGCGGGGAGGTGCTCGCGGGGGACGGTGAGCGGGCTGACGGCGGCGACGAGGCCGACGCCGAGCGTGATCTGGGAGGTGGCGGAGCCGACGACGTGGCCGACGGCGAGCGTGCCGGCGCCGTAGAGGCCGGCGTACGCGGCCGTCGCGATCTCGGGGACGCTGGAGCCGACGGCGACGACGGTGACGCCGACGAAGAGCGCGCTGACGCCCGCGTGTTCGGCGAGGCCGACGGCGGCGTCGACGACGCGGGCGGCCCCCCAGACGAGCGCGACGAGGCCGGCGAGGAGGAGCGCGAGGGACGCGAGCATCCGTGCGGTGGGTCGGGCGGCGCGCCGAAAAGTCTCGCGGCGCTCACGCGTCGAGCGCGGTGCCGGCGACGGGGTGGTCGCGGCGGCGCCAGACGGGGAAGCCGCCGTCGAGCGCGTAGACGTCCTCGAAGCCGGCGTCGGCGAGGACGGCGGCGCGGTGCGCGCCCCGGACGTCGTCGGCGCCGCCGTAGGTGACGACCCGGTCGCCGCTCGGCCAGTACGGGACGGGGTCGCAGCCGTCGGCGCCGCCGACGGGACTGGAGACGGCGCCGTAGACGTGCGCGTCGTCGTACGCGGCGAGCGTGCGGGCGTCGACGAACCGGGCGGCGCCGCGCGTCCACCAGTAGTAGGCGACGTCGGGCGGGACGAGGGCGACGTCGCGGCCGGCGACGGTCTTGCGCGCGAAGTCGGCGACGTCGAACGAGGGGGCGGGCGGAGCGGCGTCGACGGCGGGCGGGATGCCGTCGGTGGGCGTCTCGTCGGGCGGGAGGGCGCCGCGGTTCGCGTCGAAGGAGTCCCGGACGCCGCAGTCCGCGGGCGGGCCGTCGTCGATGACGCGGCCGCCGGTGAGGCCGCTACAGCCGGCGAGGGCGGGGAGGGCCGCGGCGGCGGCCGCGAGGAGGGCGCGACGCTCCATGCCGCGACCCATGGAAAGCGACGGGAAAACGATTGCGGGAGGGCGACGGTGCGGGCGGGCCAGCCGTCCGGCCCGTACCGGCGGGCGCTCGCCGTATGTCTCGTGTGGCCGTATCACACGCCAGCGGGCTTCAGAAGGCCATTTAGGCGTCGGCGGCGTTCGATGGGTCAATGAGCTACAAGATCGGACTGGTCGGGAAGCCGTCCGTGGGGAAGTCCTCCTTCTTCAACGCGGCGACGATGAACGACGTGCCGGAGGGCGCGTACCCGTTCACGACCATCGACCCCGCCGTGGGCGAGGCGTACGTGCGCACCGACTGCGCCGCGCCGGAGTTCGACGAGTCGTGTTCGCCGAACGCCGGCTACTGCGAGGACGGACAGCGCTTCGTCCCGACGAAACTCGTGGACGTCGCCGGCCTGATCCCGGGCGCGCACGAGGGGAAGGGACTCGGGAACCAGTTCCTCACCGACCTGAACGAGGCGGACGTGCTCGTCCACATCGTCGACTTCTCCGGGAAGACGGACGCGGAGGGCGAACCGACGGAGGGCCACGACCCGCGCGAGGACATCGACTTCCTCGAGGAGGAACTCGACCAGTGGTATCTCTCCATTTTGCGGAAGGGCATCGAGCGCTTCGAGACGGCGCACACCACCGAGACCGAACTGGAGGTCGAACTCGCGGAGCAGATGAGCGCGTTCGGCACGAACAAGGACGAGATCAAGCAGATCATCCTCGGCCTCGGCCTCGAACTCGACCCCGCGACGTGGGACGACGCGGACGAACTCGACCTCGCGCGCGCCATCCGCGAGCGCACGAAGCCGATGGTCGTCGCCGCGAACAAACTCGACACGCCCGAGGGCCGGGCGAACTACGACGAGATAACGAGCGACCCCGAGTACGAGGACGTCGCCATCGTCCCGTGTAGCGTGCACGCGGAGAAAGCGCTGAAGAACGCGGCCGAGCAGGGCGTCGTGGACTACACGCCCGGCGACGGCGACTTCGACATCGTCGCGGACGTCTCGGAGGAGCAGGAAGCGGGCTTAGAGCAGATTCGGGAGTTCGTCACCGAGTTCGACGGGACGGGCGTGCAGGGCGCGCTGGAGACGGCGCTGTTCGACGAACTCGGCCTGAAAGCGATATTCACGGGCGACGCGAGCCTCAACTGGACGCAGGGGCCGTTCCCGGACGTCTTCCTCCTCCCCGAGGACGCCACCGCGGAGGACTTCGCCTACTACATCCACTCGGACATCGGCGAGGGCTTCCTCCACGGCATCGACTGCCGCTCGAAGCGCCAGCTCGGCAAGGACACCGTACTCGACCACAACGACGTGGTCGAGGTCGTGACGACGAACTAGCGGCCGGACTGTTCTCCGAGGAGCGCGAGGCGCGCCGGACGCGAGATGCGGGCCGTTCAGCTGTATTCGCGGCGGGCGTACGCGCCGAGCCAGCCGCCGACGACGCTCAACGCGACGGTGTAGCCGACGACGAAGACGGCGACCACGACCGCGAGGACGAGGCCGAACGCCGCCACGCGGAGCGGGAGGAACGGGAAGAACGCGAGCGCGAGCAGGAACACGAGGAGTATCGGCACGGACGCTATCAACCCCGAGTAGGCGCCGACGCGGACGCCGTCGCGTTCGTCGGGACCCTGGAGGTAGGCGGCGAGCGCGCCGCCGAGGACGGGCGATATCACGGTGAAGGAGAGCACGACGGTCGCGACGGCGCCGAGGAGGGCGTTCAGGAGCGGGCTTCTGTCTGCCATACGCTCCCGGAGGCCGTCGAGCGGCGTAAGCGTTTGGCCGCTGGCGTCGAGTCCCGACGCGCGGGAGGGGGCGGGGGGTCTTGTAGCGGGCGCACCTATCCGCGGGCGTGAACGACGAGACGCGCGTGTGGATGGTCGAGCGGGCGTTCTCCGCGGACTCCCCGAACATCATCGTCACGACGTACGCGACGCCGGACGGAACGCGCTCGCTCCAGCGGGAGTGGGCGTACAACCGCTACGGGAGCGCGGCGGGCGCGCCGACGGTGACGGCCGCGATGGACGTCGAAGACGAACGGCTCTCGGACGTGGACGACCCGGACCTGGTCGAGCGCTACCGGAGCGAGGCTCACCGGATGCGCGAGCGCCACGACCCGGACGAGGCCGTCTAGACGAGGCGCGCGAACGCGAGACTGCCGCTCGTGTTCTCGACGTACGCGCGGACGGTCTGGCCCTCGCGGGCGCCGGAGACGAAGACGGTGTAGTCGCCGCGTTCGGCCACGCCGTCGCCCTTCCGGCCGGTACCGGTGATTTCGAGTTCGTACGTCTTCCCGGACTCCACCGTCTCGCGGGCCTGCCGGGTCGTGTTCGTCTTCTTCTGCACGGGCCGGAACGCCCCGCAGGCGGTACAGCGGAGCATGTCGACCCCGTCCTCGGTGACGAGTCGGGTGTCGGGGCGGCCGCACTCGGAGCAGGTGACGAACTCGGCGACGTACGCGTCGATGGCGTTCTCGAAGTCCGCGACGGAGAACGAGCCGCTGAATCGGGCGCGCTGGCCGTCGAACTGGCCGCTCGTGTTGAGTTCGCGCTGGACGTTCCGGTAGAGGTGGTCGGGTTCGCGACCCACCGCGTCCGCGATGGCGGCGACGTTCGTCAGGCGCGTGAACGCGCCGTCCGTCTCACCCTCGGGGTCGGGGATGGTGAGTCGGGCGTCGGCGTCGGCGGGGCGCTCGGGGAGCGCGTCGAAGGCGCGCTCGAGGGCGATGGAGTAGTCCATACGCGACTGAGACGCGCGGCACGTAAAGCACCTCCGTGGCTCGTGTTAGCGTCCACGCTGGCGGGGGCGAGCGGTCGGCCGGTCAGTCGTCCGCGGCCGTCGCGCTCCCGTCGGGCGCGGGCGTCTCGGGGTCGTCGAAGAGCGGGCTCTGCTCGCCGGGGACGAAGGTGTTGAGCAGGAGCGCGGAGAGCGCGGTGACGATGACGGGTTCGCCGAAGAACGTCTCGGCGGCCCGCGGGAGGCCGGCGAGCGCCTCGGGCGTGGTGGCGACGCCGAGGCCGAGGCCGAGCGAGACGGCGAGGACGACCATGTTCCGCCGGTCGAGCGTCGCGTGGAGGGTGATGAGGCGCGCGCCGGACGCGGCGACCATCCCGGCCATGAGGAGGACGGCGCCGCCGAAGACGGCGCTCGGGATGGTGGCGACGACGGCGCCGACTTTCGGGCTGAGGCCGAGGACGGCGAGCGCGACGCCCGCGATGCCGACGACGTGCCGACTCATCACGCCGGTGAAGTTGATGACGCCGGCGTTCTGGGAGAACGACGTGACGGGGAACGCGCCGAAGACGCCGCCGATGGAGCTCATGAGACCGTCCGTGAAGAGGCCGCCGCGGAACTCGTCGTCGGTGGGGGTGCGGCCCTCGGCGGCGGTGACGCTGGACATGTCACCGACCGTCTCCATCGCGGAGACGAGGAAGAGGAAGGCGAACGTGACGACGGGCACGGGGTGGAGGGAGAAGCCGAAGCGGCCGGGGCGCGGAATCGCGAACCAGGCGGCGCTCCCGACGGCGGAGAAGTCGACGAGGCCGGGCGCGACGCCCGTGGCGGTGAGGGCGACGGCGCCGACGTAGCCGACGGCGATGGCGATGAGGGTGCTGAGGAGGCGGGTGACGCCCGACGTGAACATATTGAGGACGACGGCGGCGCCGAGGACGAACGCGGCGAGCGCGAGGTTGTAGAGCGCGCCGTAGTGGTCGGTGCCGACGCCGCCCGCGGCGTTATCCATCGCGGCGGGGACGAGGTAGAGGCCGATGATGACGACGACGAGGCCGGTGACGAGCGGCGGGAAGTACTTCTGGATGCGCTCGAACTGCCAGCCGATCACGCCCTCGACGAGCCATCCGGTGACGAGGATGGCGCCGAAGACGGCTCCGAGGCCGTAGTTCACGCCGATGGTGGAGGCGGCGCCGACGAACGTGAAACTCGTCCCCATGACCACGGGGAGCTTCGCGCCGACTGGACCGACGGTGTAGGCCTGGACGACGGTGGCGAGACCGGAGAAGAGCAGGACCATCTGGACGACGTACGCCGTGGTGCCGGCGTCGAGGCCGACGGCGCCGGCGACGATGTACGCGACGGCGGTGGCGGGCACTATCATCACGGCGACGTGCTGGAGGCCGAGCAGTATCGCCCTCGCCCACGGCGGTCGGTCGTCGAGTCCGTATTCGAGGTCTATCTCCGTGTCCGTCTCGGACGCCATGTTGTCCACGACGAGCGCGCTCTCTCCGATAAAGGTTCCGTGTTCTCGCCTATTTTCCCCGGTCAGAGAGAGGAACTATCCACGGGCGTGCTTAGTCGTGGACGGTGACGCCGTCCTCGTCCACGGTGACGTCGAGGAGGCTCGTGACCTCGTACTCCGTGTCGTCGAGCGCCGACGGTCCGACCTTCCGCAGGGCGACGACGATGTCCGATATCTCGGCGCCGATGTCGTCCAGCGCGTCCGTGATCGCCGCGAGCGTCCCGCCCGTCGACAGCAGGTCGTCCACGATCAGCACGCGGTCGCCGGGTTCGACGTCGTTGATGTACATCTCCGACTCCGAGTAGCCCGTCTGCTGGTGGAGGTCGACCTCGCCCTCCAGGCCGTACTCGCGCTTGCGGATGACCACCAGCGGGACGTCCGTCTGGAGCGAGACGGCGGTCGCGATGTGGATCCCCATCGCCTCCGGCGCGACGATCTTGTCCACGTCGAGCGACGCCGCGCGCGTCACGCCGACCACGACCTCGCGCAGCAGCGCCGGCTCCAGCATCGGCACCC
>JBDGUG010000022.1:15134-33702 GCA_042216135.1 Halarchaeum sp. | reverse complement strand
CTTCGAAGAACGGTGGGCCGACGGCGTGGCCTTAGAAGTAGTCGATCGCTTCGGGCAGTTCGGTCTTCATGCCCTTGCGCTCGCGAATCTCCGTCATCTTCTCGGTCTGCATGTTGTCGGACATCACGCGGAAGCCGGCGTTCTCGGTGTTCCAGGACGCGCGGCCCTCGGTGGCGGAGCGGATGTCGCTGGAGAAGCCGATCATCTCCTCGACGGGCGCGATGCCCTCCACGACCATCAGGTCGCCCTCCTGGTACATGTCGTCGACGCGGCCGCGCCGACCCTGAATCTCACCGGACGCGGCGCCCATGTGCTCGGTCGGGACGTCGATGCGGACGTCCTGAATCGGCTCGAGGAGCTTGATGCGCGCGTCGATGAGCGCGTTGTGGACGGCCTGCCGAACGGCGGGGATGACCTGCGCGGGGCCGCGGTGGATGGCGTCCTCGTGGAGGCGCGCGTCGTGCAGGCGGATGAGCGCGCCCTGCACGGGTTCGCCGGCGAGCGGGCCGTCGTCGAGCGCCTCCTCGAGGCCCTCGATGACGAGCTCCATCGTCTCGTTCAGGTGCTGGATACCCTTCGTGTCGTCGATGAAGACGTTCGTGTTGTGGATCTCCTCGACTTCCTGGGAGGTGTCCTTGTCCATCCCGGCGTCCTGGAGGGCCTCGCGGCGCTCCTGCTCGGGCATGTCCATCGAGACCTCGCCGAGCTTGATCTGCTCGACGATCTCCTCGGCGAGCGGTTCGACGGTGATGTAGAAGCGGTTGTGCCGGTTCGGCGAGCGACCCTCGACCTCGCGGGACTCCTGCGTCGGGGCCTCGCGGTAGACGACGATGGGTTCACCGGTGTTGACCGGGATACCCTGGTTGCGCTCGATGCGCTGGGTGATGACTTCGAGGTGGAGTTCGCCCTGCCCGCTGATGAGGTGTTCGCCGGTGTCCTCGTTGATCTCGATGCGGATCGTCGGGTCCTCCTTCGCGACCTGCTGGAGCGTCTCGATGAGCTTCGGCAGGTCGTCCATGTTCTGGGCCTCGATGGACTTCGTGATGACCGGCTCGGAGATGTGCTCGATGGACTCGAACGGCGTCATCTCGACGCTGGAGACGGTGGAGCCCGCGATGGCGTCCTTCAGGCCGGTGACGGCGGCGATGTTGCCGGCGGGGACGTGCTCGACCTCCTCGCGCTCGCCACCCATGTAGATGCCGACGGACTGCACGCGGTTCGTCCCGGCGGTGCCGGAGACGTAGAGGTCCTGGCCCTTCTCGAGGGTGCCGGAGAAGACGCGGCCCGCCGCGATTTCGCCCGCGTGCGGGTCCACGCCGATGTCCGTCACCATCAGGACGACGTCGCCGTCCTCGTCGACGAGACGCATCGACTCCGCGATGTCGGACTCGTCGTCGCCGCGCCAGATGCGCGGGATACGACGGGGCTGGGCCTCGATGGGGTCCGGGAAGTGCTCACAGACCATGTCGAGCACGACGTCCGAGAGCGGCGTGCGGTCGTGGAGCTCCTGGCGCTCGTCGTTGCGCTCGAGTTCCATGATGTCCCCGAAGTCCATGCCGGTGCGCTGCATCGACGGCATGGAGACGCCCCACTTGTAGAGCGCGGAGCCGAAGCCGACCGTGCCGTCCTCGACGGAGACGGTCCAGTCGTCGATGTCGTCCATCTCCTCGGTCATCCCGCGGATGAGCTCGTTGACCTCGTGGATGACGCCGAGCAGGCGTTCCTGCATCTCCTCCGGGCCCTCCTGGAGCTCACTGATGAGGCGGTCGACCTTGTTGATGAACAGCGCCGGCTTGACGCCCTCGCGGAGCGCCTGCCGAACGACCGTCTCCGTCTGCGGCATCGCGCCCTCGACGGCGTCCACGACGACGAGCGCGCCGTCGACGGCGCGCATCGCACGGGTCACGTCGCCACCGAAGTCGACGTGGCCCGGCGTGTCGATGAGGTTGATGAGGTGGTCCTCGTCCTCGTACTCGTGCGTCATGGAGACGTTCGCGGCGTCGATGGTGATGCCGCGCTCCTGCTCGTCCTCCTCCGTGTCCATCGCGAGCTGTTCGCCCGCGGTCTCGTCGGAGATCATGCCCGCGCCGGCGAGCAGGTTGTCGGTGAGCGTCGTCTTCCCGTGGTCGACGTGCGCGGCGATGGCGATGTTCCGGATCTGATCCGGATTGTCCATCAGCCGCTCGCACTGTTCGACGATCTTCTTGCGTCGGCCCATTATGCACGTGTGTACCGCCAGCGGGTTGAAAAGGGTAGTGTTTCCGTTTGCGGGAGTGTGGCGGCGTGACACGGGTGAAACGCTGGTCGCCCGCGCGCACGGCCGGCGGCGTTCGCGTGGTCGACGGACGCGAAACGCCCGCCGGACCCGCCGCGGGCGAAAGAGTCAATCCCCGCCAGACCGTGCCAACAGTACGCATGGACGTACGGGTTCTCGGTTCCGTCCCCGCCGGGCCGTTCCTCGGCGCGCGGGACCTCTTCGAATACGAGTACGACCTCGAGAAGCCGGTTGAGGTCCGGGTGCGCGACGACCCGGACGAGCGGACGTGGGCCGGACACTACGACGACCGGCACGTCCTCAACATCTCGCGGCGCGCCGCCACCTCCCTCATGGCGCGCGAACTCGCCCTCCACGAGTACGCGCACATGGCGCGCTACGAGGCCGGGCACGTCTCGCACACCATGGACCTCTCCGAGGTGCTCTTCCTCGCCATCCCCGGCCGGCGCGTCGAACGCCACGTCCTCCGTCAGTGCGAACAGCTCGCGAACCACGCGAAGGACATCTACGCCGACGACATCACGCTCGACGTCGCGCCCACCGACAAGCTCCTCACCTTCCTCGAATCACAGCTCGCCACCGCCGTCGCCGAACAGCCCGCCCAGGAACCGGCGAACGGCTACCGAATCACCGCCGCCGCCGGCCCCGAACTCACCGCCGTCAACGCCGCGTTCGCGCTCGCGCTCCTCGAACGCCACGACGCCGTCACCGACGACCACCGCATCTACGAGTTCGCCGCGCTCGCCGACGCCGACGCGCCCGGCATCGACCTCACCTGGTTCAAGGAGCAGTTCCGCACGCTCGCGCGCGACCCGGACGAGTCCGCGTACCGGCGCGCGCTCGTCGACCTCGTGCGCGCGTTCGTCGACGGCCACGAGACGACCACCGGCCCCGCGGCGGACTGACGCGGAGCTGAGCGCCGGCGAAGCTCCGCGGGGAGGCGAGCGACGGAAGCGCGAGCAGGCGAGCCCGAGCGATAGCGAGGGCTCGCCGAACACGCGAACGACACGCGGGCCCGGAGGGACCGCGGAACGCGCGAACGGCGAGCAGAGTGCGCCGTGGGTGGGGAGCGCCGCGAACGAGACGAAACCGGGCGGCGCGCCGCGTCCGCGCGGGACGGCGCGGCGGCTACGCGGTGAGAAGACAGACGAGAACGAGAGAGAGGACGCCCGGGTTAGCGGGCGGCGGCCGCGACGCGCTCCTTCTCTTCCTTCTGGGCGACGGCGTAGACCTGCACGTCGTAGTCGGCGGCGCGAACGAGCTGGTTCGCGAGCGCCTCGGCGGCGGACGTGTCGGTCTTGAACGAATCATTGTGCGCGCCGTCGGCGATGAACTTGAGCGCCTGGTCGACGCGACGCTGGGGCGCGACGTCGACGGCCTTCGGGACCGAGATCCCGCCGTACTTCAGGCGGACGGTCTCCTCGCGGGGCGCCGCATTCTCGACGGCGGTGACGAGGACCTGCGCGGGGTTCTCGTCGGTGCGCTCGTTGACGAGGTCGAACGCCTCGCGCACGATCTTGAGCGCCTTCTGCTTCTTGCCGGCGTTCCGGCCCGTCTTCATCAGACGGTTCGTGAGCCGTTCCACGATGGAGATCTGGCTCTTCTGGAACTGCTTGGACGCGTGGCGCCCCATCGTGTGCGCGATGGGCGTCACGGTGATGTAGCGCTTCGTCGAGGGGTCAGCGTAGCTGATCTCGGAGACGTCCCAGACGCCGAAGAGGTCGGCTTCCGCGGACTCCTCGCCGCCGGCGGGTTTCTCGGGTTCGGGGGCTTCTTCCGTGGACATTATCGGACGGGTTTCTCCGCGTTACCGCGAACGAGTTCGATGAGCGAGACGCCGTTCACCTTCTCGACCTTGTAGTTGACACCGGAGAGGTCGCCCATGGCGCGACCCTTCGCGCCACCGATCCCGGCGATGGTGACCTCGTCGTGCTCGTCGATGAACGAGATGGCGCCGTCACCGGGACAGAACGCGGTGACCTGCTTCCCGTTCTTGATGAGCTGAACGCGGACGCATTTCCGGATGGCGGAGTTGGGCTGTTTAGCCTCGATCCCGACCTTCTCCAGCACGATGCCTCGTCCCTGCGGCGCGCCCTCGAGGGGGTCGGACTTCTCGGAGAGACCCCGCTCCCGGCGCGCGTAGTCGGAGTCGGACCACCGGTGCGTCTGGCGGTCCTTCTTCAGTTTGCGCGCGGCGTACTTACCGTTCGGCATACGCACGAATTCCCCTCGCAACTACTTAAGCCCGGCCTTTCGCCGGCGTCCGTGGGTTCACGGGGCACGCGGGGCGTCGTCGTCGTCCGCGACGGCGACCGATCCGGAGAGTTCGGTCTGACTCGGCGGGTTCAGCGTCAGGCCGGCGTCCGCGAAGCGCTCGTTCACGCGCCGGACGTACGCGGAGCGCACGTCGAGTATCGGCGTCTCCGTCGGATCCCCGACCCAGTAGCGCGCGACGAGGTCGACCGACGTCGAGCCGAACCCCGCGGCGTGAACCGTCGGTTCGGGATGGTCGAGCACGCGGTCGTCGACGCGCGCGGCCTCCTCGGCGAGACGGATCGCCGCCTCGACGTCGTCGTCGAAGCGCACGCCGAAGCGTTCGGTGAGCCGGTAGCGTTCGCCCGTGTAGGGCGTCGTGAGCGCGCTCGCGGTCAACTGCGAGTTCGGCACGGTGACCGTCTCCCCGGCGATGGTTCGCACGCGCGTCACGCGGAAGTCGACCGTGAGGACCGTCCCCTCGCCACCGTCCCACTGGATGTAGTCGTCCACGTTGAAGTCGGGGTCCGCGACGAGGAACGCCCCGCTGACGAGGTTTCCGATGGCCTCCTGGCCCGCGACCCCGACCGCGAGCGTCGCCGCCGCGACGACGATGGCAGAGCCCTGGAGCGCCTGCCCGAAGCCGGCGGCGACGGTCGCGAACACGAGGGCGACGGCGGCGACGACGATCTTCGCGTAGAGGCGCGTCGCGCGCACGAGCGTCGGGTTCTCGCGGTTGCGCGCGCGGACGACGCGCACGACCGGCGGGACGACGAGGAGGCGGCCCGCCGCGTAGACGAGGAGCGCCGCGACGACGAAGAGCGCGAACTGGACGAGGAGCGCCTGATAGCTCGCGAGCGCCGCCAGGAGGCGCTCCGAGACGGTCACCACGGGAGCCACCTGCGCATACCGTCCGGTGCGGGATCGGAACACAAGAACGTGGGGGGCGAGAGAGGACGCGGCGAGCGGGACGCGAGCGCCGCATCGCCCGCCTAGGTGAGTTGGATGTCGTCGACGTCGAAGTGGCGTTTCGCGAGGCGTTTCGCCATCTCGATGTTCCGCCCCGCTTCGCCGATGGCGACGCCGCGGTCCTCGTGCGCGACTTCGGCGTACGCGACCAGGTCGTCGTTCTCGCTGATGGTGACGTTGTAGACGGCGGCGGGGCTGAGGGCGTGCGCGACGAACCCCTCCGGCGTCGGGGCGTCCTCGACGAGTTCGACGTCGCGGCCGAGTCGCTCCGAGAGCGACTGCACGCGCTCGCCGCCGCGACCGATGGCCTGCGCCATCTCGCCCGCTTTCACGACGAAGACGACGCGCTCCGGGTCGCCCTCGACGACGCAGTCGACGGCGGTGGCGTCGGTGGCGTCCTCGAACGCGGCGATGTACTGTCGTGCCTCGTCGGTGAGGGTGACCGTCACTTTCCGGTCGTACCCATGCGGAGGTCGACGTCGCCGGTGCCGAGTCGGATCGGCTTTCCGACGATGACGTTCTCGATGACGCCGTCGAGGTCGTCTGCCTCGCCGTAGATGGCGGCGTCGAGCAGGTGGTTGACGGTGACCTCGAACGCGGCGCGCGCGAGCACCGAGTCCTTGTTGCCGGAGATGCCGTGCCGGCCGATGGACTGGATGGTGCCGTCGTTCGTCATGATGTCCGCGACGAGCATCAGGTGGCGGATGTTCACGTCGTCGAGACCCTGCTCTTCGAGCGTGGTCATCGTCTCGTCGATGATGGACTCGCGGGCGGCCTCGATACCGAGGGTCTTGTGGACCTCGTGGATGTTGTTACACGTCGTCCGGGAGGCGTCCACGCCCTCGATCTTGAGCGTCTTCTTGAACGCGGAGCCCTCCGTGTAGAGGACGAACTCCTCGCCCTGCTCGGTCTCCTCCTTGCGGATGACGACGCGCGTGATGTCCTCGATGCCCTTGAACACGATGTCGCGGAGCTGTTCGACGAGCTGCAGGAGCTCCCGATAGGACGGCTCCTCCGGGCCGAACTCGAGGACGGTGCCGGACTGGGTGACCGTCACGCCGAGGCTGTTCTCGATGGTCTCCGCGATCTCGCGCGCGATCTCCGTGGTGTCGCTCTCGGTCGGCCAGCGCTCGAGGAGTGTGTCCTCGTTCAGGCTGATGGTGACGGTCATGTCCGCGACGTTAGTCGAGATGTCGCCGAGCGCGAGGATCTTCGTCGCTTCGAGGTTCCAGACGACCTCGTGAGCGCGCTCGCGGTCGTCGCCGTACTCGTCCTCGAGGTGGACGGTCATCATCGGCGTGTCCGGGTTCTTCCGGGCGTCAACGAGTTCGATGAGGCGCGGAAGGCCCTGCGTGACGTCGATCTCCGCGACGCCCGCGTAGTGGAAGGTGTTCATCGTCATCTGCGTCCCGGGTTCCCCGATGGACTGTGCGCTCACCGTGCCGACCGGGTCGAGCGGGTCGACGCGAGAGCTCTTGTAGCGCGACTCGACCGCTTTCGCGATGTAGTCGGCGGTCTGCGTGTCGACGCCCTCGCGGGCCTCGATGGTGTCGTACACCTGGTCTTTGAGCCGTCGCGTGAGGTCCGTGTCCTCCACGACCGCCTCGATGTCGTCTGTGATCTCGGTCATCTAGTCGTCCCCCTCGGCGCTCCAAGTCGCGTCGGACGCCGTCCAGGACTCGCCGTGCTCGGAGAGGTTCGTGGGCGGTTCGCGCTCGCCGATGAACTCCTCGAGGTCGACCTCGGACTCGAACTCGGACTCGAGGATGCGGTCGGCGAGATTGTCGATCTGTTCCTTGCTGACCGGGGACTCCTCGTCGGAGGCGACCCGGACGGGGCTGGTGCCGTCCTCGCCGAACTCGAACTGGACGATGGTGTCCGAGGTGTCCCGGACGGTCCCGTCGTACTGCGTCTCCAGTTCGGAGAGCGCGTTGATGAGGCGGCGCTGGAGGTAGCCGGACTTCGAGGTCCGGACCGCCGTGTCGACGAGGCCCTCGCGGCCGCCCATCGCGTGGAAGAAGAACTCCTTCGGATCCAGGCCGGACGTGTAGGAGGACTCCACGAAGCCGTGGGCGTCCGCGGAGAGGTCGTTCGGCTTGTAGTGGCTGAGCGTGCGGTCCTCGTAGCCGCGGTTGATGCGCTCGCCCCGAACGGCCTGCTGGCCGACGCAGCCCGCCATCTGCGTGAGGTTCAGCATCGACCCACGCGCCCCGGACTCCGCCATGACGACGGCGGGGTTCGTGTCGTCGAAGTGGTCGCCCGCGATGTTCCCCGCGGAGTCGCGGGCCTTCCCGAGCGTCTGCATGATCTTCATCTCCAGCGTCTCGTCGATGGTCCGGCCCGGCAGACTCTCGAGGTCGCCGGACTCGTAGGAGTCGATGAGGCGCTCGACGTCGTCGTAGGCGTTCTCGATGGCGTCGTCGATCTGCTCCTGGGCCTCCGCCGAAATCGTCTCGTCGTCGATGCCGATGGAGAACCCGAAGTGCATGATCGCGCGCATCGCGAGCGCCGCGATCTCGTTGATGAAGATGCGCGCGCGCGTCGTGCCGTACACCTTCGTGATGGTGTCGACGATGTCGCTGCCGAACTCGCCGACGCCGTCCTCGTCGATGGTGCCCTCGACGAGCTGGCCGTCCTCGATGACGACGTCCTCGCCCGAACTCGACTTGAACTCGAGGTTGAGGTCGTCCGGGAGGAGTTCGCTGAACAGCGTGTAGCCCGTCCAGTACTCCGCGCCCGCGTCGTCGGTGCCGTCCGGCTCGGGGAGTTCGTCGATGCGGGTCTGCCGCAGCAGGTCGAGAGCCTGCGTCTCGTTGAACTGCGGGTTGTCGTGCGTCAGGAGGTACATCCCGCTGATGTGGTCCTGAATCGCGCCGATGATGTTCTCACCGAAGCGCGGGCTGAGGATCTGCTCCTGCACGCGCATGAGAACGCGCGCCTCCGCGCGCGCCTCCTCGTTCTGGAGGGCGTGCATGTTCATCTCGTCGCCGTCGAAGTCCGCGTTGTACGGCGGGCAGACGACGGTATTGAGTCTGAACGTCTTGTACGGCATCACGACCACTTCGTGGGCCATGATGGACATCCGGTGCAGGCTCGGCTGGCGGTTGAAGATCACGATGTCGCCGTCGATGAGGTGGCGCTGGACCTCCCAGCCCGTCTCGATGCGCTCGGCGAGCTCCTCGCAGACCTTCTCCGTGACGCGCACGCGTCGGCCGTCCGGTCGCTTCACGTAGTTCGCGCCCGGGTGGCCCTCGGGGCCGTTCCGGACGTACTGCTTCGCGCGCTCGATGTTCTGCTCGTTGACGACCATCGTCTGCGTCATCTCGCGCGCGACGCGCTCCGGGACGCCGACCTCGTTCAGACTCAGCGTCGGGTCCGGGCTGATGACGGTGCGGGCGGAGAAGTTCACGCGCTTCCCGGAGAGCGAGCCGCGGAAGCGGCCCTCCTTGCCCTTCAGGCGCTGGCTGAGCGTCTTCAGCGGGCGCCCCGAACGGTGGCGCGCCGGCGGCGTGCCGCTGATCTCGTTGTCCATGAACGTCGTGACGTGGTACTGCAGGAGCTCCCAGAGGTCCTCGATGATCAGCTGGGGCGCGCCCGCCTCGCGGTTCTCCATGAACCGCTGGTTGATGCGGATGATGTCCACGAGCTTGTGCGTGAGGTCGTCCTCGGAGCGCTGGCCGTTGTCCAGCGTGATCGACGGCCGGGCCGTGACCGGCGGCACCGGGAGGACGGTGAGGATCATCCACTCGGGACGGGACTTCTCCGCGTCGACGCCGAGCACCTCTAAGTCGTCGCCCGGGATGTCCTCGAACCAGTCCCGGATGTCGCTCGGCATCAGCTTGTTCATGTCCTCCATCGTGAGGTCCGCGCCGACGGCCTTCTCGATGGCCTTCCTGCCCTCCTCGCGCGGACGGAACTCGCCGCTGAGGATCTCGTTGATCCGGGAGATGTCGATGTCCGTCTCCTCCGCGAGCGCCTGCGGGCTGATGCCCGACTCGTCCTCGTCCGGATCCGGCTGCATCGCCGACGCGATGCGCTCCGAGTAATCGCTGGCGAGGACCTGCTGGACCTCGTAGTAGGTGGTGGGCTTCTCGTGCTTGACGTCGTACTGGGCCTCCCCGCAGTACGGACAGTTGTTCTTCTTGCGCGCCTCGCGGATCGCGGCCTTCGTGACGTCGCTGACGTCCTGGCGGAGGCCGCGCGTGCGTTCGAGGTCGGAGCTGTACTCCTCCATCTCCTCCTCGGTGAGGAGGAGGCGAGAGCAGTTCCGGCAGGTGCCGCGCAGGAGGCGGCGGATGAGCTTCGCGAACCCGACGTGGATGACGGGCGCGGCGAGTTCGATGTGGCCGAAGTGGCCGTTACACGACCCCGAGCGGTTCCCGCACGTCTTGCACTCCAGGCCGGGGTCGATGACGCCGAGACGGGGGTCCATCAGCCCCATGTCGATGGGGAAGCCGTCGTCGTCGTAGGTGTCGGCCGTGATGACCTTCGTGGCGCTCATCTCGCGGTACTCCTCCGGGTCCATCAGCCCGAAGCTGATCTCCCCGATCTCCTTCGGTGATTGTCCAGCACTCATTAGACTGCGTCCTCCAGTTCGAGGCGCGGCGCGATGCCGAGCGCCTTCATCTCGTCGAGTAAGAGCTTGAACGCGTAGCTCATCTCGATGTTGTGCACGTCGGTCTCCTCGCCGCAGTTCGGACAGTAGACGCGACGCTGCTCTCGGTTCTCCACCGCGGTCATCCCGCAGTTCCCACAGATGTGGACGTACTCCTGGTCCGAGGACTCGAGGAGTCGCTCCTTGAGCACCATCGCGGCGCCGTGGCCGATGACGGTGTCGCGCTCCATCTCACCGAGACGCAGACCGCCCTCGCGGGCGCGCCCCTCGGTCGGCTGGCGCGTCAGCACCTGCACCGGCCCCTTGGAGCGAGCGTGGACCTTGTTCGAGACCATGTGGTAGAGCTTGTGGTAGAAGATGGTCCCGACGAAGATCTCCGCCTCGATCTTCTCGCCGGAGACGCCCGAGTAGAGGCGTTCCTTCCCCGAGGAGTCGAAGCCGTGCTCCTCGAGCGTCCCGCGGATCTCCTCTTCGTCCTCGCCGGTGAACGCGGTGCCGTCGACGCTGCGACCGTCGAGCGCGCCCGCCTTCCCGCCGAGCATCTCCAGCACGTGACCGACCGTCATCCGCGACGGCAGCGCGTGCGGGTTCACGATCAGGTCCGGGACGACGCCGTCCTCGGTGAACGGCATGTCCTCGTGCGGCGCGAGGTGGCCGATGACGCCCTTCTGGCCGTGCCGAGACGCGAACTTGTCGCCGAGTTCGGGGGTGCGCTCGTCGCGCACGCTCACCTTCGCGAGCTTCGAGCCGTCCTCGCCCTCCATGAGCGTGACCGTGTCGACGACGCCGTCCTCGCCCGAGCGCATCGTCACCGACGTCTCGCGGCGCTTCTGCGGGCTGAGACCCGCCATGTCGTCCGGCTCCTCGAGGAATCTGGGCGGAGAGGTCTTCCCGAGCAGGACGGAGTTCTCGTCCACCTGCGTCTCGGGATTGACCATCCCGTCGTCGTCGAGGTGCGTGTACGCCTCCTCGCCGCGCGACCCGCGGACGTCCGTGTCCGGGATCTCGAAGCGGTCCTCCTGACCGCCGGGGTAGCGGCGCTCCTCGCCCTCGTAGGTGCGGAAGAAGTGCGAGCGGCCGAGGGCGCGCTCGACCGAGCCCTTGTTCATGACGAGGGCGTCCTCGATGTTGAACCCCTCGTAGGACATGACCGCGACCGTGAAGTTCTGCCCGGCGGGCCGGTCGTCGTATCCGATCTGCTCGGTCGTCTGGGTGTTCACCATCGCCGCCTGCGGATAGTGCATCACGTGCTGGCGGGTGTCCGGCCGGATGCGGTAGTTCGCCGCCGGCAGGCCCAGACTCTGCTTCATCATCCCCGCGCCCATCGTGATGCGCGGCGACGCGTTGTGCTCGGGGTAGGGGACCATCCCGGCGCCGATGCCGAAGATGAGCTGCGGGTCGATTTCGAGGTGCGTGTGGTCCTCGGTCAGCTCCTCGTTCTCGACGGCGACGAGGATGTCCTCCTCCTCCTCGGCGTCGATGTACTCGACCTTCCCCTCCTCGACGAGGTCCTCGAACGTCTTCTCGCCGTCCTGCACGGCCTCGACGTCCGACTCGTCGGCGCGCGGCTCGCCGTCCTCGACGACGAGCAGCGGGCGGCGCGCGCGGCCGGCGTCCGCGTTCACGATGACCTCGCGCGTGCGATCCTTCACCGAGACGTTCACCATCTCGGAGACCGGCCCGTCCCGGCGCGACTGCCGGATCTGGTCGGCGAGCTCGTACGGGTCCGGGTGGGTCCCGACGAGGCTGCCGTTGACGTAGACTTTCGCTTCTCGTGAGTCGCTCATGTTAGTCGTCCGCGGGCGTCTCGTTCTGCAGACCGGGGACTCCCTCGACGCCCATCGAGTTGAGTTCGGCTTTCAGCTGCTGTTCGTCGTCGACGTTCTGCGAGAGCTCCATCGCCTGCGCGAAGTTCTTCACGAGCCCACAGTTCGGCCCCTCCGGCGTCTCCGAGGGACAGATGCGACCCCACTGGGTCGCGTGCAGGTCGCGCGCCTCGAAGTGCGGCTGGGAGCGACTGAGCGGCGAGCGGAGCCGGCGCAGGTGCGAGAGGACGCCCATGTGGTCGGTGCGGTCGACGAGCTGGCTCACGCCGCTGCGGCCGCCGACCCAGTTCCCCGTCGCGATGGGGTGTTCGAGGCGCTCGGTGAGCACGTCGGAACGGACCACCGTGTTCACGGTGAGCTGCCGGTTCCGCATGTTTGCGCGCTCGAGCTGATACTTCACGTCGCGTGAGAGCTTGTTCAGCGCCGTCCGGAAGAGGTCCTTCATCAGGTCGCCGCTGACCTTCAGGCGCTTGTTCGCGTAGTGGTCCTTGTCGTCCGCCTCGCGGCGGTCGAGCGCGAGCTCGAAGCACGCCTCCGCCATCCGGCAGAGGTAGTACGCCTTGTTGATGCGCGTCTCCTCGTCCTCGACGCCCTCCTCGTGGAGGTGCGGGAGGAGGTAGCGGTCGATGACGTAGTTCGCGCGCTTGAGCTGGTAGTCCTTGCCCTGTCCGGACGCGACGCGCTTCCCGAGCGCCTCGATGGCTTCGGCCTCCGTCTGAACGTCGGCCTCCTCCAGGTTCTCCAGCATGAACTTCACTATCTCCGGGTCGTCGCTGACCCGGTGCACGATCTCCTCGTCGGATTCGAGGCCGAGCGCCCGCACGAGCGTCACGAAGTTGATCGACCCCGAGACGGAGGGGAACGAGACTTCGAGGATGCCCGAGCGGTTGCGCTCGCAGAGCACGAGCGCGCGATAGCCGCGGCGCTGACTGAACGTCTTGGCGACCTGGATCTCGTCGCCGTACTTCGTGTCGTACTCGGCGAGAATCTTGTTCGGCGCGAGGTCTTCCGAGGTCATCAGCACGCGCTCGGAGCCGTTCACGATGAAGTACCCCCCGGGGTCGGCGGGGTCCTCGCCGATGTCGACGAGCTCCTCGTCGCTGAAGTCCGCGATGTTACACTTCGAGGAGCCGACCATGATCGGCATCCGGCCGACCTTCGTCTCGGTCGTGTCGAGGACCTTCTCCTCCTCCTCCTCGCCGCCGCGCACGATGCTCATCTCCATGAACACGGGCGCGGAGTACGTGATGTTCCGCAGGCGGGCCTCCTGCGGGTAGAGGAGTTCCTCGGACCCGTCGGCCTCGCGGACGCGCGGCGTGGTGACGCGCACGTCCCCGAGTTCGACGAAGACCGGCTCTTCTTCTTCCTTGTCACCGATGTCCGTCTCGATGCGCCCCTTCTCGGTGACGACTTCCTGCATCCCTCGCTCGAGGAACGCGTTGAACGAGCGGTAGTGGTGTTCGGCGAGTCGTTCCTTCGAGAAGTACGCTCTCGACAGCTGTCGGCGGTCTTCCTGTTGCATCATTCGATGACTAATCGGTACACGACGGCTTCGTCAGTTGTTCGGGAGTCTCGAACGACCTTGACGACGTCTCCCGGCTCCGCGTCGTCCGGCAGGGCCGGGTCGCGACGCTTCAGCTTCGGGAGCGACGTACGCTCGACGTCGTACTCCTCAAGGACGTCCTCTACCTCGTCCTCCGGAAGGACGGTGTGCTCGGGCACGAGATCGTGTTGGCTTACATCCATGGGTGCACCTGGGTGGGGGCAGAACCGGCTCTCACGAGATACTACAGGCTATTTCAACAGCGACGGGGTTAAGTCTTGTTAACCGGGGACGGCGTGCCACGCGGTGACGGCCGCGAGAACGACTGACGAGGACGTCCCCGGAAAGAAAGTCTTAATTAGTCCACCCGGCTACGATGAGTTGCACTCGCCTGCCCGGATGGTGTAGTGGCCCATCATACGACCCTGTCACGGTCGTGACGCGGGTTCAAATCCCGCTCCGGGCGTTTTTCCACCCCCTAAGTTAGTGAAATTAAGCTAGTCGCTGCGCAGCAGCTGTATTTTCGCGGAGCTAGCGTCTCGGTATCTCGTACGAGTGGCCCGTCAGCTACGCTATGGAGTACGGGCTATCCGGCTAGCAGAGTTCGTACGCGTTCGGAGCGGGATATCGGCTACACGAGTCGTCGCGGAGTTACCGACAAGTCTCGTGTTTGTCCGTGAACTCGACCGACGCGCCATCTGGGTAGGCGGAAAACCCACCGGTCGGCGTCACAGTTCCAGACTTTAGGGCAAGCCGACGAGTGCCCGTCCGACGCGACGACTGTTGGCCACGTCGGACGTAGCGCAGTCCGATATTCTTCGCCGCATTGTAATCGGCGTTCGCTTCCGTTCCACAGCAGGTACACGTGAAGTGATCGCGCGAAGCGCGATTCTCTGGTGCAGTATGGCCACATTCGGAACATCGCTGTGAGGTATACGCGGGACTGACCTGTTGCACCGCGATTCCGTGAACGAGAGCTTTGTAGGCGACTTGTTCGTAGATCGTTCTGAACGCCCATCGATGCCCCCACGACGCATCGACTCGGTCGCGAATGTGGGTGAGGCGCTCGAAGGCGATCACATTGCACTCGTAGCGAATGGCTTCATCAACGAGGGCGCTGGACGTCTGGTGAAGGACATCCCGGAGGTGGCGTTTCGAGCGTCCGCGCATCGCTACCAGCGTTCGATGCGCGTTACGCGTCCCCGTTCGCTGGAGGCTATTTCGGACTGCCTCAAACTGCCGAAGGCGATGCGCTAGCTCACTGCCGCTAGCGAAGAATGCCGTGCTGGTGACGGCGATGTTCTCAAGTCCGAGATCAACCCCGAGGACCGTCCCGTCCTCAGGCGGAGATTGCTCAGAATCCATCTTGTGGCGGCGAAAACCGATGTGGAGAAAGAACGAGCCATCACGCGCACTCAGTGTGCTCTCGGTAACGGTCCAGTTAGCCGACTCGAGAAAGCGACGCTGGTAGCTGTCCGTAGACGTCGATAGCGCGAGCGAACATCGAATCCTGTCACTCGTCGTCGAGAGCGAGACGGTTCCGTCGTCGAAGAGGGTCATCGTCCGCGCGTCGAAGGGAATCGTCGAAGCAGTGAACTGTGGCTTACAAGCGCGTACACCGCTCTTTCGACGTTCGACACAACCAGTAATTGCCTCTGCCGCACGATGTGTCGCGAGAACGGCATGCTGGCTTCCGAGTTCAGTGGCCGAGCGGATCTCGTCGTAGGCGAGCGATTGAACCCCGCGCTTGGTGGTATGAGTTCCCCACGCGAGGTCGACTGCGAGCTGGCAACCACGTTTCCACTCGGCTATCGTTTCGTCGAGTAGCGCGCGCTGCTCGGCGTCGAGGCGGAGGCGCGTAATCGCGGTTCTGCGGACGTACTCGCTCGCCACACCCTCGATAGCCCCGTTTTGCTACTTAAATTTCGAGCGAACGCCGTCGCCGCGGTCACTCGCGCTGGTGGCCGAGGTCGTACTCGCGGCCCGTGAGGACGTAGAGGAGGTCGGTGACGACCGTCTCCAGTTCGGGGAGCACGCGCAACAGGAGGAGCGTGAGCGCGATCAGGACGACGACGGAGAGCGACTGGGCGATGACGCGGTCCGCGATGTAGTAGGAGGCGATGTTCTGCTGGGAGGGGCTGAAGACGAGTTCGACGAAGCGCGTCGCGAGGGGGCCGTCGAACCACTGGTGGCCGTTCGCGATGGCGATGAACGCGACCCGTACGACGTTCAGCACGTAGATGATCGGAACGACGACGGCCAGGCCGATGGCGCGCCGACGAACGGACGCGTCGAGCGCGACGACGACGCCCGCGACGAGCGAGATGCTCCCGATTCCCGTGCAGGCGAGCAGGACTTCGAGGAGGTAGCGGTGGCCGTCCTGCACGTAGAGCAGGGCGTGCGGGAAACCGACGTGCGCGGACTCGACGGTCGGACCCGTGAGCACCTCGGGGCGGTAGCCGAGCGCGCGCTGGAGCCACGCGCTCTGCGTCGTCGTCGCCGTGATGAGCGCGCGCTGGACCGAATCGATGGTGAGCGCCGGGAGGTAGATGGCGCCCATCACCGCGACGGCGCGCGAGAACACCATCAGCGACGGCCGAGACGCGTAGACGAGATAGCCGACGTACGCGCACCCCGGAACGGCCGCGGCGACCAGCACCGTCTCGATGACGCTCTTCTGCACGAACCAGAAGTGCGGGACGAGGAGCGCCCAGAAGACGGCGAAGACGCCCCACGTCGCCGCGGCGAGCGTGCGCGCGGCGCGCTCGCGCGACGTCCAGAGGTGGACGGCGGCGCTCGCCGCGAACGCCGCCACCACGACCCACGCGAGCGGATCGGTCAGCGCGAGCGGGTCGGAGAGCGAGAGCGCCATAGCTGCTCACGAGTTGGTCGCTCGGAAGTATAGGGGTGACGGTCAGCACACTCGACGAGCCGACGGCTGGCGGGTGTAGCGACCGAAAGAAAGGAACGCGAAAGCGACCGGTAACGCCGGTCAGTCGTGATTCAGCTTAGTTCTCGCGGCGGAGCGCGAGGAGCGCAGCGCCGGCGAGCGCGACGAGGGCGACGCCGACACCGAAGCCGGGCGTCGAACCGCTCGACGTGCTGGACGACGTGCTGCTGGACGTCGAGCTGGACGTGCTGGAGGACGTCGAGCTGGACGTGCTGGAGGACGTCGAGCTGGACGTCGAGCTCGACGTGGACGTGCTGGAGGAGGAGGTCATGGCCTCGACGACCGAGCCGTCAGCCTCGTCGCTCGTCGAGAGCGGGCCGGTGACCTTCACCGTGTAGTTCGTGCCGACCGGGATGTCCGTCCCGGACTGCGTCTTCGTCATGTCGAAGCTGGCACTGAACGTGTGGTCGGACTTGACCGTGGTCTCGACCGTCTTGATGAACGGCACGTCCTGGCTGTCGGAGCGGATGCGCACCGTGATGTCCGAGCCAGCGGCGGCCGTCGACGTGCCCGTGACCATCGCGTCGGTGCTGTGACCGAGGTCGGCCGGGTCGTTGTCGAGGTTCGTCTCAGCCGCCTCGAGGCTGTAGATTGCGCTCGTGGAGACGGAGTCGTCCTCGGTGTTCAGCCACGAGTTCTTCTTGTAGGTGAGCGTGGCGTTGTAGGCGTCGCCCTCAGCGAGCGAGCGGCCGTTCGTCACGTTGAGCTTCTCGAGGTCGTACGCGAGGTAGAGCGAGTTGTTCTCGCGGTCCTCGATGACCTTGAGGCTGCTACCGGAGGTGAGGTTGACCATCTTGGCCTTCGTGTTCGGGGCCGTGCTCTCCTTCGTCTGCTCGAGGGAGAGGGAGAGGTTGCCGGAGTCGGCAACGTTCTTGAGGGAGCCCTCGGCCTTCAGCGCGCCGAAGATGTTCCCGGTCGTGAACTGGTGAACGACGACGTCGCCGGCGTCCTCGTCCTCGTTGTACGCGATGCTGCTGTCCTGACTGAGGTTGAGACCGCTGAGGTCGCTGTAGTCAGGGGCGCTCCCGGAGATGTCGCTCCACTGATCGGACGGCGCCGTCCAGACCTTCTGGGAGGGCGCGCTGGGCGCGTTGACGTAGAGCGTACCAACGCTGTCCGGGTCGTTGAGCGTGCTCTGGAACGTCGGAGTACCACCGAGCGCGGAGATGTCGTAGCTCCCCGTGTCGAGGATGGTACCCAGTTCGTCGTGGTTGGCCGGGCCGGTCGTGTCGAGGCTGACAGTGTCGTCGCTGTCACTGTCGGTCCAGACGATCTTGTTGTCGGAGTACTCGTTCTGGTGGCCGGCCGCGTACGTGTTGAAGTAGAACGTGACTTCGCCGTCGTTGTTCTTGTCTTCAACGGACGTGTTCGCGTAGAAGTTCGAGTCGGGGCCGCCGATGACGACATTGGCCTTGTCGGTCGAGGTCAGATCGACGGTGATCTCAGCGATGCCACCCTGCGTGACGTCGACCGTCGACGGCGCGAGGTTGGCGGACGTGTCGGCGCCGGACGTGACGGTGATGGATGCGTTGTCCGCTGCCGTCGTGTCGGTCACGTCAACGTTGAACGTGTAATCGCCGGTGCTGATGTCAGTGAAGTTCGCGGGGATTTCCGCGCCATCACTCGTCTGCAGCGTGATGATGTTGTCCTCGTCGTAGTGGTTGACGATGGACGCCTCGGAGCCCGACACGTCGCTGAACGTGTCGTTCAGGTTGTCGAGGTCGAGGCCGTCAGCGGAGACGTTCACCTTGAACTGACCGCCGCGGTTGGAGTCGATGTTGAGCTTCGTGGTGTCCTGCTTCGTGCTGGAGTCGTCGAACTCAGCGTTGAGGGTCTGCACCGCGACCTCGAAGCCCCAGACCTTACCGTTCTTCTGGGACTTGAGGTAGTAGTCGTCGGCGCTGAGGCCCTCGGTCTTGATGATGACTTCGCCGTCACCGTCGGCGGTGACCTGACGGACCCAGCTGCTGCCGGAGTCCGTGACGCGGCGGAGGTTGACCTGCGCGTTCGTGCCGAGCTGGCCGAAGTAGACTTCCTGACCCTGGAACACGACGGAGTTGTTCGCAGAGGAACTGTTGATCTCAACGTCGGCGTCGGACGCCTGCGTGGAGGTGTCCGAGCTACCGATGTTGAGAGT
>JBDGUG010000022.1:0-15034 GCA_042216135.1 Halarchaeum sp. | reverse complement strand
GACGGAGAGCACCATCAGCGCCGCGAGGAGTGCTGCGCGGAGCTTATTGTTGCCGTTCATAGTTTGTTGTTGATTGGTTCGGCGTCACGCCGTTCGCGTCGACGGGTGTCGACGGTACTGAACGCTGTTGCCGGTCGGTAGGGGTACATCCCACACAACTGTCGTTGCGGGTAAATACTTTGTGTTAAATCCGGGCCTTCGTGCCGTGAAATTGTGAGACTCGTTCACACGAATTCGGGCGTGAGAGAGTCCCCAGAGGGAGTTTGACGAACGGAGCGCCGCCGTCGTTTCGAGCGTGAGAGACCCGGCGTTCGCATATAAACCCCGGCGCGGACAGGGGCGGGCGGGACGCCCGAGGGTTCAAGTGCGATACCGGGACCACCCGACCCCATGCTCGATGCACTCGGCGGAGACGAGCGCGGTATCGCCGGCCTCCCGATTCGACTCGTGGTGTCGTTCGTCGTCGGGACTGCCGTCCTCGGCGTAATGCTGCACATGGTCACGGGCGTGGGGGCGCTCACGACGACGGAACTCGACGCCACGGCGAACCCGGACGTGGTGTCGACGGGCGCGCAGACGCTGCACGTCACCGCCGTCGACGCCTCGGGAAAGCCGGTGCCGGACGTCGCGGTGGTGTTGAGCGCCGACACGGCGGGGCTGGCGGACGGCGGGCCGGTCGTGGCGCGGGCGAACGAGAGCGGCGTGGCGACGTTCGAGGTGTCGCCGACGCTCCCCGCGACGCGCCGACAGGGAACGCTCTCGGTGACGGTGAAGCCGCCGAACGGGGACTACGCGGACCGTCGCGCGAACGCGGGCGTGCTGGTGGTGCGCTAGCCCCAGTCGATCCAGTCGTGCTCCCAGCCGCGGTGGCGCTCGCTGCGCCGCTGGGCGTGCTCGCGGTCCTCGCGCGCGGTGCGGTTCCGCTCGGGGACGTCGGCCTGTTCGCCGTCGACGAGGAGCGGCGCGAACGCGACGGCGTCACCCTCGGCGGTGCCGTCGGAATCGACGACTGCGAGGTGCTGGTCGCCGTTGCCGAGCGGCATCACGAGACGTCCGTCGTCGGCGAGTTGGTCGCGGAGCGCGA
The DNA here is from genome assembly GCA_042216135.1 of Halarchaeum sp. Lineage (GTDB taxonomy): Archaea > Halobacteriota > Halobacteria > Halobacteriales > Halobacteriaceae > Halarchaeum. The sequence continues at coordinate 13,950 of JBDGUG010000022.1, read as the reverse complement.
CGGGCGGGCGGACGGCCGCGGCTTCGACGAGGATGCGGTCGAAGGGCGCGTACTCGGGGAGGCCGCGCGCGCCGTCGCGGCAGTCGACGAGCGCGCCCGCGTAGCCCGCGCGCCGGAGGTTGTCGCGGGCGGCCCAGACGAGCCGTCGCGTGATGTCGACGGCGTGGACGTGTTCGGCGCCGACGATTTCGGCGAGCACGGCGACGGTGTAGCCGACGCCGGCGCCGACGACGAGGACGTCGTGGCCGGGTTCGGGCGCGAGCGCCTGGAGGAGGCGCCCGGCGGCGCTGGGGGCGAGGACTCGCGTGCCGTACGCTTCGAAGGAGCGGTCGTTGTACGCGCGGTGGTCGGCGTCGACGAACTCGTGGCGCGGGACGGCGCGCATGGCGTCACCGACGGGGTCGGGGTCGACGACGCCCCGGAGCTCGTGCTCGAGGCTGTCGACCATTCCGTCGCGGGCGGCCGCGTACTCCATACGTTCTCGGTCGGCGCGAAGGTTCTTGAACTGCCCGGCACGGGACTACGCGCCGCCCTGCATCGAGACGAATCGGACGCGGGAGAGGGAGGTGCGTTCGAGGCCGTCGTCGGTGACGTCGGCGAGCACGAGGTCCTGGGAGACGCCGTCGTCGATGGGCGCGAGGACGCGCCCGCCGGTCCGGGTCTGGTCTCGGACGGCGTCGGGGATGTCGGCCGCGGCGCAGGTGAGGTAGGCGGCGTCGTAGGGCGCGCCGTCGGGCCAGCCGTCGTGACCGTCGCCGTGCCGGACGTGGACGTCGCCGTAGCCGGTGTCGGCGAGGTTCTCGCGCGCGCGTTCGGCGAGGTCGGCGACGTACTCGACGCTGTAGACGTTCGCGGGGCCGACGAGTTCGGCGGTGACGGCGGCGTGGTAGCCACAGCCGGTACCGACTTCGAGGACGGTCTCGCCCGCGCGGAGGGCGAGGTGGTCGGCGATCAGGGCGACGGCGTGCGGGGCGCTGACGGTCTGACCGTGGCCGATGGGGAGCGGGCGGTCGGCGTACGCGGCCTCGCGCCGGTCGTCGGGGACGAACTCGTGGCGCGGGACGGCACGGATGGCGTCGACGACGCGCGACGCGAGGTCGTGATGGCGCGCGAGTCGGTCGGCGAGGTCGTCGCGTTGCGCCGCGAAACTCATGGGCGACGGTGCGCGCGACAGGGAAGAAAAGCTGGGGGCCGCGCTACGTCACCAGGCGGACCAGGCCTTGGAGGACTCGTCGACGCCGTAGACGCGCTTGACGTCCTTGGCGAGGACGGTGTCGCCCTCGTGGCCGAGTTTCTGGAAGTCGTAGCGTTCGATGGCGTCGTCGCGGACGTGGACGCCCTCGATTTCGAACTCCTCGTCGCCGAACTCGTAGGTCTCGCCGATGGTGAACTCCTCGTCGCCGGGGAGGTGGAGGTCGAGGCTTCGGGTGCCGTCGCCCTCGCCGTCGCGCGGGTGGACGGTGACGGGGACGGAGACGTTGTCGACGGCGCGCGTCCAGACGGTGTCGACGTCCTCGCCGGTGGCGCGCTGGACGCGCTCCTCGGGGCCGACTTCGATGGCGGTGACGCGAACCTGCATCAGGACCTCGTCGGTTTCGAGGATGAACTCGTCGCCGGTGTCGACGTCTTCGTCGGCGGGGAGTTCGACGGTGGCGGTGAAGGAGTCGCCGTCTTGGGAGACGACGACGGTGGGTTCGACGACGTCCTCGGATTCGAGGGGGGCCTTGTGGGTGTGCCCGCACTCGGTGCAGCGGACGGTAGCGGTGCCGCCGCCGGTGGTGAGGACTTCGTGGACCGTCTCCTGGTCCGGGGAGCAGGACGGGCACGCGACGGGCGCCCGCTCGACGTTTTCGCTCATACGCGCCGTATGGGGCGCGAGCCGTAAAAGTCCGCGGAGAGCGGCGGCAGCGCGCGTGTCGGTGTCTGTCTAGGGCGTGGGAAGGCGGACGACTTCGCCGTCCGCGTACACGGTCGGGTCTCGGATGATGCCGTCGAGGTGGAGGGGGGCATCGACGTCGCCGCCGATGCCGGCGTCGTCGCCGATGGCGACGTGGACGGTGCCGGCGGCTTTCTCGTCGAGGAGGACGCTCCCCACGAGTTCGGTGACGGCGACGTTGGTGCCGATGCCGAGTTCGGCGAGGTTGTACGCGGCGTCGCCGACGTCGTCGGCGGCGGCTTCGACCTGTTCGCGGACGTCGTCGTCGGAGATGTCGGTGACGTAGCCGTCTTCGACGTCGAAGCGGAGTTCGGTGTCGAGGAGGCCGTGGGGCATCATGGTGCCGTCGACGACGTACGTGCCGTTCGCCGTCTCGGGGGAGACGAAGACTTCGCCGGCGGGGAGGTTGGAGAAGTCGCCGGGTTCGTGGACCATCCCGGTGTCCTGGCGCCAGTCGCGCGCGCCGGGTTCGACGGTGAGGTCGGTGCCGGCGTCGGTGGTGACGCGTATCTCGTCGGCGTCCCGTACTTGCGCGAGGACGTCGGCGCAGTGCCGTCGGATGGCGGTGTAGTCGGCGTCGAGGCCGGTGGTGAAGACGTCCTCGGTAATGCCGGGGAGGGTGGCGCCGCGGACGCCTGCGTCGCTCGCGCGTGAGCGCGCTCGCGTGTGCGAGAGGCTCTTAGTTGTGGGGGCGAGGAAGGCGTCGGCGTCGCGCATGGCGGCGGCGACGGGCGCGGGGGGTTCGGCGCCGTGCTGGTCGCCGGGCGGATACTGGAGGATGGTGACGTCGCGGGTGACGTCGCGGGCGGCCTCGTAGAGTGCGTCGCCGATGGCACGCCTATCGTCGTCGGTGACGACGGCGACGCTCTCGTCGGCGGTGACGCCGAGGCATTGGACGACGGCGGTGTCGGCGGCTTCGCGGAGTGTCGGCATGTCGGAGTGGTGGGCGGCCGGGGCGTTAGCCCTTCCCCCCCGCGAGTTACTCGCGACGTAGTTAATTCACGGGAAAATTTCCCGAAAGAATTAATCGTTCGTGGACCCCATCTCCGAGCGAAATGCTCCACGTGGGCGTCACTGGATACGGGACGATCGGTAAACGCGTCGCCGACGCGGTCGCGGTCCAGCCCGACATGACCGTCGCGGGCGTCGCGAAGACCACACCGAACTTCGAAGCCGAGCGAGCGCACGAACTCGGCTACCCAGTCCACGCCGTCCTCGGGGAGCGCCTCCCGGACTTCGAGGACGCCGGCATCCCGGTGGCCGGGGACCTCGACGACCTCGTCGCCGCGAGCGACGTCGTCGTCGACTGCACGCCCGCGGGCGTCGGCGCGCAGAACCGCGCCGTCTACGAGGCCCACGACACGCCCGCGCTCTACCAGGGCGGCGAGGACGCCGGCGACGTCGACGCCAGCTTCAACGCCCGCGCGAACTACGAGGCGGTCGCGGAGAGCGACGCGGAGCACGTCCGCGTCGTCTCCTGTAACACCACCGGGCTCTCGCGCGTCCTCGCGCCGCTCGACGAGGCGTACGGCGTGGAGAAGGCTCGCGCGACGCTCGTTCGCCGCGGCGGCGACCCCGGACAGACCGACCGCGGACCGATCAACGACATCCTCCCCGACCCCGTCACCGTCCCGTCCCACCACGGCCCGGACGTGAACACCGTCCTCCCCGACGTCGCCATCGACACGATGGGCGTCACCGTCCCCGCGACTCTGATGCACCTCCACACCGTCAACGTCACCTTCGAGACGGAGACGGACGCGGAGGCGGTGAAGGAGACGCTCGGGAACGAGTCGCGCGTCTTCGTCGTCCCCGAGTACGCGCGCGTCGAGGGGCCCGCGCACCTGAAGGAGTACGCGCAGGACGCGGGCCGCCCGCGCGGGGACGTCTGGGAGAACTGCGTCTGGGAGGCGTCCGTCTCCGTCGAGGGACGCGACTGCTACTTCTTCCAGGCCATCCACCAGGAGAGCGACGTCGTCCCGGAGAACGTGGACGCCATCCGCGCGCTCTGCACGGACGTGGACGCCGCGGAGAGCGTCGCGCGCACGAACGCCGCCATCGGCCTCGACTTCGGCGACAGCGAGAGCGAGCGCACGCCCGCGGGCGGCGACGGCGCGCGCATCAGCGCCGACGACTAGTCCAGGTCGACGAACTCGACGTCGCCGGCGGCCGGGTCGACGAGCGCCACGTGGAAGCGGTCGTCCCCCGCCGGGAACGGGAGGCCGCCCGGATTAATTCTGTGCGTGCCGGCCACCTCGTCGTGGCCGCGTTCGTGCGTGTGTCCGTGGAGGACGTAGTCGTAGTCGCCGCACCGGACCAGCGCGTCGACGAGCGTCTCGCTCGTCCCGTGGTAGACGGCGACGTCGCGGCCGCCGACGGTGAGTTCGGCCGTTTCGCCGTGATAGGTGCCAAAGGCGTCGATGGCGTTCTGGAGGTTCCACTCGCCGTCGTTGTTCCCGCGGACGGCGTGGAAGTCGAACGCGTCGGTGTCGAAGACTGCGGCGGTGAAGGGGGCGATGACGTCGCCGCAGTGGACGACGGTCTCACAGCCGGCGTCCGCGAAGCGGTCGACGGCGGCGCGGGCGCGTTTCAGGTCGTCGTGCGTGTCGGAGACGACGCCGAGCGGTGCACTCATGCTACGCGTTCGCCGCGAGCGCTTCGACGGCGGGGAGCGGTTCGCCGGTGAGCGCGCGGATGTACGCGCCGCCCGCGATGGAGACGTGCGAGAAGTCGGCCTCGTCGAGGCCGTACATCTCGATGGCGCGGGAGGTGTCGCCGCCGCCGACGACGCTGAAGCAGTCGGTCGCCGCGATGGCTTCGAGGACGCCGACGGTGCCCTTCGAGAAGCGTTCGTCCTCGAAGAGGCCGAGCGCGCCCTTCACGAAGACGGCCTCGGAGTCGCGGATGATCGGATCGTACGTGTCGACGGTCTCGCTCCCGACGTCGAGGAAGCCCCGGGTCTTCTCCTCGACGTCCTCGACGCTGATCTCGGCGCGTTCGCCGTCGTCGTCCTCGTACGCGAGGTCCGCGGCGAGTTCGATCTGATCGCCGCGTTCGTCGAGGAGCGCTTCGATGGTGTCGGCGTTCTGCGCCCACTGGTCGTCGAAGAGGTCCATGTCGCCGACGTCCTCGCCGACGGGGTAGCCGGCGGCGCGCAGGAAGAGTTCGCCGGCGATGCCGCCGAGGAGGAACTGATCGACTTTCTCGTCGAGGGCGTTCATCACGCCGATGACGTCGGTGGCTTTGGTGCCGCCGACGACCATCGTCACCTGCCCGTCGAACTCGCGTTCGGCGATGGCGGTGTTCGCGGCGTACTCGGACTCCATCACGCGCCCGGCGTACGCGGGGAGGACGAGCGGGAAGCCGACGAGGGAGGCGTGTTTTCGGTGCGCGGCGGAGTACGCGTCGTTCACGTACGCGTCGACGTGGTCGGCGAGCGTCCGCACGAACTCGGTGTCGGCCTTCTCCTCGGGGGATTCCTCGGGGAGTTCGTCGTCGCACATCCGGACGTTCTCCAGGAGGAGTATCTCGCCGTCGTCGAGGGCGTCGATGGCGGCGAGGGCGTCGTCGCCGTAGACGTCGTCGACGAACCCGACGTCGCGGCCGACGTGGTCGGCGAGGATGTCGGCGTGCTGGTCGAGCGAGACGAAGTCGTCGTCGCCGGGGCGTCCCTGGTGGGCCATGCAGACGACGGCGCAGTCGCGCTCCGCGAGTTCGCGCACGGTCCGGGCGTGGCGGTCGAAGCGGCGGTTGTCCTGGACGACGCCGTCGTCGACGGGCGAGTTCAGGTCGAGGCGGACGAGGACGCGTTGGCCGTCGGCGAGGTCGTCGAGGGTCTTGAATCTCATGTGGGTGTGGTGGGCGTGAACGGCGAAAAAACGACCGGGTTAGTAGGTGGCGACGTGCGCGGAGACGTCGAGCATCCGGTTCGAGAAGCCGAACTCGTTGTCGTACCAGGTGAGGACCTTCACGAGGCCGTCGTCGCCGCCGATGACGTTCGTGGAGTTCAGGTCGACGGTGGAACTGAACGGGAGGCCGAGGATGTCGCTGGAGACGACTTCGTCGTCGGTGTAGCCGAGGACGCCGGCGAGGGGTCCGTCGTCGGCGGCGGCGCGGAACGCGTCGTTGACCTCGGCGGCGGTGACGTCGGCGTCGAGGTCGACGACGAGTTCGGTGATGGAGCCACAGGGGACGGGGACGCGGATGGCCATGCCGTCGAGTTTCCCGTCGAGTTGCGGGAGGATCTGGGTGGCGGCCTGCGCGGCGCCGGTGGAGGTCGGGACGATGTTCTCGGCGGCGGCGCGGCCGCGGCGGGTCTTGGCCTGCGGGCCGTCGATGAGGGACTGCGAGCCGGTGTAGGCGTGGACGGTGGTGAGGGTGCCGGTCTCGATGCCGAACTCCTCGTCGAGCACCTTCGCGACGGGGGTGACGGAGTTCGTCGTGCAGGAGGCGTTCGAGACGACGTCCTCGCCGTCGTACTCGTCGTGGTTGACGCCGTAGACGATCTGTTTCACGGGTTCGTCGCCCTTCGGGGGCGCGGAGATGACGACCTTGTCGGCGCCCGCCTCTAAGTGCTGGGCGGCCTGCCCGCGTTCGCGGAAGATGCCCGTGCATTCGAGTGCGACGTCGACGTCCTCCTCGCCCCAGGGGAGGTCGGTGGGGTCCTGGACGTTGAGGAGCTGGACGCTGGAGTCGCCGACGACGAGTTCGTCGCCGTCGCGTTCGACGCCGTCGAGGCGGCCCATGACGGTGTCGTACTGCGCGAGGTACGCCATGTCGTCGAAGTCCATGACGTCGTTGATGCCGACGAGGTCGATGCGGGGGTCCTCGAGGGCGGCGCGGAAGACGTTGCGGCCGATGCGGCCGAAGCCGTTCAGGCCGACGCGGACGGCGTCGCTCGCGTCGCCGGCGTCGAGCGAGAGTTCACTCATATCCGAGTAATAACGATCAAGGAGCTTAAAACCCGCGCAAACGGCCACGTAGACGTACGGCACTGTATGTCACAGTAGACGCGGCGCAGTCGCGCCCGCCCGGGAGCGGGACGTCCGACACCTACCGCACCCCGAAGCCTTTTGGCCGCAAGCGGCCTAGGCGAACGCATGAGACGCGACGACCGGGACGACCCCTTCGACGACTTCTTCAGCGAGATAGAGCGGATGATGAACGACATGATGCGCGACGCGCCCGACGGCGCCGGCGACGCCGGGTTCGGGAGCGACACGCACCTCGACGTCCACGAGACCGACGGCGAGATCCGGATCGTCGGCGACTTCCCCGGCGTCGAGAAGGAGGACATCTCGCTGAAGTGCGACGGCCGCGTCGTCACCATCAGCGCCGCCACCGACACCCGCGAGTACGACGAGCGGATCGAACTCCCCGCCCGCGTCGACGAGCGCTCCGGGCGCGCGACCTACAACAACGGCGTCCTCGAAGTCACCTTCGAGCGCGCCGACGACTCCGCGAACATCAGCTTCGAGTAACCGACCGCACCGCGTCCGCGAGTCGGTCGTAGAACCCCGCGTCGTACTTCTCGTCCTCGTCTATCGTCGGCCGCGCGTTCGTCTCGTTCACCACCGCGCGCTCGCCCGACACGAGCACGTCCACGCCGAGGAAGCGCACGCCGAGCGCGTCCGCCGTCCGCTCCGCCAGCGCGCGGACCCGCGCGGGCGGGTCGACGCCGACGGCCTCCGCGCCCCGGTGGACGTTGTGCTTCCAGCGCCCCGACGCGACGTCAGTCGCCGGGAGGCGGCGCTCCACCGCCCCGACAGTCTCGCCGTCGAGGACCATCACGCGGTAGTCGCGCGCGTCCGGGAGGTACTCCTGCACGAGGAACGAGCGGTCCGCCGTCGCCCGATAGTCGTGGACGAGGTCGAGATAGTCGCAGACGCCGAGGAAGGAGTCGAGGTCGCGCGCCTTCGCGACGCCGATGCCGCGCGTCGTCGAGTTCGGCTTCAACACCACCGGGTCGGGGACGGCCTCGTAGGCGTCGACGAGGTCCGCGGTCTCCGCGGGGTTGGAGACGAGGACGCTCTCCGGCGTCGGAATCCCCGCGCGTTCGAGCGTCGCGAGCACCCCCGCCTTGTTCCGCGAGGTCAGGACGGCATCCCGGTCGTTCAGCCACGGGACGTCCAGCCACGCGTCCAGCACGCCGCCCTCCATCACGCGACCCGGGAAGACGAACCCCGCGTCGAAGTCGTCCGGATCGAACGGCGGGTCTGCGAGCGAGTACGAACCGCGAGTGGCCGAGACCGCCTCGACGTCGATGCCGCGCGCGGCGAGCGGGTCGCGCACGCGCTCGAACGTCTCGGCGGCGTTCGCGAACGCGAGACGGAACATATCCCGCCTCTTGGCGGGAGGGGAAGAAAAGCCCTCGTTAGTCGGCCTTCGTCAGGAGGTCCTGGCCGCGCTCGACCTCGATCTTGCACGGGGGCGTGATCTTGTTGTACGCGCGGCGGAACGCCTCCTTCACGGCGGGCGCCTGCTCGACCTCACACCACGCGGTGAAGAGGCGCTCGCCCGGGTAGATGCGCGTCGCCGTACCGACGGGGACGCCGAACGCCTGGCGCATCCCGTCGGAGACGCGGTCCGCACCCGCGCCGGTCGCCTGCTTGTTCTCGCGGAGGACCTGGTGGGGGAACTTGCGGAGGATCATCTTGTAGTTCCCCTCGCCGAGTTCCTTGATCAGGTGGCGGTTCGCGGAGAGGCGCGCGGCCTCCAGCGAGCCGTGGCGGAGCTGGCACTCCTCCTCGGGCGCGAGGCTGATCTGGACCGGGTAGTCCTCGGGCTCGGACTGCAGGTCGCCCATCTTGAACTGCGCGATCTTCGAGCCGGGGATGCCCGTGATGTACTCCCGTCGGGTGTAGGACGGCTTGTCGATCGTCCGGTACATAGAGGCGGGATTGTCGGCCATGGTTACTACCCGAGGCTGACGGCTAGCGCGTGGTTAAAGGCTTCGAACTGGAGGGGCTGAGCGCGAGCGACGCCCCTCCGAACGGGCGAACGGGAGAGCGACGTGCGCGACACGCGAGCGCCGGCGGAGCGAAGCGTCAGCCTCGCGTCTGACGGAACGCTCTTGCGGGCGGGCGTCGTTCGCCCGGACGAATGAGCGAGGACGGCGTCGACGAGCGCTCGCTGCCGGTGGGGGAGACGGTCGACGGCGAGTCGCTCGAACTCCCGACGGTCGAAGTGTTGACCGGCAGAGGGTTCGTCACGGGGAAGAGCGGAGGGGGAAAGAGCAATTCAGTGTCAGTAGTTCTAGAAGAATTGCTCGATCGGCAGTACCCCGTGATGGTCGTGGACACGGACGGCGAGTACTACGGGCTGAAGGAGGAGTACGAACTCCTGCACGCGGGCGCGGACGAGGGCTGCGACATCCAGGTGAGTCCGGAGCACGCGGAGCGCCTCGCGACCATCGCCCTGGAGGAGAACGTCCCGGTCATCCTCGACGTCTCGGGCTATCTCGACGAGGACGAGGCGGACGAACTCGTCTTCGAGACGGCGCGCCACCTGTTCGCGAAGGAGAAGAAGCTGAAGAAGCCGTTCCTGCTCGTGATCGAGGAGGTCCACGAGTACATCCCGGAGGGCGCGGGGATGGGCGAAACGGGGAGAATGCTGATCAAGGTGGGGAAGCGCGGGCGCAAGCACGGCCTCGGCGTCGTCGGCATCAGCCAGCGCCCGGCGGACGTGAAGAAGGACTTCATCACGCAGGCGAACTGGCTCGTCTGGCATCGCCTGACGTGGGAGAACGACACGAAGGTCGTGGGCCGCATCGTCGGGAGCGACTACGCGGACGAGGTCGCTGACCTCGACGCGGGCGAGGCGTTCGTGCAAGCGGACTGGACCGATGAGGCGGTCCAGCGCGTCCAGTTCAAGCGCAAGCGCACGTTCGACGCGGGCGCGACGCCCGGCCTCGACGACTTCGAGCGCCCCGAACTCAAGTCGGTGAGCGACGCGCTCGTCGACGACCTGGCGGACATCACGCAGGGCGAACAGCAGCGCGAGGACCGCATCGACGAACTCGAACGCCGACTGGAGAACCGCGAGGAGCGCATCGCCGAGTTGGAGGACGAACTCGACCGGGCGCGCGACGTCTCGGCGGCCGCGCGAAAGCTCGCGAACGCCGTCGCGCACGGGGACGCGAACGAGACGGCGCAGGCGACGCTCGCGGACGCGGCGGCGGACGACGGCGCCATCGACGACCTGCACGCCCGCCTCGACGAACTCGAAGCGCAGTTAGAGCGCGACGCGGCCGGCGACGAGAGCGAGACGGCGACGGCGGAGGCGGACGGGGCCGGCGACGCGACGGCGGGGACGGGCGCGGCCGACGGCGGGACGACGGCCGAGACGGCAACGCCGTCGCTCGCGGAGACGCTCGAACGCCTGCAGGCCTCGACGGAGCGCGAGCGCACGGAGCGCGCGGACGAACGCCCGCTCGAGCCGGCCGCGGGTCCGAGCGAGGAGCGACTGCGCGCGCCCGCGGTCCGGAAGCGGCTGACGGCCGCGCGCGCGGCCGTGGGCTGTGAGCGCGCCGTCGCGACGAGGGTCTGCGAGCGACTGCTCGACGGCCCGGTCCGCGTCGGCGAACTCGCGGCGGCGGCCGACGCGTCCCGGGACGCGGTCCACGGGTTCCTCATCGAACTCCGCGGGCGCGGCCTCGTCGTCACCGACGGGTCGCGTCGCTACGCGTTCGACGCGTCGACGCTCGACGAACTCGCGGACGGCTAGGCGAGCCGCCAGCTACGAGAGTTCGAAAAATCCGGAGGCGGCGGCGCGATGGCCGCGTCGCTCCGCACGTTGATAAGGAACCGGACTCGCTCACACCGCAACCGTCAGCGCTTCCGGGAGTCGAAGACCGTTACCGCGACGCCGCCTCGTGGCGGCGATTCCTTCGAACGACTTACAGGCGGGTGAGGTTCTTCGCGCGGGGGCCCTTCTCGGCCTCCTCGATGTCGAACTCGACCTCCTGACCCTCTTCGAGGTCGGGGCCGCCGACGTCTTCCATGTGGAAGAAGACGTCCTCGTCCGCGTCGTCAGTCTCGATGAATCCGTAACCGCCCGTGTCGTTGAAGAAATCAACTACGCCTTTCGCCATTGCCTCTGAAGAGAGAGGCTCCCCACTGATAACCTTTGCGAGTGGCGGCGCGGAGACGGGCGAGCATTCGAGCGCGCGAGCAGCGTTCGAACGTATCGGTTCGATTCCGACCCTACCGACGGCCTCAGTTCGGTATCGCCCGATGGGCGCGACCCTACCAGCGGCCCCGGAACGGGTACGGTCGGTGTACGATCCGGTCGGTCGGTCGCGCGAGCGCATAACGAAGGGGCGGCGGGTGCACCGGTCGAACGCACATGAGAGAACTCGATACGGTCACCCGCCGCGCGTTTTCCGCGCTCGTCGGGGCGGCGACGGGCGGCGCACTCCTCTCGGGAACGACGGCGGCGAAGCGGGGCGGAACCGCGGGCGCGGGCGAGAGCGGGCCGAAGACGACGAGCGATCCGGAGCGAGCGGTGGCGAACGGGAAGGGGCGTCGTTCGCGTCGCGCACCTCTCGCCGGACGCGCCGAACGTCGACGTCGCGCTCGGGACGCGGACGGTGCTCTCGAACGTCCCGTTCGGCGCGGTGAGCGACTATCTCGTGCTCGACCCGGGCACGCGTCGGATCCGGATCAGCCCGTCCGGGGCGCCCGAGATGCCGGTGTTCGACAGCCACGTCGCGTTCGAGAACCACGCGTACACGGTCGCCGCGGTGGGGGAGGTGGCGGGCCGGAACCAGCTGTTCCGGGTGAAGCGGTTCGTCGACGACGTCGAGCCGCCGGCGAGCGACAAGGCGAGCGTGACGCTCATCCACGCCGCGCCGGACGCCCCCGAGGTGGACGTCACCGTGGAGGGCGCCGACCTGACGCTCTTCGAAGGGCTCGGGTTCGGGCGCGCGAGCGGGTACGAGACGGTCCCCGCGGGGTCGTACACGCTCGAGGTCCGGCCGGCCACGCCGACGAACGACGGCGACGTGGTCGCCACGTTCGACGTCACGCTCGAAGGCGGGACGGTCGTCACCGCGTACGCGGTCGGCTACCTCTCGCAGAGCGGCGCGCCCGCCGACGAACCGTTCGACCTCCTGTCGACGGTCGATTCGCGGGCGGACTGACCGGGCGGGCGCCCGGCCGACCGTAGTCGCCCCGCTCGGGTGCGGGTACGGTCGCCCTACGCCGAGGCGGGCGGCGGCGGGGCGTGCGGATCGGTGCGCCCCCGCGTCGTCCGGCGGCGTCGATTGAGAGCGTTTTTCCGTCGCGGCGTGCGAGCCACCGGTCATGGCTCACGTCGACATCCGGAGTGCCGACGAGGAACCGTCCGTCGCGGTCGCGAAGGAGCGAATCACTTGAGATGTTCGGCACCGGCGTCCCCCTCGGCGGCCTCCTGATGCTCGTGCTGCTCGGATTCCTCATCGCGACGACCGTGAACACGTTCGCGATGGAGGCCGCGGTGCTGTTCGTCCCCGCGTTCCTCTTCGTCTTCCCGGTGCTCATCCCGGGGTTCCCGCATCTCGCGGCGAACGCCGCGGTCGGACTCGCGCTCTTCGTCGAACTCTTCGGCTACTCGTCGTCGGTCACCGCGTACTGGTATCGCCACCAGATCGACTTCAACGTCGCCGCGCGCCTCCTCGTCATCACCGTCCCCGTCGCGATGGTCGCGCGCGCGGCGTCCTACTACGTGCCGTCGAGCGTCCTGATGGTCGGATTCGGTCTGCTGCTCGTCGTCCTCGCCGTCGTCCTCTACGAGGCGCAGGAGCACGGCCCGTCCATCGTCGACACCGTCGCGGAGAAGCCCGAACTCGACCTGCTCGCCGTCCTCCACGAGGACTACGAGCCGCGAACGCGCGTCTTCGAGGACACGCACGACGCCGCCGAGACCCCGCCCGCGGAGCACATGGGCGGCGCGGCGAGCCATCCGAGCGAACGCCCGAGCGGTGACGCGGTGATGGGCGACGGCAGCGACGAGATGGAGTTCCACCTCGAACTCCCGGACTTCGCCATCACGCTCCTCGGCGGCACGCTCGCCGGCCTCGTCGGCATCGCCATCGGCGAACTCACCCAGTCGATGCTGGCCCTGCGACGGCGCGTCCCGCTGAAGCTCTCCACGGGGACGAGCGCGCTCGTCCTCCACCTCACCGTCGTCGCGGCGCTCGTCGCGAACGTCGCCCTGCTCCGGTTTGCGCCCTCCATTACCGGTGAGGGGTTCACCGTGCCGTTCGGCGTCGGCATCTTCGTCGCGCTCGGCTGCCTCTTCGGCGGCCAGGCGGGCGCCTACCTCAACAATCGGCTCTCGGAGTCGACGGTGATGGTGATGCTCATCGCCGTCTACGCCCTCGTCGGCGTCCTCGTCGTCGTCCGAACGCTCTTCCTCGGCGGCGCGGCGCACTGACGCAGCGAAGCCGATACCGGCTCCCGTGTCGGGCAGGGGGCGTCTTCACGCGTGCGCCCGTCGGCCGAGATAGGGTTCGGTGGATCGGTGCGTTCAGCGGTTGTTACCGCAGTCACGGGCGGCGGCGCGCGAGCGGGTCAGCGTCCCGGGTGACGCAGGCCGCCGCGGACGAGTCGGGCCGGCGACGGGAGAGGGCGGGCGACGTCGAACACCCCCCAGTAGAGCGCGACGAACCCGTAGAGGCCGGGTTGGACGACCGGGAGAACGGTCCGGATGGCGGGCTGGTTGGCGGCGATGACGGGCACGTAGGTGGCACCGGCGCCGACGAGCACCTCGAGCGTCGCCGGATGCACGTGGAAGAGGAGGAACGCGGCGACGACGACGACGAACCGGTCGGATTCGGCGTACGCGTGCAGGCCAACGACGAGGAGCGCGGGGAGCAACAGCGGCAGGTCGATCGCCGTCGTCTCGGTCGCGATGACGAATATCGAGAGGAGGGTCGCGCCGAACGCCGCCGGCGCGTACGCGGACTCGTCGTCAGCGAGGGCGTACGCGAGGACGACGTATCCCAGCGGGGCGAGCGCGAGGACGCGAACCGG
>JBDGUG010000054.1:10373-33784 GCA_042216135.1 Halarchaeum sp. | reverse complement strand
CCAAATAGGTTTCGGGCATTCATTCGTATATACTCCATATTAGAACTAGTATTCCCATATCTCCGGATTTGTATTGGACGATGCAATCTAAAATTAGAGCTCAGCTTTGCACGTAGAATATCTAACACTTAGATGGTCGAAAATGGCAGACAGTGCGGCCTTCTCACAGGCGTTCGAGAGTTGGTCGCACGTCGATTCGCTCCAGTAGAGCCACGATCTACGCTGAACGCAGTCCAATGAAGACCGATTCACTGTTTCACTGATTCCTGGAATCCACCAAGAGAACACTTCTTGAGGCTATTTGGGCGAAATATGTGTCAATCACTCAACGTGCAAAGCTGAGTTAGAGTATATACCTGCATACACCCACAACGAACAGGCGGGTCGGGCGCGGCGGCCGTGCGCTTAAGCCCGCGCCGGCCCAATTCGGGATAGATGCGACTCGACGAGTACGTCGAGGGGCTCGCCCCCGACGAGGAGTACGAGCGCCGAAAGCTCGCCGAGGAGAAATCCTACGCCATCACGGACTACCTCGACGACGCGCGCGCGTCCTTCGAGGCCGTCAAACAGGGCGACTCGCTCTACGGCGCCACCGCGCCCTCCGTCTTCGTCGGGCGCACCGAATACCCGAACGTCTCCGCGGGGATTCTCTCGCCCGTCGCCGACGCCGACGACGCCGAATCGTACGCCACGAGCGGCGCGTGGTACGAGGACGGCCTCGGCATCGACAACGTCCTCCAGTACCGCACCGGACTACTGAACTCGCGGCGCTCCGCGTCCGTGAACGTCGAGGACGTCTGGGACGGCTTCGTCGGCGTCCAGCGCGAAGTCGCCATCGCCGACCGGCCCGTCGACGTCGAGATCGGCCTCGCCTCCACGCCCGAGTTCGACCCGGACGACTACGCCACACCCACGGCGAACGCCCCGAGCGGTCCGAGCGCGAGCGCGGACTCCGCCGACCTCGCGGAGAACCCGCACGTCCCCCGCGCCGTGGAGAAGACCCTCGAAGACGACGACTGGCGCGCGCAGGGCGCGATGACCTACCTCTACCGGCGCGGCCTCGACGTCTACGACGTCAACCGCGTCCTCTCCGTCGGCGCGCTCGGACAGGGGGAGAACAGGCGACTCGTCCCGACGCGCTGGTCCATCACCGCCGTCGACGACACCATCGGCCAGTACCTCCGCGGACAGATCCGGGACGCCCCGAGCGTCGACGAGGTCGAGGTCCGGATGAACGAGTACATGGGCAATCGCTACTGGGTCGTACTCGCGCCCGGCCAGTGGGAGTACGAACTCGTCGAGATGAAATCGCCCGGGAGCGTCTGGAACCCCGACCCGGGCGGCGACGTCTGGATGGCGAGCGCGCACGAGTCCTACGAGGGCCGCACCGGCTACGTCGAGGAGACGGCGGGCGCGTACTACGCCGCGCGCCTCGGCGTCCTCGAACATCTCGCGGACAGGGGCCGGCAGGCGAAGTGTCTCGTCCTCCGCGAGGTCAGCGACGACTACTGGGCGCCCGTCGGCGTCTGGCAGGTCCGCGAGAGCGTCCGGCACGCCTTCGAGCGCGAGCGCGCGAGCGCCGAAACCCTCCACGGCGCCGTCCGCGAACTCGTCGATCACCTGCCCGTCTCGATGGGCGACCTCCGGCGGAAGTCCACGATGGTCGCCGGCCTCCAGACCGACCTCGCCGACTGGGCGTAGGACGGCACGGCGCGCGCCCCGCGTCGTCCCGCCCGCTGCCGCGCCCCCGCGCGGCGATTCGGCCCGTGCGAAGTCCACGAGGGACTAAACGTGGACGAGTCGTAGGTGATAGCGGTGGCAGGTAGCTTAGCGGACAAAGCGCACGGTCTCGGACCGTGAGGACGTAGGTTCGAATCCTACCCTGCCAGCTATCCGTTCTCCGGCCGCCGAGCGTGTCGGCCGTCGCGTACCGACCACCAGCGGCCGCGGTTCGCGGCACGCCGCCGGCCGTCGACGCCACCCGCCGCGCCCACTTCGACGGCGCGTCGCGGGCGTTAGGCGCCGCATTACGAGAGGGGCGGCGCGCCTCTCGACGAACGGGCCTGGGCAGCCGTGTCGGAAACGGCAGTGGGCGTCGCGCTCACGATCCGCTTCGGATCCGAAGGTTCGACTCCTTCCCCTGGCGTATCACGCGGTCACGGGTCGCCGCGACCCTCACGCGAACCGCCGTCGAACGGCGTAGCCGCCGACGCCGCCAGCGGCGCCGACGACGGCACCGACGAGGAACCCGGCGCCACCGCCCAGCGACGTCATCGTGAGCGCCGCCGACGAGAGGTCCGTCGTCGCCCCGCCGTGTGCCGGCGTGAACCCCAGCAGGACCGTCAACGCGACCAGTCCGAGGAGCACGCCGACGACCGCGACGCCGAGCGCCGCGGCGAGACCGCCGGATAGCGCACACGTCAGCCGACTCGTTCGCTGGAGGAATCCGGTGATCGCTCCGCCGGCGGCGGGGCACAGCACGAGCGGCGTCGCGAAGACCCAGCGGGGGAGCCAGTCGCCCACGACGACGGCGGTGGTGATCGCGAGAATCGGCAACAGCAGGGCGGCCAGAGCGCTCAGCAGGACCGTGGCGAACGCTCCGGCGAGGACGCGCCAGACCGCCGCCAACGAGACCATAGGTGCGACAGACGCCGGCGTCTGATAAAGACGGGGTGCGAGCGGGCGTCGTCCCGCGCCGGTCGCGGCGGTTCTGGTACCGTGTCGGTCCACGCGGGCGCGACGGCGGGGTGTGGAAAGCTTACAACGTTCGCGCGGGTAGCGAGCCGTATGCCCCTCCAGACACCGTTCGTTGCGCCCGCGTTCGTCGGCATGCCCGGCGGCATGGAACTCGCGATCATCCTCCTCATCGCCGTCGTCGTCTTCGGCATCCCGCTCCTCCTCCTGCTCGGCGGAGGCGGGTTCGTGCTCTCCCGACTCTCGGACCGCGACGAGCGCATCGAGGAGTTGGAGCGAGAGGTGGCGACGCTTCGCGAGGAGCTCGACGCGGAACGCGACGACGCGGACGGATCTGACGACTCGCGTTCGGGTGACGAGCCGTGAGCCGTCCCGACCGCCGAGTGAGAACCACCTTTAGGGACGGCCCCCGAACCACGGGACGATGAAGGATCTGACGCGTGATCGGCTCCGAACGCTCGGCCTCGCCGCCGGCGTCGGCCTCGGCGGACTGGCGTTCGGCTACGTCCTCGTGTTCGCCGCCGTGATCGTGCTCTACTACGGCTTCGGCTACCGCCCCGGCCCCGCGGTGTCCGTCGTGCTCTCCGCCGCCCTCCTGCAGGGCGTGGCGTTCGGCTCGGTCGCGTACGCCTACACGCGCTATCGGGACGCCGGCGATCGGTTCGTCGCGTTCCACGTGCCGTCGCTGCGCCAACTCGGCCTCGCCGTCGCGGGATGGCTCGGGACGTTCGCCGCGTACATCGCCATCGCGCTCGCGATCCAGCGCAGCGGCGCGCCCACCGCGAGCAACGAGATAGCGAACACCGGCATCCAGCACCCCGAAGTCCTCCTGTTGCTCCTCCCGATCTCGTTCCTCCTCATCGGTCCCGGCGAGGAACTGCTCTTCCGCGGCGTCGTCCAGGGGACGCTCCGGGAGCGCTTCGGGCCGGTCGCGTCCATCGTCATCGCGAGCGTCATCTTCGCGAGCGCGCACTTCCTCTCGCTCGCCGGCCCGTTCGCGGGGCGCGTCGTGACCATCGCCGCGCTCTCCGTGATATCGCTCCTGCTCGGCGCGCTCTACGAGTACACGGACAACCTCACGGTCCCGGCGCTCGTTCACGGCGCGTACGACGCGACGCTGTTCGGCCTGCTCTACGTCAGCGTCGTCTACGGCGACCAGATACAGAACGCCGCGAACGTCCCCGGCCTGTTCGGCTAGGCCTCGGCGTCCGCGTCGTCGCTATCGTCCGCGTCGGCGGCGTCCTCCGCGTCGTCGTCCTCGTGCGGGACGGTCGGAACGGGCCCGTCGCCGATTTCGGCGCGGACCGCGTCCTCGAACTCGCGCCGCGACTCGAAGTAGGGGACGTCGACGGCGTCGAGCACGTGCGCGAGCGGGCGGGGCCCGTCGGGCGTCCGGATCTCGGTGTCGCCCTCGCGGCGGACGATCTCGCTCCGCTGGATACCCCACGTGAAGCGGGCGGCGACGCGGGCGAGCGGCGCGCCCTCGACCGCCGGGCCGCTGCCGAGTTCGACCGCCGGCGCGTCCTCCTCCGCCTCGTCGTCAGCCATGTCCGGGGAATCGGCGGGCCGCCGATTAGACCTTTCGATAGGGCGAGCGACCGGGCGAGCGGCGGCCGCGACGGCCGCGTCCCGCGAACGGGGGTGTCTGACGTACTGTTTTGAGGGAGGCGCGCCTACGGGGGGTATGACCAGCCTCGCGGACGCCTACGAGCGGGAGGCGAACGGCGCGAGCAGGCGCCGCGTCTACGCGGGCACCGGCCTGTTCGCGGCGGGCGCGCTCCTCGTCGTCGGCGGCATCCTCGCGGGCGCGACCCATCTCGTGATGGGGCCGGAGCCCTCGCAGGCGGCGAAGTTCGGCGCGCGCGGCCTCGGCCTCACGCTCGTCTGCCTCGGCGTCCCCGCTATCCTCGTCGGCGTCTTCACGGTCCTCCCGGCGAACCGATTCCAGCGCGGCGCGGCCGCCGCGGGCGCCGTGCTCGCCGTCGCCGGCACGCTCGTCCTCCGCTCGGCCTACCCGACGGAGTGGTACGCGCCCGGGTCGAGCGTCCCGTCCACGACGGTGCTCGCGGGCGGCCTCGTCTACGCGCTCGGCGTGATGGTGACGTTCTGGTGTCTGTTCACCGCCGTCGCCACGCTGAAGACGCGGAACGCGCCCGGCGGCACGGTGTCGATGACGATCACGCGGAACGGAGAGACGCGCACCGTCGAAGTCCCGCGGGAGGACGTCGGGGAGGCGCGCGAGGCGCTCACCGGCGGCTCGTTCGGCGGCGTCGGCGTCTTCGGCGGCGTCGAGACGAACGAACCGACCTCGGACGGCGGCGAGGCGGCGAGCGACATCCGCGACCCGAACGCGGACGCGAACGCCGCGTCCGGCCCGGACCGCTACTGCGGGACGTGCGCGCACTTCGACTACGTCCGCACCGACGACGCGGGCATCCAGCCCTACTGCGGCCTCCACGACGAGCGGATGGACGACATGGACGCCTGCGAGTCGTGGACGGCGAACCGCGAGCGCTAGAGCGCGGCGAGTCGTCGTTCCACGTCCTCCCAGTGACTCCCCTTCCAGTAGCGCTGCCCGCAGTCGCGACAGCGCCAGACGCGCCCGACGTCGTCGGGGACGTGCTCGGGATGGGGCGGGTCGGCCTGCACTAGCCGGCCGTTGCAGGTCGCACAGCGCGTCGGGTCGTCGGGGAGGGAGAGGGCGAAGCCGGCGGCGGCGAGTTCGGCGAGCTGGTCGTCGGCGTCGCGCTCGCGGAGTCGGACGCTCTCGGCCGTCGACGCGGCGAGGTCGGCGTCGCGCGTGAGGAGCACGCGACCCTCCGCGCGGGCGAGTTCGCGGACGCGCTCGTCGTCTTCGACGCCCCTGTCGAGGGCGTACGCGGTGTCGTAGCCGCACATGCGGAGGATTCGGGCGAGCGAGCCGAGCATCACGTCGCAGCAGACGCGAGTGTCGTCGGGCGAACGCATCTACTCGCAGAAGTCGCGAACGCCGTCGGCGTCGCGCGTATTCAATACGTCGTCGGCCTCGGCCCACCCGCGGCGGGCGGTGTGGACGCCGTACGTGAGTTGGGCGTACTCGCCGGGGGCGTGCGCGTCGGTGTCGACGGCGATGGTCGCGCCCGCGTCGACGGCGGCCTGCACGGCGCTCCCCCAGAGGTCGAGGCGGTGGTAGTTCGCGTTCACTTCGAGCGCGGTGCCGGCGTCAGCGGCGGCGCGCGCGAGGTCCGCGGGGTCGAAGTCCATCGCGGGCCGCTGGTTCAGGAGACGCCCGGAGGGGTGGCCGAGGACGTCGACGTGGGGGTGTTCGACGGCGGCGACGAGGCGGTCGGTCTGGTCGCCGCCGTCGTCGCCGAGGCCGGAGTGCGGGGAGGCGACGACGACGTCGAGGTCGGCGAGGACGTCGTCGCTCACGTCGCCGACGTCGCCGTCCGCGTCCACGTTCGCCTCGACGCCGTGCAGGACGTCGATGTCGGCGTCGTCGCGGACGTCGGCGACGGCGTCCATCTGCTCGCGCAAGTCCGCGTCGGAGAGGCCGGAGTCGCCGAAGACGCCGGGGCCCGCCGCGTGGTCGCTGATGCAGACGTAGTCGTGGCCGAACTCGGCGGCGCCCGCGACCATCTCCGCGACGGTGTGCCCGCCGTCCGACCAGTCCGTGTGGACGTGCAGGTCGCCCCGAACGTCGTCTTCGACGAGAAGGGCCGGCAGGTCACCGGCGAGGGCGGCGTCGATTTCGCCGCGGTCCTCGCGCAACTCGGGCGGAATCAACGGCAGTCCGAGGGCGTCGTAGACGGCTTCCTCCGTCTCGGACGCGAGCAGGTCGCCGACGCGCTGACCGGCGTCCGAATCGACCTCGCTCACGTCGAAGACGCCGTACTCGTTCACCTTCTTCCCCTGTTCGATAGCGTGATTGCGGAGGGTGACGTTGTGCGCCTTCGACCCGGTGAAGTACTGGAGCGCCGCGCCGAACTCGCCGGGGGCGACGACGCGCAAGTCCACGCGCGTCCCGCCGACCCGCACGGACGTCTTCGTCTCGCCCGTCTCGATGACGTCGTGCACGCGGTCCCAGTCCGCGAGGTGCCGGCCGACCGCTTCGCCCGCGTCGCTCGCGACGAGGACGTCCACGTCCCCGATGGTCTCGCGCCACCGCCGGAGCGACCCCGCGACGTCCACCGTCTCGGCGTCCTCGTGCGATTCGAGGCGTTCGACGACGTCGGCGGCGAGCGGCCGAGCGTTCCCGAGGAGTTCGCGCTCCCGGGCCTCGCGCGCGAACGCGACGTGGTCCGCGATGTTCCGCTCCGTCTTCTCCCCGAACCCCTTCACCTCGCGGATGCGGCCCTCCTCGGCCGCCCGCTCCAGGTCGTCGAGCGTCCGCACGTCCAGCGCGTCGTGGAGTTTCCGGACGGTTTTCGGGCCGACGCCCTCCACGCTCGTCAGCGCGCCCATCTCCACAGGGAGGTCGGCGCGCGCCGCCTCCAGTTCCTCGAACGTTCCCGATTCGAGGTAGTCCACGACGTGTTCGGCGATACCCTCACCGACGCCGTCTATCTCCTCGACGGCGGCCGGGCCCTCCGCGGCGAGGTCCTCTATCGCGCTCGGATAGTCGCGGACGTTGTCCGCGGCGCGCCGATAGACGCTCGGCCGGTACTCGTCCCCCTCGGCCTCCATCAGGTCCGCGTACTCCTCCAAGACCGCCGCCACTTCGGCGTTCCGGCTCATCGCCCCCGCGCGGAGTCGGCGTCCCGCCCGAGCGCCTTCTTGAGGAAGCTATACCAGCGCTTCTGATCCGCCGCCTCCTGGCGGTCCATCTCGCCCTCCACGTCCGTCGACGACCCGAGCGACTCCAGCGCGTGGAGCGCCCGGTCGATGCCGATGACTTCCTCGGCGAGCCGTTCGCCCTCCGCGTAGTCGAGCGCCGCCTCTTCGAGCCGATCGACGCGCTCGCGGCGCGCCCGCCGGAGGTTCCGCTTCGCGTCCGCCACCTCCTCGCGGCGCTCCGCCGGCACGCCGTCCACGCGCTTCATCTCGAAGACGAACTCGCGGAGCGGGAACGCCTCGCCGTCGAGTTCGACCTCGTCCGGGATGGACGCCCCCACCGTCGACGCCTCCCGTCCGACGCGCTCTAAGAGCTGTTTCCGCTCGTACTCCTTCATGCATCAGCGGTCGGGCGGCGGCGCCTTGTAGGCTGGGGGCACACGCGGCCCCGGAGGGGCCGCGAGTAGAGCGAGCGGGAGCGACCACCGGGGCGACCAAAGCCCCTAACCCACCCGGCCGCGAAGGAGGGCCAATGGCGACGTGTGACCGGTGCGGGAAGCAGGTGGGGATGCCGTATCGGTGCCGGTTCTGCGGCGGCACCTTCTGCGACGAGCACCGTCTCCCGGAGAATCACGAGTGTCCGGGGCTGGAGGAGTGGAACGATCCGAGCGGCGTGTTCGGGCAGGCGGAGGCGGAGGGCGAGTCGCGCTTCGGCGGGGTGACGGATCGCGTGAGCGCGACGGGCGGGCCGTTGAGCTATCTGCGCGGGAACGTGACGTACGTCTTCCTGGGGCTGATGGTGGTGACGTTCGCGCTCCAGTACGGTATCGCGCCGGCGCTCGGGGTCACGGGCGGGCAGTGGCAGGACCTCTTCACGCTGAACACGTACAACGTCACGTGGGTCTACCCGTGGTTCGTCTCCATCTTCGCGCACGGCGGGTTCACGCACATCTTCTTCAACGGCCTCGTGCTCTACTTCTTCGGGCCGGCGGTGGAGCGCCGGGTCGGCTCGTGGAAGTTCGCGGCGCTGTTCCTCGTCGCGGGCGCGGTGGCGGGGCTGGCGCAGGTGTTGACGGCGGCGGCGATGGGGAGTACCGCGGCCGTCTTCGGCGCGAGCGGCGCGATCATGGCCGTGATGGGCGTCCTCACGGTGCTGAACCCGAGTCTGCGAGTGTATCTCTACTTCATCCTCCCGGTGCCGCTCTGGCTGTTCACGCTCGGGTTCGCGGCGTACTCGGTGTTCGTCGCGGCGACGCAGGGCATCGCGGGCGGACAGGTCGCGCAGATCGCGCACCTCGCCGGGCTGGCGATCGGTCTCGTCTACGGGAGCTATCTGAAGAGCCAGGGCGGACGCGCGCCGAGCGAGCTGGCGCTCGGCGGGAACCGCCGCGGCGGGGGCGGGCGCGGCCCGTTCTGATGGACGTCACGGCACCCGAGTTCCTCCCGAATCCGGCGCGTGAGGCGGCCGAGATGGAGGCGCTCCAGCGAGACATCGCCGAGCGGGCGGTGTTCGCGGACGACCACGGCGTCGATCCGGCGGCGCTCGCGCTCGACGAACCGGTCGACGGCGACGCGGACGCGGCGGGCGCGCAGGCGACGCTCGCCGGGGACAGTCCGGTCGTCGTCGGCGTCGATCAGGCGTTCACCGAGGACGAAGCGGTGTCCGCGGCGGTCGCGATTCGGGACGGCCGCGTCGTGGAGCGCGCGTACGGGACGGCGCCGCTGGAAATCCCCTACATTCCGGGGCTGCTCGCGTTCCGCGAGGGCGGCGCCATCGCGGCGGCGCTCGAATCGCTCGCCGTCGACCCGGACCTGCTCGTCCTGGACGGGAGCGGGCGCATCCACTTCCGCGAGGCCGGCATCGCGACGCACGTCGGCGTGCTCTTCGACACGCCGTCGGTCGGGGTGGCGAAGAACCTCCTCTGCGGGACGCCCGCCGACCCCGTCGCGGACCGATACCTGGACGCGGGCGAGCGCGTCCCCATCGAGGCCGACGAGAGCGTGGAGACGTGCGCGAACGGCACCGTCGTCGGCCACTACTACCAGTCGAAGCAGTACGAGAACCCGGCGCGCCGCCACGTGAACCCGCTCGTCGTCAGCCCCGGCCACCGCGTCGCGACGGAGACGACGGTGGACCTCGTCGCCGCTCTCTGTGCGGGCTACAAGCTCCCGGAGCCGACGCGGGTCGCGGACGCGACGGTGGGCGCGCGCACGTCGTGAGTTTCGCGTACGCTTAACTGGCCGGCGGCCGTCGAATCGGCCATGTCGAACGAGACGGTTCTCATCACCGGGTGTTCCTCCGGCATCGGTCGCGCGACGGCGGAGGCGTTCCTGGACGACGAGTGGACGGTGTGGGCGACGGCGCGCGACGCGGACGACGTCGCGGCGCTCGCCGACGCGGGCGCGCGGACGGCCGAACTCGACGTGACGCATCCCGCGCAGTGCCGGCAGGTCGTCGAGCGCGTCGTCGACGCCGAGGGACGCCTCGACTGCCTCGTGAACAACGCCGGCTACGCGCAGATGGGCGCCGTCGAGGACGTGCCGACGCGGCGCGTGAACGCGCAGTTCGACGTGAACGTCTACGGCCCGCATCGGCTGATCCGCGCGGCGCTCCCGCACATGCGCGAGCGCGGCGAGGGCACCGTCGTGAACGTCTCCAGCGTCGCGGGCCGCGTCAGCACGCCCGGGATGGGCGTCTACTCCGCGTCGAAGTACGCGCTCGAAGCGCTGAGCGACGCGCTGCGCGGCGAACTCGAACCGCACGGCGTGGACGTCGCGCTCGTCGAACCCGGCCCCGTGGAGACGAACTTCGACGCGCGCGCCGCCGAGTCGCTCGAACCCGTGGACGCATCCGGTGCGTACGGCCGCGTCTATTCCTTCCTCGAGGACTACGACGCCGTCTCCGGAATGGGCGTGAGTCAGCCCGAGGACGTCGCGGCCGTCGTGCTGGAGGCCGCGAGCACCACCGACCCGGACCCGCGCTATCCCGTCGGGTCGATGGGGGCGTTCGGGTCGCTCGCGCGCTACCTCCCGGATCGGATCCGCGACCGTATCGTCGACCTGCTCTACGGCCTCGCGGGATGAGTGACCGGGACGCGCGCCGCCGCCTCGCGCGCGAGTGCGTCACGGCCGGCATCGACGCCGCCAATCCCGCGCGCGTCGTCCGGGACGAACTCACGAGGGACGGCGGCGCCCTTCGAATCGGCGACGAGACGGTCGCCCTCGACGACTACGAGGACGTCGTCGTGCTCGGCGGCGGGAACGCCGCCGCGGGCGTCGCCGCCGCGCTGGAGGACGTGCTCGGCGAACGCCTCTCCGGCGGCCTCGTCGTCACCGACGACCCCGTCGCGACGGAGCGCGTGACCGTCCGACGCGCCGACCATCCGACGCCGAGCGAGCGCGGCCGCGACGCCGCCCGCGAGCTGTGCGAGCGCGCCGAGCGCGCGGGCGAAGAGACGCTCGTGCTCGCCGTCGTCACGGGCGGCGCGAGCGCGCTCCTTCCCGCGCCCGCGAGCGGCCTCTCGCTCGACGATGTGCGCGCGACGACGGACGCCCTGCTCGAGAGCGGCGCGACCATCGACGAGGTGAACGCCGTCCGCAAGCACTGTTCGGCGCTGAAGGGCGGTCGACTCGCCCGCCTGCTCGCGCCCGCGCGAGTCGTCACGCTCGCGTTCAGCGACGTGGTCGGCGACGACCTCGCCGTCGTCGGGAGCGGCCCCACGGTCCCCGACCCCACGACGTACGCGGACGCGCTCGCCGTCCTCGACGGCTACGAGATATCGGTCCCCGACGCGGTCCGCGCGCACCTCGACGCGGGCGCGCGAAGCGAACGCGACGAGACGCCCGATACGGACGAGTCTGTGTTCGCGCGCGTGACGACGCACGTGCTCGCGACGAACCGCACCACCGTCGACGCGGCCGCCGAACGGGCGCACGAGGCGGGATACGACGTCCTCGTTCTCTCCACGCGAATCCGCGGAGAGGCCCGGGAAGCCGCGACGACGCACGTCGCCGTCGCCGAGGAGGTGCTGGCGAGCGGCGACCCCATCGGGGCACCCTGCGTCGTTCTCTCCGGCGGCGAGTGCACCGTCACCGTTCGGGGCGACGGGACGGGCGGGCCGAACCAGGAGTTCGCGCTCTCGGCCGCGCGCGACGTTCCGGCCGGCGCGACGCTCGCCGCCGTGGACACCGACGGCCGGGACGGCGCGACGGACGCGGCGGGCGCTATCGTCGATTCGGAGACGCTCGCCGACCGGGCGGCGCGCCGCGAGGCGACGCGAGCACTCCGCGAGAACGACGCCTATCCGGTGCTGGACGACGCCGACGCGCTCCTCACGACGGGACGGACGGGCACGAACGTCAACGACCTGCGCGTCCTCGTCGTGGACGACCCGAACGCCGAGACATAGAGGTCAGGCGAGGCAGGCGGCGACGAGGCGGAGGGCGTCCTCGCCGCGCACCTCCTCGGCGAGCAGGGGGACGCGCTTCACGTCGTGGCCGCGGAAGAGGTCCTGGGCGTCCGCGAGCGCGTCCTGCTGGACGTCCCAGCGGCGCTGGCAGAACTCGCACGCGTCGAGGTTCGGGGAGACGAAGGCGTCCGCGGGGACGTCCGGGACGACGTCCACGAGCGGTTCCATGACCTTGTTCACGACGACGGTTCGGACTGGGACGCCGAACTCGTCGAGGCGCGCGACGAGGCGGTTCGCCTCCACGACGCTCATTCCCTCGGGAACGGTGACGACGCGGAAGTCGGTGCGCTCGGCGTCCGTGAGCACGGTCCGGAGGCGCGTGACGCGCTCGCGGACCTCCGCCATCCCGTCCTCCGCGTCCGCGTCGTCCCCGCCGCCGAACAGGCCGCCGAGCGAGTCCATCATCCCGCCCATCTTCTCGCGGAACCGGAGCATCCGCCCCATCATCGAGTCCATCAGCTCCGGAAGTTCGAGCAGGCGGAGCGTGTGCCCCGTCGGCGCGGTGTCCACGACGACGCGCTCGAAGCGCTCGTCGTCGAGGTACTCGATGAGCAACTGCATCGCCGCCGCCTCGTCCGCGCCCGGCATCGGCCCGCCGAGCGGGTTCGCCTCAGAGCCGCCGAGCATCCCGCCGAGGCCGCCCATCGGGCCGTCTTCGCCCCCCATCCCGAACGCCGCCGCGCGCTCCATCGCCTCGTCCGGGTCGATTTCGACCCCCCACAGCGGCGCGTCCTCGCGAATACGTCCGGGCCGACTCGGCACGTCCGTCCCGTACGTATCCGAGAGGCTGTGCGCCGGGTCCGTCGAGACGACGAGCGTCGGCGTCCCCTCGCGAGCGCTCGCGAGCGCCGTCGCCGCCGCCATCGTCGTCTTCCCCACGCCGCCCTTCCCGCCGTAGAGCACGTACTCCGCCGTCCCGGGCGCGAGTCCCGTCTCGTCGAGACGCTCGACCGCCTCGACTTCGAGTTCGCTCATACGAGGGAGAGGGGGTTCCTCCGGGGTAGGTCCGTCGGACCATCTTTGTCCGGGACGGGTGCGCTTTGCGCACCCGTCCCGCAAACAGTGAGCGACCCGAGTGGTTCGAGAGGTTCGCATCTGGCCGGTCGGTCTACGAAACTAACTCGCGGAAAGAGCTACTCCGGGAGGCCTATTCAGAACGACAGTACTGACAGTAAGAGAAGGTAGAGCGACCGAACTCCTGCTACGGTAGCCCCCGATACATCTGCCAATATTCGAGAGAGTGCTATCTGCGAGTGGTCTCAATGGTGTTCAGTTCGCACACGCACCGAACGAACCACGGACGTAGCGTCCGCGAGCGAGCGTTGACGAGACGGCTGTGCCGTGGTTCGAGACGGCTCCGCCGTCTCGTCATTGCGGGAAGCTTCGCTTCCCGCGTGCAGTCAGAACGCTTCGCGTTCTGACGACATCCCGAAAGACGCGGAGCGTCTTTCGAACGATCTCGCTGCATAGGCGGAAACCTTCGATTTCTGGCGATGGTCGAGCTTTTGCAAGGGCGCTTCGCGCCCGCAGCAAAAGGCCGTCTCTTAGAGGCCTTCGAGGGTTCTGAGCTTCTGCTCGACCTCCGGCGGGGCGCCGCTGGGGGCGTCCCGAACGCGGTGGTCGGGGATGAGGAGGGGGATGGGGTTCTCGGCGAGGGCGGTGCGGACGAGTTGGCGGTCGGCGTCCTCGTCGGCGTCGAGTCCGGGAGTCATGCGCGCGAGCGCCTCGACGGTGACCTGTTCGCCGTATCCGATCTCTCGCACGTTCTCGAGGACGCTGCGCTGGTCGGTGGGGATGGTGAGGCCGACGGGGACGTCGGCGAAGTCGTCTTCGACGCCTTCGAGGTACGCCCGGATGCGTTCGAGGAGCGGGTGGTCGTCGCGGGCGTCTTCGTCGGGGTCCTTGGGGAAGGTGACGCGGATGACGCGGTCGCCGGCGACGCCGAGTTGGACGTACCGTTCGAGGTATGCGGACTGCGTCGCGTAGATGCCGGCGTCCATGCTGGGTGAGTCGGCACGGGCGGCCTTGAAGGTTCGTGGTCGGCCCAGGGGGAAAGACTAATGTACAGAAACGGCCATCATTGTACAACGATGAACGATACAGCGGAACTAGCACCACAGGTCCGCTCCATCCTGCGGGCGGCCCGCGAGCGAGACGCCCCGAGCGAGCGCGTCTCCGTCACTGCGCGCTCGCTCGACGACGCGTTCGCGGCGGCCGAAGCCGACGGCCGAACCCCCGTCGTCGCGGAAGTGAAGCCCACCAGTCCCACGACCGACGGCGAGCGAACCGACGACCCCGTCGAACTCGCCGAGGCGATGGTCGCGGGCGGCGCCGCCGCCCTCTCCGTCCTCACCGAACCCGAGCACTTCGGCGGGTCCGTCGAGAACCTCGAACGCATCAGGGACGCGGTGGACGTCCCCGTCCTCCGCAAGGACTTCGTCGTGCGCGAAGCGCAACTCGACGCCGTCGAGGCGGACGTCGTCCTCCTCATCGCGCGCTTCGTCGGCGACGACCTGGAACGCCTCCACGACGCGGCACGCGAGCGCGGCTTTCAGGTGCTCGTCGAGGTCCACGACCGCGACGAACTCGAACGCGCGCTCGACGTCGGCGCAGAGTACGTCGGCGTGAACAACCGCGACCTCGCCGCACTCGAAGTGAACCTCGAAACGTTCGAGAGGGTGGCGCCCCACGCATCAGGGGACGTGACACTCGTAGCGGAGAGCGGCGTCTCCACGCCAGCGGACGTCCGACGGATGCGCGAGGCCGGCGCAGACGGCCTCCTCGTCGGATCGGCCATCATGGCGGGCGACGTCACCGAGAACACCGAGGAGTTGGTGCACGCATGAGCGGCGCCACACAGGACGGAAAGTTCGGCGAGTACGGCGGCCAGTACGTCCCCGAAGTCCTGATGCCCGCCGTCGAGGAACTCGAAGACGCCTTCCAGCGCTACGTCGTCGAGAACGAGGACGGCTTCGTGGACGACTTCCGCGAGCGCCTGCGCGACTTCGGCGGTCGGCCCACCCCGCTCGGGAAGGCCGACAACCTCTCCGAGAAGTACGGCGTCGACGTCTACCTCAAGCGCGAGGATCTCCTGCACGGCGGCGCGCACAAACTGAACAACGCGCTCGGGCAGGTCCTACTCGCGAAGTACATGGGTAAGGAGCGCATCATCGCGGAGACGGGCGCGGGCCAGCACGGCACCGCGACGGCGATGGCGGCCGCCTACCTCGACATGCCCTGCGAGATATACATGGGCCGCACCGACATCAACCGCCAGCGCCCGAACGTCTTCCGGATGCGCATCCACGACGCCGAAGTCAACCCCGTGGACGTCGGCTCCGGGACCCTGAAGGAGGCGACGAACGAGGCGATGCGCGACTGGGCGACGACGGTGGAGAACACTCACTACGTCATCGGCTCCGTCGTCGGCCCCCATCCCTTCCCGACGATGGTGCGCGAGTTCCAGTCCGTCATCGGGAAGGAGGCCCGCCGGCAGTCGAGAGAACAGCTCGGCCGCCTCCCCGAGGCCGTCGTCGCCTGCGCGGGCGGCGGGTCGAACACGATGGGCGCGTTCCACGCGTTCGTCGACGACGAGGACGTCGCCCTCTACGCCGTCGAGGCGGGGGGCTCCGGCCTCGGCGTCGAGGAGGCTGATGAGTACGCGCCGAACTCCGCGAGCCTCGGCACAGGGAGCGTCGGCGTGCTGCACGGCGCGAAGACGAAGCTCCTCCAGACCGGCGACGGTCAGATCGTCGAATCGCACTCCGTCTCTGCCGGCCTCGACTACGCCGGCGTCGGCCCCGAACTCGCGAACCTCGTTGATCGGGGCCGCGTCACGCCCGTGAACGTCGGCGACGACGCCGCGCTCGCGGCGTTCCACCGGCTCAGCCAGGAGGAGGGGATCATCCCCGCGCTCGAATCGAGTCACGCCATCGCCTACCTCGAACACTACGACGGGGACGGCCCGGTCGTCGTGAACGTCTCCGGGCGCGGCGACAAGGACCTCGACACGGTCATCGAGGAGTCCGAGAAGCGAGACCTGGACGTCGCCCCCGACATGGAGGTGTTCGAATGAGCGCCGACGACGTCACCGCGGCGTTCGCGGACGGCCCGGCGCTCGTCCCGTACGTCGTCGCGGGCGACCCGAGCGCGGACGCGACGAAGCGGTACGCGAAAGCGCTCGTCGAGGGCGGCGCGGACGTCCTCGAACTCGGCCTCCCGTTCTCCGAACCGATCGCGGACGGCCCGACGATCCAGGAGGGTATCCAGCGCGCGCTCGACGCCGGGATGACCCCGGATCGGTATCTCGACCTCGTGCGCGACCTCGACGTGGACGTCCCGGTCGTCTGCATGACCTACTACAACCTCCTGCTGCAGTACGGCGACGGCGTCGAGGCGTTCGTCGAAGCGGCGGCGGACGCGGGCGTCTCCGGCCTCATCATCCCCGACTTGCCCGTCGAGGAGTCCGCCGAACTCGAAGCCGCCTGCGAGGCCCACGACGTCGCGCTCGTCTTCATCGTCGCGCCCACCACGACGGCCGAGCGCGTCGAGCGCATCCTCGAACGCGCGTCCGGTTTCGTCTACGTGCAGGCGCGCATGGGGACGACGGGCGCGCGCACGGACGTCTCCGAGGACACCTACGAGAGCCTCGCGCGCCTCCCCGACGCGGATCTCCCGTACGCCGTCGGGTTCGGCGTGAGCGAGCGAGAGCACGCCCGCGCCATCGTCGAGGGCGGCGCGGACGGCGTCGTCGCCGGGAGCGTCTTCGTCGACATCGTCGCGGACGCGGACGACGTCGAGTCGGCCGCGGACCGCCTGCGCGAGAAGGCCGCGGAACTGACGGCCGGTATCGCGGACGCGTCCGCGGCGGCCGAACCGGAAACGACAAAGTAGCCCGTACGATACCACGTACCACGATGAACACAGGCAAGCGGGCGCGGCTCTCTCGGATCGGGACAGGCGGGAACTACCTCACGGTCCCGATGGACCACGGCGTCACCCTCGGCCCCGTCGCGGGACTGAAGGACATCGAATCGACCGTCGACGAGGTGACGCGCGGGGGCGCGGACGCCGTCCTCACGCAGAAGGGCATCGCGGGCCGCGTCCACCCGAACAAGAACGACGCGGGCTACATCGTCCACCTGAACGGCTCCACCGTCATCGGCCCGGACGAGAACGACAAGCGCGCGACCGGTACCGTCGAGGACGCCATCCGCGCGGGCGCGGACGCCGTCTCCTTCCACATCAACGTCGGAAGCGACCACGAACCCGACCAGCTAACCGCGCTCTCCGAGGTCACGAGCGAGGCCGAACGCTACGGGATACCCGTGCTCGCGATGGCGTACGCGCGCGGCCCCGGCGTCGACGGCCACGACCCCGAGGCGCTCGGGCACGCCGTCCGCATCGCCGAAGAACTCGGCGCGGACGTCGTGAAGACCGCGTACTCCGGCGACAGCGAGAGCTTCGAGCACGTCACCGCCGCCACCGCCAAACCGGTCATCATCGCGGGCGGCAGTCCCGAGGGCGACCGCACGACCCTCGAGAACGTCCGGGGCGCGATGGACGCGGGCGGCCGCGGCGTCTCCATGGGCCGCTCCATCTTCCAGCACGACGACCCGTACGCCATCGCGCGCGCCGTCTCCGCCGTCGTCCACGACGACGCGAGCGTCGACGAGGCGCTGGAACGCGGCGGACTGGACTAACGCGGTCCCGAGCGACGTGAGGGACCGCGGGAAACGCGACCTGGTGGGAGCGACACGCGAGTCACGCGGCCGAACGTAGGGAGGCCGCGAACAGAGCGAGCGGGAGCGACCACCGGGAGCGACACGCGAGCCAGCGCGCCCTCTCAGCGGGGTCGGGCGCGCTCGGTGGCCGCGTATTCGCCACGTTGAAGCCGCCGCGTGCTGGAGTGCAACTAATGACACGCGAAGTCTGGCTGAAGGCCGACGACTCCGTCGGCGACTGGGAGGCGCGCAAGCGACGCATCACGGCCGGCCTCGAGGCGGGCGTGGACTGGGTGCTGGTGGACGAACACGACGTCGCGCGCGTCCGCGAACTCGGGCAGGTGAACGTCGCGGCGTTCACGAGCGACGACGTGGACGTCATCGGTGAGGCGGAGGACGAGCACGCGGAAGCCGACGCGTACGTCGTCGGGAAGGGCGGCGAGGGCGACGGCACCATCGACCTCCCCTCCGATTTCTCGGGGAGCGCCGACCTCACCACGCTCCAGCGGAACGACGACGTCGCGGGCGCGTACGTCCGCATCCTCGCGAAGGAGTACGAGGCGTTCGCCGAGGCCGCCGCGGCGGACGCGGACTACACGTTCGTCGTCGGCGAGGACTGGACGATCATCCCGCTGGAGAACCTCATCGCGCGGATCGGCGGCGACACCACCATCGTCGCCGGCGTCACCACCGCCGAGGAGGCGGACACCGCCTTCGAGACGCTGGACATCGGCGCGGACGCCGTCCTCCTCGACAGCGACGACCCGGACGAGATCCGACGCACCGTCCGCGTCCGTGACCGCGCCGAGCGCGAGACCCTCGACCTGGAGTGGGCGGACGTCGTCGAAGTCGAGGAGGCGGGCGCCGCCGACCGCGTCTGCGTCGATACGGGCACGCTCATGGACGACGACGAGGGGATGCTGATCGGATCGATGAGCAGGGGGCTCTTCTTCGTCTACGCCGAGACGGCCGAGTCGCCGTACGTCGCCTCCCGGCCGTTCCGCGTGAACGCCGGCGCCGTCCACGCGTACGTCCGCACGCCCGACGGGGGCACGAAGTACCTCGCGGAACTCAAGAGCGGGGACGAGGTCCAGGTCGTCGACACGGACGGACATACGCGCGAGGCCGTCGTCGGGCGCGCGAAGATAGAGCGCCGCCCGATGTTCCGTGTCACCGCCGAGACCGACGAGGGAGACCGCTTCGAGACGCTGATTCAGAACGCCGAGACCGTCAAGATCGACACCGAGGACGGCCGCACCGCCGTCACCGACCTCGAACCCGGCGACCGCGTCCGCGTGTTCACGCAGGAGGGCGGTCGGCACTTCGGCGAGAAGGTCGAGGAACGCATCATCGAGAAGTAACGCCGGACCGGCCCGCTACGCGTCCCGTCCGTCCGGGTAGTGCCACTCCAGTTCCGTCGTGCACCACGGGCAGAAGTCGAGTTCTTCGTCCAGTTCCTTCCCGCACGCGGGACACGTCGGCGTCCCGTCCGCCGCCGTCGGCGCGCGCTCCTGCTGCTGGACGGCGACGAGGTAGGCGTCGAGGACGTTACAGACGCGCACGACGAGCACGCCGACGGCGGCGTCTATCGGGACCGCCGCGGACGCGAGCATCCCGAAATCGCCGGTCGCGAGCGCTTGCTGGTAGGTGTCGAGCACGGACGCCGGAACGAGGAAGTAGGCGGCCGCGAAGGAGAGCACGAGCCAACCGAGCGCGCGGAGCCACGCGCGGAGGTACGCGTGTCCGACGCCCGGATAGACGACCGAGAGCGCGGCGGCGAGGACGCCCCGTCGGTTGACGTTCACGAGTGACCGCCCATAGGTGCCACTGCGCCTTAAGCCCGCCCGTTTCTCGACTCGCGACGCGCCCCAGAGCACTATCCGCGCGCGCCGAGAACGCTCACGCGATAGGATGCGCCCGCGCTCGCTCGTCCGACGCGGCCGTCGGCGCGCCGCCGAGAGCGGCGGGGCCGCGCTCGCGGGCGCTCAGGGAGCGTGCGCGCCGTGAACACCGATCCCGTCGTCGCCGTCGTCGAGGACGACCCCGACCTCGCCGAACTCTACGCCGCCTACCTCGAACCCGCGTGCGCCGTCCGCGTCGCCGAGACCGGCGAGGCGGCGTTGAGCGCGCTCGACGAGGCCGTCGACGTCGTCGTGCTCGACCGCGACCTCGGCGAGTGGCACGGCGACGACATCGTCGCCGTCGTCCGCGAGCGCGAACTCGACTGCGCCATCGCGATGGTCACCGGCGTCGAACCGGCGTTCGACATCGTCGACCTCCCCGTGGACGACTACCTCACGAAACCCGTCACGAAGGAGGAACTCCGGCGCACCGTCGAGGAACTCCTCTACCGGCTCGTCGGCGGGAGCGACCGTCAGGAGCTGCTCGCGCTCGTCTCCCGACGCCTCGCGCTCGAAGCGCGCTACGACGACCGCCGCCTCGAACGCGAACCCGCCTACGAGAAGCTCCGCCGCCGCATCCGACTCGCCGAGGAGGGCCTCGACCTCGCCGCGGAACCGAACCCGAGCAAGCACCGGCCCGACGCCTGCCCCGATTGCGGCCTGCGCTGGGACGTGCGCGTCGACGATACGGTCGGCTACGTCCACATCGGCGCGCGCGTCTGGAAGTGTCGCGGCTGCGGGCGCGTCGTCAACCTCCCGGATCCGAGCGACCGGCGCGTCGCGCGACGATAACCGCGCTCCTCGCGGACGCGTCGCTCGCCGGTGAGTCGAAGAACGAAGAGAGCGGGTGCGCTTACTGCGGGGAGGGGTTGCCGCCGCCCTGCTGTGCGCTGGCGCCGCGCTCTAACGCGCCGCCGGTGATGTTCTTCAGCCGGTCGACCAGCGAGTCCTTCTCGGGCTCGCCGACGAGCGCGATGTCGAGGACTTCGCTGATGTGGCTGACCGGGATGATCTCGATCTGATCCTTGTACTCGTCCTCGATCATGACGTCCTGCTCGTTCGCCTTCGGGATGATGACGCGCGTACAGCCGGCCTTCGCGGCGGCCTCTATCTTGTGCGTCACTCCGCCGACGGGGAGGACGTCGCCGCGCACGGAGAGCGACCCGGTCATCGCGAGGTCCTGTGCGATCGGGATGTCCTCCAGCGCGCTGATCACGGCCGTCGCGACCGTGATGGACGCCGAGTCGCCCTCGACGCCCTCGTAGGACTGGACGAACTGGATGTGGATGTCCTTGTTCGCGATGGACTCGCCCGTGTACTTCTTGATGATCGCGGAGACGTTCTCCACGGCCTCTTGGGCGATCTCCTGCAGTTTGCCGGTGGCGTATATCTCGCCGCCCTCGCCCTGGCGCGGGGTGACTTCGGCCATCACGGGCATCATGATGCCGGAGTCGCCGCCCATGACCGCGAGGCCGTTGACGCGACCGACCGCCTCGCCGTTCGAGACCTTCAGTTCGTAGTCCTTGCGGCGCTCGATGTAGTTGTCCGCGACCTGCTGTTCGATGGAGCGCGAG
This sequence comes from Halarchaeum sp., assembly GCA_042216135.1. Lineage (GTDB taxonomy): Archaea > Halobacteriota > Halobacteria > Halobacteriales > Halobacteriaceae > Halarchaeum. Next base: position 12,671 of record JBDGUG010000054.1, on the reverse strand, counting down.
CGCTTCTTCGCCTCGAGGACGTCACTGCGCTCGGTGAACTCGTGGCCCTTCGAGCGGGCGATGTCGCCCGCGACCCGAACGAGGCCGCCGAGGTTGCGGAGTTCGAGCGTGAGGTGGTCCTTCCGGCCGGCGCGGCGCTTCGCTTCGAGGATGACCTCGCGGACCGCGTCCGGTTGGAAGTGCGGGAGGCGGCCGTCGCGCTCGACCTCCTGGGCGACGAAGCGCGCGAACTTCCGGCGCATGTCCGGGGTGTCGTCGATGGTGTCGTCCATGTACACCTCGTAGCCGTACCCCTTGATGCGGGAGCGGAGGGCCGGGTGCATGTTCTCCATCGCGTCCATGTTCCCCGCGGCGACCATGATGAAGTCACAGGGGACGGGTTCGGTCTGCACCATCGCGCCCGAACTACGCTCGGACTGGCCGGTGATGCCGAACTCGCCCTCCTGGATCGCCGTCATCAGGTGCTGCTGGCTGCGGACGTCGAGCGTGTTGATCTCGTCGACGAACAGCACGCCCTTGTTCGCCTTGTGGATCGCGCCAGCCTCGACGCGCTCGTGCGCGGGCGTCTCCATCCCGCCGGACTGGAACGGGTCGTGACGGACGTCGCCGAGGAGCGCACCGGCGTGCGCGCCCGTCGCGTCCTCGAACGGCGCCGTCTGCCGGTCGGCGTTGTTGATGAGGAGCTTCGGGATCATCGCGTCGCTCCCGCGGTTCGAGTAGCGGAACGCGAAGTAGATGACCCCCGCGGCGAGGATGCCGAGGAGGAACTGGCCCGCGACGAGGAAGGCGTAGCCGACCACGACCGCGAGAACGATCCACATCAAAAAGGAGCGCATCTGGTTGCGCTTGCGGACCTCCTCCTGGTGGGCCTCGACGATCTGATCGCCCTTCCCCGCGGGGACGGTTCGGACCTTCGGCTCGTTCGAGTCCTCCGGGTTGTGGTAGACGAGGACGTCCTGCAGGCTCTCCTTCGGCAGGAGTTGGCTCATCGCCTTCGCCAGCATGGACTTCCCCGTGCCCGGGGTCCCGATCATCATCACGTGCCGGTGCTGTTTCGCGGCGCGCATCACGATGTCGCGCGCCTCCTCCTGGCCGATCACCTGATCGACCAGTCGATCCGGCACCCGGATGTCGGCAGTGGAGTCGATGTGGAGGCCGCCCAGGAGGTCGTCCTCGGGCGCGTCCTCGTCTATCTCGACGTCCCCCTCGACGTCCACGGCGCTACCGAGGTCGTCGAGGTCGCCGTCCGCGCCGGGGTCCGGCGGGTCGGTCTCGTTGTCCTCCTCGAACGGAGGTTCGTCGCTGTCCTCCTCGAGGGGAGGGTCGGTCGTTCGGTCGTTGCTCATAGGACGCTCAACTAGACGGAGGAAGGGGAGGCCGATTGATATACTTTCTCCCTGCGGGAAACGGCGAAAACGCCCGACTCCGCCGGGGAAGACGGCGTTTCGTCCACCGTGGCAGGACTCGCCACGCTTATGCGCTCCCGGCGGGTGCGTACGAGTACTCGCCAATGACTCGCGGGTTCTACATCGGCCGATTCCAGCCCTACCACCAGGGCCACCACCGCGTCGTCGAAGCCATCGCCGCGGAAGTCGACGAACTCGTCGTCGCCGTCGGAAGCGCGGACCAATCCCACAGCGTCCGCAACCCCTTCACGGGCGGCGAGCGCATCATGATGATCACGAAAGCGCTCGCCGACCTCGACCTCGTCACGTACGCCGTCCCCATCGAGGACATCAACCGGAACGCCGTCTGGGTGAGCCACGTCCAGTCGATGAGTCCGAACTTCGACGTCGCGTACTCGAACAACCCCCTCGTCGTCCGCCTCTTCCAGGAGGCCGGCATCGAAGTACGGGGCTCCCCGATGTTCGACCGCGACGTCCTCCGCGGCACCGAGATACGACAGCGCATGATCGCGGGCGACGACTGGGCGGACCTCGTCCCCGAACCCGTCGAGTCCGTCGTCGAAGAGGTCGACGGCGTCGAGCGCATCCGCCAGGTGAGCGACAGCGACACCGGATCGCCGAGCGCCTGAGTCGGACCCGACCGTTTTCACCCACCCAGCCCTCGAACCGACCGTGATCACGCTCGCGTCAGACTTCGACTCGCCGTATCCCGCGGCGATGCGCGGCGTCCTCTGCTCCAACACGGACGCCCGCCTCGTGGACGTCGCCCACGACTTCCCGCGACAGGACGTCCGCGCCGCGGCGTTCTGGCTCCGCGAACTCCTCCCGACGTTCCCGCCCGCCACCCACCTCGTCGTCGTCGACCCCGGCGTCGGCACCGACCGGCGCGCGC
>JBDGUG010000054.1:1379-10273 GCA_042216135.1 Halarchaeum sp. | reverse complement strand
CCCGCCACCCACCTCGTCGTCGTCGACCCCGGCGTCGGCACCGACCGGCGCGCGCTCGCCGTCCGCGCCGGCGACCACGCGCTCGTCGGCCCGGACAACGGCGTGCTCGCGCCCGCCGCGCGCGCTCTCGCGGGCGACGACGACCCCGACTACTACGAGATACCGATCAGCGACCCCGCGAGTTCGACATTCCACGGCCGCGACGTCTTCGCGCCCGCCGCCGCCGCCGTCCACGACGACGGCATCGCTGCCCTCGACGACGCGCCCGTCGACGACCCAATCCCCCTCGCCTTCCCCGACCCCACCGTCGTCGACGACACCGCCGACGGCGAAGTCCTCGTCGTCGACGGGTTCGGGAACGCCATAACGAACGTCCCCGGTGGCGTCCTCGACGAACACTGGGGCGACTACGCGACGGTGAACGGCGAGCGCGTCCCCGTCCGGCGTACTTACGCCGCCGTCGACCCGGACGAGTGGCTCCTCACCGTCGGCAGCCACGGGAACGTCGAACTCGCCGTGAACCGCGGCCGCGGCGACGACGCGTTCGGCGTCGCGCCCGGCAGCCACGTCCGCATCGCGCTCCCCTGACTCAGCGGTCCCGGCACCGCCGCGAGACCGTCCACCCGAGCGCGACGGCCGCGAGCGCGCCGACTACGAGCGTTCGCCGCGTCAGGCGCGGCCGCACCGCGAACTCCCACCAGCAGCGCAGTATCTGCGAGCCCATCCCGACGACGTCGCGCGCGAGGTCCACCTTCGAGTCGCCCTTCGGCTCCCAGTCCACCGGGAACTCGTCGACGGCGAACCCGCGGCGCTGCGCGCGCACCAGCATCTCCGTATCCCAGAACCAGAACTCGTCCTCGACGACGGGCCGTAACTCCTCGAACGCCGCCCGCGAGAACGCCTTGAACCCGCACTGGTGGTCCCGAACGTCCGAGCCGAGGAGGACGCGCGTCAGGACGTTGAACCCGCGCGACGGGACGCCGCGCTTCGCCGGGCGCTCCGCGACGTTCCCCGGCATCCAGCGCGACCCGGTCGCCACGTCGTACTCGCCCGAACGCACGCTCTCCACGAGCCGTTCGAGGTGGTCCATGTTCGTCGCGAGGTCCGTGTCGAAGTAGACGAGTACGTCGCCGCGCGCGTCCGCGAACGCGGCGTTCAGCGCGCCGCCCCGTCCGAGGCGCTCGTCGCTGTGGAAGTGCCGCACGTCGTCGTGGCGCGCCGCGAGTTCGTCCGCGATCTCCGGCGTCCGGTCGTCGCAGCCGTCCTCGGCGACCACCACCTCGTAGCTACCCGCGGGCAGGAACGACGCGAGCGTCTCCCGCGTCACCTCCACCGTCCGCTCGATGGTGTCCTCCTCGTTGTACGCCGGGAGGACGACGCTGACTTCGACGGGGTGCTCGCTCATCTACCCGATGGTGGTTCCGGAGCGGGCAAGTACCTTCTGCTCTCGTCCGTTTCCCCTTCGTACCACCCCCTACGCGCCGCGGCGCCCCTCGCGCCCGCGAACGCGCCCGACCGAACTCTGGCCGACCAGATAATATGGAGAATACGCGGCATAGGAGGCCTTAGTCGTCCGTTTTACCGCTCGTACCAAATCCACTATGTGCGCGTTCGCCGTTCCCACGAGTATGAGCACGACGGCCTCGGCCGCGAGCGCGCTGACCCCGAAGCAGGAACGCATCCTCGCGTACCTCCGCGAGCACGCCGACACCCAGACCTACTTCAAGTCGCGGCTCATCGGCGACGAACTCGACCTCTCCGCGAAGGAAGTCGGCGCGAACATGACCGCGATCGCCGAACACGCCGCGCTCAGCGTCGAGAAGTGGGGCTACTCCTCCTCGACGACGTGGAAGGTCACCTAGGGGTCGTGGCTCACGAGCGCGTCCGCGTCGCGCGCGAACGCGCTCGCCGCCGGGCCGAGCGACTCGGCGAACCGGAGGACGAGCACGAGCACCGTCTCGGGACGAGTGAGCGCGTAGCCGTCCGAGCGGTCGAGGAGGCCCGCGGCCTCCAGTTCGCTCGCGTACTTGCTCACCGTCCCCCGCGAGACGCCCGCCGCGTCCGCGAGCGCGGCGCCGCTCGCGTCCGGGTCGCGTAAGAGCGCGAGCAGCATCGCTCGCGGCGTCTCCCGGCGGAGATAGCCGAGCGCCACCTTCTCGAAGTCGCTGAACGCGTCGGCCGCGTAGAAGCGCCGATAGTCGCCGTCACGATAGCTCTCCACCGCGCCCGCGTCCACCAGCCGTCGGACGTGATGCTGGGCCTCGCCGGTGCCGAGTTTCAGGTCGTCGCGGAGCTTCGAGAAGTGCGCGCCCGGCGTCGTCGAGAGGTAGCCCGCGATGGCGTCCCGCGCCTCGCTCTCCCCCTCCGAGGCGCCCGCGAGGCCGACGAGCGGACTGGCCGCTCCGACTGCCGCGAACCGTCGGAGCGTCGCTCGCTTGTCCTCGTCGACCCCCATCTGGGAGCGAATAGCACGCCAGCGAGCAAAAGGATTATGTTAGTTCTCGCCGCCCTGATCGCTCGCGTCGTCCGCCGCGTCCTCCACCGCCGCCTCCGCCTGCTCCGTCGTCGCCTCCACGGACTCCTCCAGTTCCGCGTCCATCGACTCGATGACGCGATCAGCGGACTCCGCGCTCGCGTCAGACCCCGCCATCACCTCCTCCGCCTGCTGCTCCAGGGCTTCGGTGTCCACGTCCGCGTCCTCGAGTTCGGAGAGGAGTTCGTCGATGCTGTCCAGGCCGAGCAGCTCGCGCGTCTCCTCGTCGAACTCCAGGCTCTCCAAGCCCTCCGTCTCCGTCGCCACGTCGCTGTCCGTCAGGTGCTTCCCGTAGCGCCCCACGAGCGACGTGAGCTCCTGCGGCAGCACGAACGTCGTGGACTCGCTCTCGCCCATCCGCTCGATGGCCTCCATCCCGCGCTCGATGACCGCGCGCTCGCCCATCGACTCCGCGGACTTCGCGCGCAGCACCGTCGAGACGGCGTCACCCTGCGCCTCCAGGACCTGCGACTGCTTCTGGCCCTGCGCGCGGATGATGTCCGACTGCTTCTGGCCCTGCGCCTCCTCGATGGCGGACTGGCGTTCCCCCTGCGCCTCCAGGATCATCGCGCGGCGCTTGCGCTCCGCGGACGTCTGCTGCTCCATCGCCTGCTGCACGTCCTTCGACGGATTGACCTCCCGTACCTCTACCGACTCCACCCGAATCCCCCACTCGTCGGTGGGTTCGTCCAACTCCTTCCGGATGCGTGCGTTGATCTCCTGGCGCTTGTTCAGCGTGTCGTCGAGCTCCATGTCGCCGATCACCGCGCGTAGCGTCGTCTGCGCGAGGTTCGAGACGGCGCGCTTGTAGTCGTCCACTTCGAGGAACGCGCGCTTCGCGTCCATCACGCGGATGTAGACGACGGCGTCCGCCGTCACCGGCGAGTTGTCGCGCGTGATGGCTTCCTGGCGCGGCACGTCGATGGTCTGCGTCCGCATGTCGAACGTGTACGCCCGCGAGACGAACGGCGGGATGACGTTGATACCCGGCTCCAGGAGCCCGCGGTACTCGCCGAACACCGTCAGCGCCTTCTTCTCGTACGCGTCCACGATCTCCACCATCTGGTAGACCGTGACCGCCGCGAGCGCCACGAGGAGCACCGCCACGATGGTGAGCGGGAGACTCCCGAAGAGCGACTGGGCGGGGAGCAGTGGGACCATAGCTAGCCTTCACGCAAAGTCCCGATAAAGCTTGGCCCCGACCTGTCACGTCCGTCCCGAGCGACCGGTCGCCGAACCGCCCGACAGCGCCGATTCGCTACGCCCGCTCGTCCTCCGCTTCCGTCTCCGCCTCGTCGGCCGCGCCCGCCTCCCGGTCGATAGCGTCGCGCCCCCGCGCCAGTTCGCGGTCGATGTCGTCCGGGCCGTCCACGGCGGCGACCCGGAGGACGTTCCCGCCGCCCGGATCCACCACCACCACCTCCTCGCCCGCCTCCAGGGGGCCATCGCCGGAGAGCGTGCGCGCCGCGTACGTCGGATCGAACCCGCCGCCGTCCCGCAGACGCACCTGTCCGTCGCGCTCCGTGACGCGCTCCGTCACCACGGCGCGCGCCCCCCGGAGCGACGTCGACCCCTCCGTCTTCCCGCGCCCCGTCCCCTCGTAGAACTCGAAGTTCCGGTACGCCCAGAGCGCCGCCGTCCCCACCACGAAGACCAGCAGCGCGAGCACGAACGGCGTCACGATACCCGGGAGGAGCACCCCCGCGAGGCCCGCCACGAGGAGGGCGACGCCGATGACGACGAAGTGCGCGCCGGGCGCGAACGCCTCCGCGATGCAGAGCGCGACGCCCGCGACGACGAGCACCAGCGGGAGCGAAACGCCGAGCAAATCGGCCATACCTAGACTCAGACCCCGACGAGGGAAGAACGTTACCCGCGACATTTTACAGCGCTTGGCGCGGCTTCGCCGCACCTGCGCTTGTAAAAGCTCGACCAAAAGCCGTCGTCGCCATCTTCGATGGCTCCTCGGCCCGAGCGCGAAGCGCTCGGGGAACCGATTCGGTCACGCGAACTGGGCGGGACGCGGAGCGTCCCGCGTGCCGCGGGGGAGTCCACGGGTCGCCCGTACAACGACCGCCGGGAGTGACTGCGACTCGGTGACATAGCTCTCGTGGTATTCGACTCTCCGAGCTGCTCGCTCGCGGATGCTAGCTGACCTCTCGCCGGAGGTGCGAGTGGACTGCCGCCCATCCCGGTCCGACAGACCGCTCCCGGCCCGCGCTAGCCGAGCAGGAGCGCGAACGTCCCGAGCGCGAGGAGCGCGCCGACGACGAAGAAGAGGACGTTCTCCGGACTCGGCGACTCCGGTTCGATTGGCGGCCCGAGCGGCGCGCCGTCGTCGCCGTCGTCCGATTCGAGGTCGTCGAGCGAGACGGCCCACTCGCCGTCGTCTGCTCCCGACATCACTCCCGCTCCGTGACGCGGCCGGCGTAGACGACGCCGCGTTCCCCGTCGAGCGTGATGACGTCGCCGTCCGCGACGGCGTCGTCGAGCGACGCGCTCCCGACCATCGGGAGGCCGACTTCGCGCGCGACCATCGCGGTGTAGCCCGTCATCGCCGTCTCCGCGCTGACGATGCCGGCGAGCTTCGTGACGTCGCCGCCGAACTCGCCCTCGAACGACTCGGGAACGACCGCGACGGCGCCCTCGGGCACGTCCGAGAGGTCGCCGTCGGGGACTCGGTAGGCGGGGCCGCTCACGCGGCCGCCGACGATGGAGCGCCCCGTCGCCACCGTCTCCGCGGCGACGTGGACCTTCAGCGTGTTCGCGGTGTCCGTCCCTTCGAGTTCGGTCATCATCCCGGAGAGGACGACGACGGTGTCGCCCGAGTCGACGATTTCGGTGTCGAGCGCGGCGGAGACGGCGTTCTCGATGACCGCGGACGCGCCGCCGCGCGTGTACTCGACGTACTGCGGCGCGACCCCGCAGGAGAGCGCGAGCTGGCGGCGCACCTCGTCGTTCGGCGTCGTCGCGACGATGGGGACGTTCGGCCGGAACTTCGCGGCCTTCCGCGCCGTGTAGCCGGACTCGGAGGCGACGACGACGGCCGAGGCGTCCACGTCCCGTGCGAGGTAGCGCGCGGAGCGCGCGAGCGCGCCCGTCCGCGAGTCGTCCGCCTTCGGGACGCGCTGCTCGCGCAGCTCGGCGTACTCCCCGCTCTCCTCGGCCTCGCGGATGATGCGATCCATCGTCTCCACGACCCGAACGGGGTCGTCGCCCACCGCGGTCTCGGCGGAGAGCATCACGCCGTCCGTCCCGTCGAGCACGGCGTTCGCGACGTCGCTCGCCTCCGCCCGCGTGGGCCGGCGCGAGTGGACCATCGAGTCCAGCATCTCCGTCGCGGTGATGACCGGCGACCCGGCGTCTCGGCACTTGCGGATGATGCGCTTCTGGGAGAGCGGCACCTCCTCCATCGGGCACTCGACGCCGAGGTCGCCGCGCGCGACCATCACGCCGTACGCGGCGTCGATTATCTCGTCGAGGTTCTCCACCGCGCCCGCGCGCTCTATCTTCGCGATGATCGGGACGTCGCCGCCGAACTCCTCGATGGTCGCGGATATCTCGTAGACGTCCGCCGCGCTCCGCACGAACGACGCCGCGACGAGGTCGACCTCCTCCTCGGCGGCGAGGCGGAGGTCGCGCCGGTCCTTCTCGGTGACGACGTCGAGGTCGAGTTCGACGCCGGGGACGTTCACGCCCTTCCGCGCGCTCAACTCGCCGCCGCTGACGACGTACGCGTGCACGACGTCGCCCTCGACGGCCTCGACGCGCGTCTCGATGCGGCCGTCGTCGAGCAGGACGACGTCGCCGGGTTCGACGGCGCTGATGTCGTTCGAGAGGCCGATTCGCGTCGGCGTGGCGTCGTCGCCGACGTAGAATTCCACGGTCGAGTCCGTCTCGACGCGGATCGGCCGCTCGATGTCGGCGGTGCGGACCTCCGGCCCCTGCGTGTCGAGCATCACGGCGAGCGGGTCGTCCGTCGCTTCGTCGACGTCGCGGACCATCCGGATTCGCTCCCGGCGGTCCTCGACGGTGCCGTGACTCGCGTTCAGGCGGGCGACGCCCATGCCGGCGTCCGCGAGCGCACGGACCGTCTCTCGCTCGTCCGTCGCCGGACCGAGCGTGCAGATGATCTTCGCGTTCCTCATTGCGCGAAAGTTCACTCGCGTACACGTTAAAACAACGGTTGTCCGCGGCGGCGCGCGACGGCCGCGTCGGCACCGACCGCCGGTCGTGTACAGCGACACGCTCATATCGGATGCTTACCTCGTAGCGACCATGTCATCCGCCCGCATTGTCGTCGCCGTGCTCGCGCTCGCCGTGCTCGCCGCCGGCCCCGCGTCCGCCGCCTCGTGCGCCAGCGCCGACGTCGACCAGGGCGACATCGGCTCGGACGACCTCGCGAACTTCGCGCAGGCGTACAACGAGAACGTGGACCGCCTCCCGTCCGTCCTCCGCGACCGACTCGCCGACGAACGCGTCGAACTCCACGTCGTCGGCGCCTCCGACATCGCCTACACCGTCACCACCGGGAGCGACGGCACGATAACGGACGTCGCGCGCGGCGAGGACGACCCGTCGCTCCGCGTCACCGTCGAACAGCGCGTCATCTGTGACGCCGCCGCCTCCGACGACCCCACCGGCACGCTCCTCGCCGCCTACCGCGACGGCCGCATCGACGTCGAGGGCGTCGGCACCGTGAACCGCATCACCGTCTCGGTCGGCAAGGCCGTCTTCGACTTCGGCCACAGCCTCGGCTTCTGGTAGGAGGCCCTCCTCGCCGCCGCCCGAACGCCTTTTTCCGTCCCGCACGACCACTCTCGCACATGGCTCAACTCACCAGCGACGACGCGCCGCGCGCGAACGGGATGCCGCGACTCGGACTCGGCACCTGGCAGAACACCGACCCGGACGCGTGCGCGAACGCCGTCAGCACCGCCCTCGAGATGGGCTATCGGCACGTCGACACCGCCCAGGCCTACGGGAACGAGGAGGACGTCGGCCGCGGCATCGCGCAGGCCGACGTGGACCGCGAGGACGTCTTCCTCGCGACGAAGGTCTGGATCGACCACGCCGACCGCGACGGCGTCATCGAGAGCACCGAGGAGAGCCTAGAGAAACTCGGCGTCGACTACCTCGACCTGCTCTACATCCACTGGCCGGGCCGCACCTACGACCCCGAGGAGACCCTGCCCGCGCTCGAAGAACTGAAGCACGACGGTAAGATAGAGCGAATCGGCGTCTCGAACTTCCAGCGGCGGAACCTCGAAGTCGCCCAGGACGTGATGGACGAGCCGATATTCGCGAACCAGGTGGAGATGCACCCGTTCCTCCAGCAGCGCCAGCTCCGCTCGTTCGTGGACGACGAGGGCATCGAACTGGTCGCGTACTCCCCGCTCGCCCGCGGCCAGGTCTTCGACGACCCCGTCATCACCGACGTCGCCGAGAACTACGACGCCAGCCCCGCGCAGGTCTCGCTCGCGTGGCTTCGCGAGAAGGGCGTCACCGCCATCCCGAAAGCCACCGGCGAGGCGCACATCGCCGACAACTGGGGGAGCCTCGCGCTCGAACTCGACGACGAAGACGTCCGCCGCATCGACGCCATCGAACGCGTCGACCGCCGCGTCGACCCGGACTTCGCGCCGTGGAACGCGCTCTGATCGTAGAATAGCCGTCGTCGCTCCTCAGAAGGGCGCGTCGAGGCCCTCGCCCTCGCCGGACCCGTCCGTCGCCGCCTCCGTCTCGACGTCCCCCGCGTTCAGCGTCGCCGCGAGGTCGCCCTCCTCCTCTAGCTGCGCGAGGACGTCGCTCCCGCCGACGAACTCGCCGTCGACGAACGCCTGCGGAATCGTCTCCCAGCCCGAGTACTCGGAGAGCGCCGCGCGGAACGCGTCGAGGTTCTGCAGGACGTCCACCGCCTCGAAGTCGTCGCGGTACCGGCCGACGAGGCCGACGGCGCGCTTCGAGTAGCCGCACTGCGGCATCACCGGCGTCCCCTTCATGAACAGCGCTACCTCGTTGTTCTCGACGGCGTCGTCCACGATATCCTGCACCTCGTCCTCGTCCAGCGCCTCGTCCATCGGATCGAAGGTCATGTCCGCGAGTTGGCGGCGAACGGGGAAAGTCGTGTTGGTCAGGCGGTCCCGGAGGGACCACCGAACGAGCGAGCGGCACGCGGTCCCGACGGCACCGCGGAACGCGCGAACGGCGAAGCCGCGAGCGGGAGCGAAGCCGCGAGCAGACGCGGGCGAACAGAGTGAGCACGCGCCCAGCGCGAACGCGGATCGACCTGTGGGAGTGATGCGTGAGCCATGCGGCCGAGCGACGCGAAACCGCACACAGCGCGAGCGGACCCGGCGTT
>JBDGUG010000054.1:0-1279 GCA_042216135.1 Halarchaeum sp. | reverse complement strand
GAGCCATGCGGCCGAGCGACGCGAAACCGCACACAGCGCGAGCGGACCCGGCGTTTCGCCGACGAGTAAAACGGGGGAACACTCAATGGCGAGGCCGTCCCCCCACATGGTATGCGTATCGCGCTCATCGCACACGACGAGAAGAAGGACGACCTCATCGGGTTCGCACAGAACCACGAGGCGCGTCTCGCGCAGTTCGACCTGATGGCGACGGGGACGACGGGGGCGCGACTGATGGACGCGACCGACCTCGACGTAGAGCGGAAGGCGTCCGGGCCGCTCGGCGGAGACATGATGATCGGCGCGGAAGTCGCGACGGGCGACTGCGAGGCCATCGTCTTCATCCGGGACGTCCTCACCGCGCAGCCCCACGAACCGGACATCTCGGCGCTGATGCGTATCTGCGACGTCCACGACGTCCCGCTCGCGACGAACCTCTCCACGGCCGAGCACGTCATCGACGGCCTCGCCGCCGAACACGACCTGGACTGACGCGTAGGCTTAACCGGTCGCCGGACGAACCCCCGGCCGTGTTCGGTCGACCCGCCCTCGTCGTCGCGTTCGCCTGCGTTCTCGCGCTCGCGCCAGCGAGCGCCGCGGCGGCCGCGGGCGGGCCGGGCGGCGGTCACGGTGCGGCCGCGTCGGCGACGCCCTGCTTCCCCGCGGCGGGGCACTCGTTCACCATCGGGACGGGGGACGCGACTATCGACGCCGTCGTTCACACGTCGCTCTTCGAGCGCCTGCTGACGAGCGGGTCGGTGGGCGCGGAGACGGCGGGACGCCTCGGGAACGCGACCATCGTCGACCTCCGGTTCGCCGTCGTGTTCGCGGGCGTCGGGGACGTCGGTACGTTCGTCTCGGACCCGCTCTCGCGGTTCGCGCTCGCGTTCCGCTATCGGTTCTCGCTCCCGATGCTCGCCGCGGCGACGGGCGACGACTACGAGTACGCGCGGGACGACCCCGACGTCGGGGGCGTCGGGGACGCGGCCTGTGCGTGGACGGACTAATCGGCGGCCTCCGAGGGGTCGACGACCTCCCCCGAATCGGGGTAGACGCCGACCTGCGCGCAGAGGTCGCCGAGCGGGCACGCCTCCGAGTCGTCGAGACACGCGGGTCTGCGGGCCGAGCAGAACTCGCGCCCGAACTGGATCATCGCGGTGTGCCCGAAGCCGCACTTCTCGGGTGGGAGCGCGGCCTCGATGGCTTCGCGCACCCCCTCGTGGTCGGCGCCGGGCGGCGCGAACCCCATGCGGCGCGCGATGCGGTGGACGTGCGTGTC
>JBDGUG010000009.1:4090-34455 GCA_042216135.1 Halarchaeum sp. | reverse complement strand
TGGCTCTCGTGCTGTCGCGTGGATACTAGTTGCGTCACGATACCTGGTACGATAGTGAACTACTTAACGCCTCGCGGACGTAGGTGTTATCGGGTAACATCGATGTCCGTCGAACAACAGCACTCCGAGGCCTGCGCCGTCGTCGACTCCCTCCAACTCGTCGGCTCCCAGTGGCGCCTCCTCGTCCTCCACGACCTCCAGGGCGGCGAGAAGCGATTCAACGAACTCAAGCGCTCGACGGACGCCAACGCACGCACCCTCTCCCGCGTCCTCGACGACCTCGGCGACGCCGGCCTCGTCTCCCGCCGCGTCGAAGAAGACGCCCCCGTCGCCACCTACTACTCCCTCACCGAGAAGGGCGCCGCGCTCTGCCCCGTCTTCGACGAAATCGAATCCTGGGCCGACGAGTGGCTCTAAAGAACCTTTTGCCGGGAGCGCGCTGACGCGCGCTCTGGCAAAAGCTTCACCAAAAGCGCTTCAGACCCCCGACGGGGTCTTCGCGCCTCGCGCCGAAGGCGCGAGTGAACCGGCGACCTACCGGGGTCTTCGACCCGCTCGGTCGCCGGACGCTAATTAGCGGTTCCTTTGGTCTATCTGCGAGTCTGGCATCCGCGAGCGAGGCGAGCGGTTCACCGGCGGCGAGGTCGAAGGCCGAGCCGCCGGCCTCTTTTCACCCATGTTTTTGCCGTGAGCGGTTCGCCGTAGGCGAGCCCGAACGGGAAAAAGATGGTCGTACGGTGAGGGTGAACGTCGCGTCGGCGCCGGCCGCGAGCGCGTCGACGAGGCCGCGGTCGAAGCCGTCGGCGGCGTGTTCGGCGTCGAGGAGGACGGTGCGGTCGTCGACGTAGGTGCTGGTGCGTCCGACCATGGAGCGCTCGCTCTCGTAGGTGAGTTCGGGGTCGCCGCGTCCGGTGACGGACGCCTCGTGGCCGTCGGCTTCGAGCGTGGCGGTGATGGTGGCGTCGGCGTCTCGGGCGGCGTCGACGAACGCGTCGTCGAAGTCGGCGGGCGCCCGGTCGGCCTCGATGGCGAGGATGCAGTCGCCGGCGGGGGTGAGGTAGTCGTCGGTGGTGACTTCGAACGTGCTCGCGTGGGCGGCGCTGACGTGTTCGTGGCCGCTCGCGCGGACGACCTCGCGGTGCATACCCGTCGTATTCGTCGGCCGTATTTCAGGCCGTCACTTCGCCCGCCATTCAAGTACCCTTGTGAAAACACCGCACACCGCGAGAGCGCCGAATACGCGGGGTATGGTAACTGTTTACAGCGTCCGGAGCAGCGGAAATTTTAAATGTGAACACCGTCTACGTGGAAGTACCAGAACGCCGCGGGCGTTCGCCAGCACCGCTCGAGAATGAACCGACGCTCTCCTTACGACGGGCTACAGGACACCACGAGCGGTCGCCGTGCGCGACGCTCCGGCGGTATGGAACCGAGGATCAAACAATGGTAGAGGAAGCAACTCTCGAAGTATCCGAAGCGGACGAACTGATCACCGACGAAGACCTCCAGGAGAAATCCAAGGGGCAGCTCATCAAGAAGGCGGGTCAGTTCCGCGACCGACGTAACGAACTCAACCAGCTCGCTTCTTCCCGCGCCTCCGAGCGCGACGACCTGAACGCGAAGACGCGCGAGAAGGTCGACGAGGCCCAGGAGCACCGCGAGAAGCGCGACGAGCTGAACGAGCAGGTCCAGGAGCACAAGGAGCAGCGAAACGAGCTGAACGCGAAGGCCAACGAGCTCTTCGACGAAGTCGACGAGCGAAAGGGCGACCTCGAACTCGACGAGGGCAAGGACCTCGACGAGCTGAAAGAGGACATCGAACAGCTCGAGTTCAAGCAGCAGACCGAGGTGCTCTCCCCCGAGGAGGAGCGCGAACTCATCGAGAAGATCGAGAACAAGCGCGAGGAGTACCAGGAACGCAAGGAGACCCTGGACGACAACGAGGACCTCGAGGGCCTGGTCGAGGAGGCCGAGGAGGTCCGCGCCGAGGCGTCCAATCACCACGAGAAGGTGACGGAGCTCGCCGACGAGGCCCAGCAGCACCACAACCAGATGATCGAGGCCTACCGCGAGGCCGACGACATCCGCGACGAGGCGGACGAGATGCACGAGAAGTTCGTGGAGGCCCAGGAGGCCGCTGACGCCCACCACGAGGCCTTCGTCCGCGTCCAGAAGCGCCTGCGCGAACTCGACAAGCAGGAGGAAGAAGAGCGCAAGGACGAGCGCGCCGCGAAGCAGGAGGAGGCCCGCGAAGAGGCCGAGGAGATCTACGAGCGCTTCAAGGAGGGCGAGACGGTCGACACCGAGGACCTCCGGAAGCTCCAGAAGTCCGGCCTGCTGTAAACTCGGACGCCACCGGCGTCCGGGGAGACGCGAGCGGCGGACGCCGCGAGCACTCGAACTCTCTCTCTCGTTTTCCACGCCCGGTGAGCGGCGGCGCCGTCCCGGCCCGCCGAGTCCTTTAGGTGACTGCCGGCCGACCGCTCGGGCATGGACACGCCCGGAAAGCGGCTCGGTCGCCTCCTCGTCGTGCTCGTCGCGGCGCTCGTCGCGGCGCTCGTCGGCTGGATCGCGTTCGTTCGCGCGCCCGAGACGCTCGCGGACCTGCTCGGCGTGCTGCTCGTCGTCGCGCTCGCGCTGTTCGCGGTCCGCGCGGCGTCGCGCGCCGCCTCTCGGTGGTTCGCGGCGTACGACGTCGCGGAGGTCGCGGTCGAAGGGCCGATCACGCGCGACGGCGCGGCGGACGGCCTCACGGGAGGGGTGGCGACGCCGCCCGCGGACGCCGTCGTCGAACAGATCGAGGCGGCGGACGACGACCCGAACGCGGACGGCCTGCTGGTGAAGCTGAACACGCCCGGCGGCGAGATCGTGCCGAGCGACGACATCCGCCTCGCCGTCGAGGAGTTCGACGGCCCCGTCGTCGCGTACGCGACCGATCGGTGCGCGAGCGGCGGCTACTGGATCGCCGCGGCCTGCGATTCGATCGTCGCCCGCGAGGGCAGTCTCGTCGGGAGCATCGGCGTCATCGGCTCCACGGTGAACGCCGCGGACCTCGCGGAGGCGCTCGGGGTGGAGTACGAGCGCTTCGCGGCCGGCCGGTACAAGGACGCGGGCCAGCCGTTGAAGGAGATGGACGACGCGGACCGCGACTACCTCCAGGGGATCGTGGACGACTACTACGAGGACTTCGTCGCGCACGTCGCCGAGGGCCGCGGCCTCGACCCGGACGCGGTCCGGGAGACGGAGGCGCGCGTCTTCCTCGGCCGCGAGGCCGAGTCGCGCGGCCTCGTGGACGCCATCGGGACGGTGGAGGACGCGGAGGACGTGCTCGCGGACGAACTCGGCCGCGAGGTCGAAGTGGAGGAGTTCGCGGTGTCGCCGGGGCTGATGCGCCGCCTCCGCGGGGGCGTGCGCGCGGTGGCGCACGCGGCGGGCGCGGGCGTCGCGAGCGCCGTCGCGGGCGACGACGGGGACGTCCGGTTCCGATAGCCGGCGGGTCGCCTGCCGGCCGACGCTCCGCCGCCGCCGGCGTTCGTCCCCGTTCGCGGCCGCGACGCGGGTCTTTTTACGTGCCGGCCGCGACGGTATCGGTGTTCGATGCGTACGCTGGTCGTGTGCGTGGACCGCGCGGGCGACGTCGCCCGGACGGCGGGCGTCGATCCGCCGATATCGGGGCGGGACGCGCTCGAATCGCTCGTCGTGGACCTCGGGGTGGCGGATCCGGAGGACGCGAGCGTCAACTGTATTCTGGAGGCGCTCCGACTCACCGCGGAGCTACGCGACGACGGTGACGAGGCGGTGCCGGCGGTGGTGTCCGGCGTCTCGGACACCGCGGTGGGCGCTGACCGCGCCGTCGCCGCGCAACTCGACGAACTGGTCGCCGCGCACGACCCGGACTCGGCGGTGGTGGTCGTGGACACCGCGGAGGACGAACGGCTCGTCCCCATCGTGGAGAGCCGTCTCGCCGTCGACGCCGTGGACCGCGTGGTCGTCCGGCAGGCCCGCGACATCGAGAGCACCTACTACCTCCTGAAGCAGTTCCTCGCGGACGAAGAACTCAGAGAGAGCGTGCTGGTGCCGCTCGGCGTCGTCCTCCTCGTCTTCCCCATCCTCCTCACCGTGACGAACAGCCTCGCCGTCGCCGTCGCCGCCATCACGGCCGTCATCGGCGCGTTCCTCGTCTACAAGGGCCTCGGGGTGGACGAGCGCGTCGCGGACCTCCCCGCCCGGGCGCAGGAGGCGCTCTACTCGGGACAGGTCTCCATCGTCACGTACGTCGTCGCCGCCGGCCTCGCGCTCCTCGGGACGTTCGCGGGCGCGCTCGCCGTCTCCGCGCTCGGGGACGCGAGCGTCTTCGTGCAGGCCGCGGCGTTCGTCTACCACAGCGTCCCGTGGCTCGCGCTCGCCGCGCTCGCGGCCGCGACCGGCCGTCTCATCGACGAACTCATCAGCGACGAGGGGGTGCGCTCGCCCTACCTGAACCTCCCGTTCGGCGTCGTCGCCGTCGGCCTCGTCGTCCGCGGGTTCACCGCGTACTTCGCGGAGCGCGCGCGCGCCATCCCGCCGCTCCGAATCCCGCTCCCCGCGGGCACCGTCACCGTCTCCCCGGAGGGCCGCCTCGCCGCCCTCGTCGTCTGCGGCGTCCTCGTCAGCCTCGTCGGCATCCGCGTCGCCGGCCGGTTCGCCGCGGACGACGACGGCGACGACGGGGGCGGCGAGCACGCCAGGTGACGCGCGGAACGGCGGGCCTTTAGCCCTCCGCGCCCTCTCCGCGGGCATGAGCGACGACGGCCGATGGGTGTCCCTGTTCTCCGGCGGGAAGGACTCGAGTTGGGCGCTCTATCGGGCCCTCGAAGCGGATCTGGACGTCGCGCGCCTCCTCACCGTCCACCCCGGGGGCGACTCCTACATGTACCACGTTCCCGCGACGGACCTCACCGCGCTCGCCGCGGAGAGCGTCGGCGTCGAGCACGTGAACGTCCGTCCGGACGATTTCGACGCCGCGAACGCGACGGACGCGGGCGCGCAGGGCGACGCCGAACTCGAACCACTCGAAGCCGCGCTCGCGGACCTCGCGTCGTCCCTCGACGGCGGCCTCGCGGGCGTCACCGCGGGCGCCATCGAGAGCGAGTTCCAGACGTCCCGTATCGAGGCGATGACCGACCGCCTCGACTGCGAGCTGTTCGCGCCGCTCTGGCAGGAAGACCCGCTCGAACTCGGGCGCGCGATGCTCGACGCCGGCTTCGAAATCACCATCCTCCAGGTCGCCGCGTACGGCCTCGACGAGTCCTGGCTCGGACGCACACTCGATTCGGACGCTCTCTCCGAACTCGCCGCGCTCCACGACGAGTACGGCGTCCACCCGCTCGGCGAGGGCGGCGAGTTCGAGACGTTCGTCACCGACGGCCCGCACATGGACCGCGCCATCGAACTCGACTACGACACGGTCTGGGAGGGGGACCGCGGGCACGTGGAGATAACGGACGCACACCTAGCGTAGCGTACGCGCGAGCGAAGTGAGCGCGTTTCGCTGGTCGGCCCGGCCGACCGGCCCTTTTTCACCCATGTTTTTGCGGCGAGCGGGTCGCCTCGCGACCCCGAGCCGGAAAAAGATGGTACTGACACGGTCTGGGAGGGGGACCGCGGGCACGTGGAGATAACGGACGCACACCTAGCGTAGCGTACGCGCGAGCGAAGTGAGCGCGTTTTCGGAGCGGCTTCGCCGCTCCGCGGGAGAAGAAGACGGCGGCGGTCCGTTTAACCCGACTGGCGGCGTAGCGACGCGCATGGAGTCACGGACGACGCGCGAGCGCATCGCGGACGCGCTCCGGGAGGGGCCGGAGACGCCGAGTTCGCTCGCGGAGGCGTTCGAGGTGACGCCGCACGCGGCGCTCGGACACGTCGAGCACGTCGCGAAGTCGCTGCGGGGCGGCGATTCGGAGTTCCTGGTGCGGCCGCCGGAGTGTCGCGAGTGCGGCTTCTCGAGGTTCGACGACCCGCTGAATCTGCCGTCGCGGTGTCCGGAGTGCAAGCACGAGGGCATCGAGGAACCGGCGTTCGTCGTGGACTAGCCGGCCTTCTTCGTCACGCGGAACTCGCCGGGCGGGTCGAGGATGCCGACGACGGTGCCGAGCGAGTGGACGACGACGGCGAACGCGGCGGCCACCGGGAGTGCGCCGGCCCCGGCGAGCGTGATTCGTGCCGCTCTCGGGACGGCCGGGACGTGGCGCGCCACGGCCTTCAACAGCCACAGCGCTGAAGCCGCCTACCGTCCGTTTTCGGCCGTTTCAATCCGATTCCACGGTCGCCCCTGCGTTTTTCCCGTCGCGCGCCGTCCGATGGGTCGTGTCGATAGCTCGTTCCGCTCGGGCGCGCGCCGCCGCCGGCGTCGCCGGCGTGCTCGCCGCGACGGTGGCCGTCATCGTGGTCGCGCAGACGGCCGGACGCGCGCTCCTCGAGCGCGTCCTCCCGGCGGCCCTCGCGACGGTCGGCGTGGTCGCGCTCCAGAGCGCCCTGCTCGTCGCGGTGGCGTTCGCGGCGACTTCGGATCGCCCGGGCCTCCTGCGCTGGCGGCGTCCGACCCGCCGGGACTGGCTCGCGGTTTTCGGGACGCTCGCGGCGATGGGCGCGCTCGTGGCGCTGCTCGCGGGTCTGAACGCGCTCGGGGTGCCGACCGGGGGGAATCGCGTGGACGCGGCGGCTCGTCCGGGCGCGCTCGCGTCGCTCCTGCTCGCCGCCGTCGCCGTCCTCGGTATCGGGCCGGGCGAGGAACTCGTCTTCCGCGGGGTCGTGCAGGGCGTGCTCGCGCGCGCCGTGTCGGCGCGCGCGGCGGTCGCTTGGGCGGCCGTCTGTTTCGGCGGCCTGCACGCCCTCGCCGTCACCGGGTCGTCGCTCGGCGTCCTCGTCTACCTCGCGTTCGCGTCGCTGCTCGGGGCGGCGCTCGGGTGGAGTTACGAGGCGACGGGGAATCTGCTCGTGCCGGTGCTCGCGCACGGCGGCTACGACGCAGTCCAGTTCCTCCTGCAGTACGCCGGTCTCCCCTAGAAGCCGAGGCGTTCGCCGGGGTTCGTCGAGAGGTCGGCGTCGCGTTCGGCTTCGCCGACGCGCACGAACGCGTAGTCGTCGTCGACGAGGTAGACGTCGCCGTCCCGGATTTCGACGTCGGCGCCGGTGAGGGTGGATCCCTCGGGCGGGCCGAAGTCGCAGTAGCCGGTGTCGCACGCGAACGTCGCGCCGTGCTTGCCGCAGACGAGTTCGCCGTTCCGCATCGTCGCGCCGCTCCCCTTGTCGAGGCGGACGTCGGTCCAGTGCGGGCAGAGGTTCCGCCACGCGCGCACGCCGCCGTCGGCGCGCACGAGCACGAACTCGACCTCCTCGCCGTCGTCGTCGAGGGTGACGAGGAGCGAGGAGTCCGCGGGGACGTCGGTCAGCGGGGCGATGCGGGTGCCGGTGGTCATCGGCCGGCGCTACGCCGGGGTGCGGTTTGAACGCACCGAACTAGTAGTGGGCGGCCTCGACGCACCGATCGAACGCGGCGGCGAGGCGGTCGGTGACGGGGCCGCCCCCGATGGCGGTGTCGCCGACCCGCTGGACGGGCCGGACCTCCCACGTGGTGTTCGTCAGGAACGCCTCGTCCGCGTCGCGGAGGGCGTCCTGATCGTACGTCCCCGTCTCCAGTGGGATGTCGAGGTCGGCGGCGAGTTCGCGGACGACGCGCCGGGTGATGCCGGGGAGGACGTCCTCTAAGGCGGGCGTGTGGAGGACGCCGTCGCGAACCCAGAAGACGTTGCTCGTCGCGCCCTCCGCGAGATTTCCCGCGGTGTCGCACAGGAGCGCTTCGTCCTCGCCGTCGAGTTCGAGACGGGCGAGCACGCCGTTCAGGTAGTTGTGGGTCTTCGCGTGCGCGGGCAGCGCCTCGCTCGGGATTCGGCGCGTCTCGACGACGCGCGCCGTCGCGGGCGCGTCCCACACGTCCTCGCCGGCGGTGCCGCCGCGCGGGAGCGGTTTCGTCACGACGACGACGGTGGGGTCGGCGGGCCCCGGGGAGAGCTTTCCGGACTGGGCGCCGCGCGTCACGGAGACGCGGACGTAGGCGTCGTCGAGGTCGTTCGCGGCGAGCGTCTCGCGGACGCGCTCGCGGAGGTCACGCGCGTCCGGCCGGTCGTCGAAGCCGAGGGCGTCGAGCGTGTCGGTGAGACGTTCGGCGTGGTCGTCCCAGCGGAACACCGTCCCGCCGTACGCGCGCAGCGTCTCGAAGCCGGCGTCGCCGTAGCGGAATCCCCGGTCGGAGACGCTCACGGACGCCTCGTCGGCGGGGACGAGTTCGCCGCCTACGTGATATCGCATCCGGCCACCTCCGCGAGGAAGTTCGCGACGAGCGTCCGGCCGAGTTCGAGGTCCGCGGGGTCCGCGGGGTGGCCGGTGAGCACGCTCTCCGGGTGGAACTGCACGCCGACGTGGGGTCTCTCGGCGTCCCGGACCGCCATCACGACGTCGTCGTCGGTGTACGCGCTGCGCTCCAGGACGGGCGGGAGCGTGCCCGGTTCGACGGCGAGCGAGTGATAGCGCCCGACCGCCACCGTCTCCGGGAGGCCGGCGAAGACGCCGTCGCCGTCGTGCGTGATGGTCGAGGGCTTCCCGTGGACGACGTCGGGCGCGAGGACGACGTCGGCGCCGCGGGCCGCGCAGAGCGCCTGATGGCCGAGGCAGACGCCGAGGATCGGATAGTCGGTCTCCGCGAACAGCGGCATACAGACGCCCGCGTCCTCGGGCGTTCCCGGGCCGGGCGAGACGACGATAGCGTCCGGGTCGAGTTCGCGGACGTCCTCCACCGTCACGGCGTCGTTGCGCCGCACTACGACGTCGTCGCGGCCGACGTGCGCGGCGACGTAGTCCACGAGGTTGTAGACGAACGAGTCGTAGTTGTCGACGACGAGAACGGTCATCGTTCCACCGCCAGCGTCGCGTCCGCGAGCGCGCTCTCGATGGCGTCCACGAGCGCCTGCCCTTTCGCCAGCGTCTCGTCGTACTCCGACTCGGGTTCGGAGTCGTGGACGACGCCCGCGCCGACGCGCAGGCCGTACTCGCCCTCGGTGTGGACGAGCGTCCGGATGACGATGTTTATCGTCGCGTCCCCGTCGAACCCGATGGCGGCCATCCCGCCCGTGTACGGGCCGCGGCGGGTCGCCTCCACCTCGTCTACGAGCGCCATCGTCCGCGGTTTCGGTGCGCCCGTGATGGTGCCCCCGGGGAACATCGCGGCGACGGCGTCCCCGAGCGATGCCTCGGGCCGCATCCGCCCGGAGACGAGCGAGACGAGGTGCATCACGCGCGAGTAGCGGTCCACGCGCCGGTACTCGTCCACCGTCACCGACCCCGGTCGTGCGACCTTCGCCAGGTCGTTTCGCTCCAGGTCCACGAGCATCGCGTGCTCCGCGCGCTCCTTCTCGTCGCTCGTCAGGTCCGCCTCGTACTCCGCGTCCGCCGCCGCCGTCTCCCCGCGCGGGCGCGTCCCCGCGATGGGTTCGGTCACGATGCGCTCGCCGCGACGCTCCAGGAGGAGTTCGGGGCTCGCGGAGACGAGGTCACAGCCCGAGAACTCCACGAGGCCCGCGTACGGCGCCGGGTTCACCTCGCGCAGCGCCGCGTACGCCCGCACCGGATGCACCGCTGCGGGCGCGCGCAGGCGCTGGGAGACGTTCGTCTGGAACGTCTCGCCCGCCCGAATCGCCTCCTTGATGCGCTCGACGCGCGCCGCGAACGCCGCGCGGCCCGCGTCGCTCTCGAACGCCGCCGACTCCCCGGCGGGCGCCGCGCCCACCGCCGGATCGCCGTCCACGGCGTCGTCCGCCAGCGCGAGCGCCCGGTCCCGGGCGTCCTCGTACGCCGCCTCGGGGGCGTCGTAGTCGTCGACTCGCGGCGTCGCCACCACGCGGAGGTCGTCGCCCGCCTCGAACGGGTCGCGCCACGCCGCGACGACGTCGTACGTCGCGAGTTCGAGGCGCGGGATCCCCCGGTCGTCGACGGTCGAGTCCGGGACGTCCTCTATCTCCCGGACCGCGTCGTAGGAGAGGTAGCCGAAGTGCCCGCCCGGATACGGCACGTCGCATCCCGCGCGCACGAGCGACTCGCCCACCAGGTCGTCTATCGCGTCGAACGCGCCGTCTTCGTCGGGGCCGAGCGTCGTCACGTCGGTCGGTTCGACGCCGAAGTACCCCCAGCCCTCGCGTCCCCCACCGGTCTCGTAGAAGAACGACGGCGCGTCGCCGCGCGCCCGCCGGTACGCCTCGAACGGATCGGACACCGCCACTCGGACCTCCACCGGCACGCGCGCCGCGGCCGGCGCGTCACGCGCGGCGGCGACGAACGCCGACCGCCCGGTGACAACGCGCTCTGCCATACGAGAACCGGGGGGACGGACGACCAAACGCGTTTCGGAGACCGCACCGAATCGCGGTGGACGAACGGTCGAAAAACGCGGTTTCTCGGGTTATTTCGTCCGGTCGGCGGCGCTCTCCTGCCACCGGCCGATGCGCTTCGGGGAGATGCCGGTGGCGTCCCCGAGGTCGGCGGCGTCGGCCGCGACGAGGTCCGCCACCGTCTCGACGCCGGCCTCGTGCAGGCGTTCGGCGTACGCGGGCCCGACGCCCTTCACGATCTCGACGTCCTCGGCGCCCTCGGTGTCCGCGACGTCCTCCGCATCCGCGTCCTCCGCGTCGACGTCCTCGACGTCCGTCTCCATGTCCGCCTCGCTCGGCCCGGCGGCCTCGGCGGGTTCGGCGGCCTCCGCGGGCGACTCCGCCTCGCCCTCCTCCACGGACTCCTCGACGAGGGACTCGGTGGACGCGGCGGCGTCCGTCTCCTCCGCCACCGGCTCCTCGTCGTCGTCGTCCGCGTCCGCGTCGTCCGCGTCCGTCTCGGTGTCCGGCGACGCCTCGACGTCCTCGACGTTCGTCTCCATGTCCGCCTCGCTCGGCCCGGCGGCTTCGGCGGGTTCGGCGGCCTCCGCGGGGGAGTCGGCGTCGCCCTCTTCGACGGAGTCCTCGACGAGGGACTCGGTGGACGCGGCGGCGTCCGTCTCCTCCGCGACGGGGTCGTTGCGCTCGACGGTGACGGAGGTGTCGCGCTCTCGCGTCCGCTGCTTCGACTCCAGTCCGAGGAGCGACTTCAGGGTGGATATGAGACTCATTACTGGCGCTAAGGCCCGGACGGCACTTAAAGTCGGTCCCGGAGGGCGTCGTTCATCGCCCCGACGGGCGCGTCCTCGCCGGTCCATAGCTCGAACGCCTCGACGCCCTGATAGAGGAGCATCCACGCGCCGTCGATGGTGGTCGCGCCCGCGTCCGCCGCCTCGCGCAGCAGGCGCGTCTCCAGCGGCGAGTAGACGGCGTCGAGAACCGCCAGGTCGCCGTGCAGCGCCTCTCGGGGCACCGGCGAGACGTCCTCCTCCATCCCGACGCTCGTCGCGTTCACCAGCACGTCCGCGTCCGCGAGCAACTCGTCGAGCGCGTCGAGGCCGTGTGCCGCCGCGGCGTGGCCAACGGCCGCGGCGAGACGCTCCGCGCGCTCCACCGTCCGGTTCGCGATGCGGACGTCCGCGCCCGCGTCGGTGAGCGCGACGGCCGCGGCGCGCGCCGCCCCGCCCGCCCCGACCAGCACCGCCGTCGCCCCCCGGAGGGGAACGTCGAAGCGCGCGAACGACCGTCGGACGCCCGCGACGTCCGTGTTGTAGCCCGTCGGCGGCGACGTCGAGAAGTCCACGGTGTTCACCGCGCCGACGCGCTCCGCGAGTTCGTCCGTCTCCACCGCCTCCCGCACCGACTCCTTGAACGGGATGGTGGCGTTCATCCCCGCGAGGCCGAGCGTCTCCGCCGCCGCGACGGCCGCGGCGCCGTCGTCCGCGTCCGGTTCGAGCGTGACGTAGCGCGCGTCCATCCCGAGCGCGTCGTACGCCGCCTCGTGCATCGGCGGGGAGAGCGAGTGGCCCACCGGGTTCCCGATGAGTGCGTAGACGTCCATGGCGGGAGATGGACAGCCCCGGCGAAAAACCCCCGCGGTGTCCGCTCAGTGCCCGCCGCTCGCGGTGACACCGAGCACGACGACGAAGTAGACGAGCACGACGATGAACGCCGCGTAGAACAGGCCGCCGATGAGGAACGGCTTCGGGTCCATCGGGTCCTCGTGCGCCGAGCGCGCGCGGAGGTAGAGGACGGCGCCGGAGACGAGCGCGAGCGCGACGGAGAACGCGTTCAGGAAGCCCGTCGTCCCCCACGCGAGCGAGAGGTCCCAGTCCGTGAAGACGATGCCGAGCGTCACCGGGAGCGTCCCCTGGAACGCCATCGCGCCCGTGATGTTCCCGAGCGCGAGCGTGTCCTTGTCCCGCGAAATCCACAGCACCGAGTTGAACTTCTCCGGGAGTTCGGTCGCGAGCGGCGCGATGAGGAGCGCGACGACGGCGATGGGGACGTCCAGTACGTCCGTCGCGAGCCACTGCACTTCGTCCACGAAGAGGTGCGCGCCGCCGACGATGAGCGCGAGCGCGAACGCCGTCTGGAGCGCGACGAAGAACAGCGTGGGGTTCTCGCCGTGCGAGCGCGGATCGTAGCCGAAGCGGGCGGCGACGCGTTCGACGAGCAGGCCGAGGTGGAGCGCGTCGATGTCCGCCGCCTCCGCGAGTTCGCCGCTCCGCAGGGACCGGTAGAGGTAGACGACGTAGAGGAGGACGAGCAGGCCCGCCATCGCGTACTGGACGAGGCGGGACTCGACGAACGCCGCGGCGAACGCGACGGCGTACCCGGCGAGGAAGAAGGAGAGGTCGCGCCGCGTCGCCGCCTCGTTGAAGTGCATCTCCGCGCCGAACGTCCGGCGTTCGCGGAAGAAGTAGACGCTCGCGCCCACCAGGAACATCGCGATGGTCGCGAGCATGAACGGCGCGCCGAGGATGGCGCCGACGCCGACGTGCGCGGAGTCCGCGCCGCCCCGGACGATGGCGATGACCGGAATGAGCGTCTCCGGGAGCGCCGTGCCGACGGCGGCGAGGATGCTCCCCGTCGCGGACTCGGAGACGCCGAGGCGGTGGCCGAGCCACTCCACGCCGTTCGTGAACACCTCCGCGCCCGCGAGCAGCAGGACGAACGAGCCGACGAGGAGGACTGCGCCGTCTATCTCCGGGGTGAGCAGCGCCGGGGCGAGACCGAGAGCCATACCCGCAGTAGGCCCAACGGGATTGTAAGCGCTTCCGAACGACGCGCCTAAACGCCACCCTCGCCTCCTCCCGATAATGACCGTCGCCGTCGTCGTGAGCCGCGCCGACTCCGCCTCGCGCGCCATCGGCGAACAGCTCCTGTCCCTCTGCGAGTGGGACGAACGCCCCGTCGAGTCGGGCGCGGAGAGCGTCGCGCGCTACGTGCGCGAGGGCTTCGAACTCCGCGAGTTCGCGGACTGGCACCTCGAACTCGACGGCGTCGCCCACGAGTTCGACGACCCCGAGTTCGTCGTCTTCGCGTCCCGGCACGCCGGCGACACCGGCCCGCTCCTCACCGCGCACTTCACCGGGAACTTCGGCGCCGCCGAACACGGCGGCGCGGACCGCGAACTCGCCGCCGCCTGCCCGGCCGCGCACCGCCGGATCGTCGCGGCGTTCCGCGAGCACGCCCCGGACGGCTACGACGTCGGGATGGAGTGCACCCACCACGGCCCCACCGACGTCGGCGCGCCGTCGATGTTCGCCGAACTCGGCTCCTCCGAGGACGAGTGGACCGACCCCGCGGGCGCCGAAGCCGTCGCGCGCGCCGTCCTCGCCCTCGACGGGACGCCCGCGCGCACCGAGCGAGCAGTCGTCGCCTTCGGCGGCGGCCACTACGTCCCCCGCCCCACGCGGGTCGTCCGCGAGACGGACTGGGCGGTCGGACACGTCGCCGCCGACTGGTGTCTCGACGAACTCGGGGACCCGCGCGAGCACTGGGCCGTCGTCGAGTCCGTCTTCGCGGAGAGCGGCGCGACGCGCGCCGTCGTCGACGGCGAGAAACCCCGCGTTCGCGAAGCCGTCGACGAACTCGGCTACGACGTCGTGAGCGAGACGTGGCTCCGCGAGACCACTGGCGTCCCGCTCGGACTCGCCGCCGCCCTCGAAGCCGAACTCGCCGCCGTGGACGACGGCCTCCGCTTCGGCGACCCGGCGCGCGAGGCCGCGAGCGAGCACGTCGTCGTCGACCACCCGGACGCGCTCTGGGCGGACGCGCACTCCGTCGACCCGGACGCGGCGCTCGCCGCCGCGCGCGAGCACGCCCTCGCCTACGAGACCGAGGAGAACGGGAACCGCGTCGCCGGCCGCGTCGCGTTCCCCGACCGGGACGCCTACGACGCCTACGCGGACGCGCTCGTCGCGCTCGTCGACGAGAAGTACGACCGCGTCGAGCGAGCGGACGGCGCCGTCGAAATCACGAACGAGGCGTTCGACCCCGCCGCGGCCCGCGAGCGCGGCGTCCCGGAAGGCCCGAAGTTCGGCCGGCTGGCGAACGGCCAGTCCGTCTCCGTCGACGGCGAGGAAATCGCGCCCGCGGACGTCTCGCGAGAGACGCGAGAGACGCACCCCCTCCCCGCGCCCCAGCGCGTCAGACGGGCGTCTGACCGCAGGGGAAAAGGTAATTAAACGCCTCTCGTTTAATGTATAGCCAATAATGGACTCCATCGTGCAGGACGCCATCGACGAGGCGGAGGAGGAGCCAGACGGCTCCGACGGCGTCTCCCCCGACGCGGCCCCGAGCTCCGGAACGATGTCCGACGAGGAGCTGATGGGGGTCCTCGAGGACCTGCAGACGAACATCACGGTCGTCGGCTGCGGCGGCGCGGGATCGAACACCGTCAACCGGATGTTCGAGGAGGGCATCCACGGCGCGAAACTCGTCGCCGCGAACACCGACGTCCAGCACCTCGTCGACATCGAGGCGGACACGAAGATACTCATCGGCAAGGAGAAGACCCGCGGACGCGGCGCCGGGTCCCTCCCGCAGGTCGGCGAGGAGGCCGCACTGGAGTCCCAGGAGGACATCCGCGAGTCCATCTCCGGGAGCGACATGGTGTTCGTCACCGCCGGCCTCGGCGGCGGCACCGGCACCGGGAGCGCCCCCGTCGTCGCGAAGGCCGCCCGCGAAGCGGGCGCGCTCACCATCAGCATCGTCACCACGCCGTTCACCGCTGAGGGCGAGGTTCGGCGGAACAACGCCGAAGCCGGTCTGGAGCGCCTGCGCGACGTCAGTGATACCGTCATCGTCGTCCCGAACGACCGCCTGCTCGACTCCGTCGGGAAACTCCCCGTCCGGCAGGCGTTCAAGGTCTCCGACGAGGTGCTGATGCGCTCCGTCAAGGGCATCACCGAACTCATCACGAAACCCGGCCTCGTCAACCTCGACTTCGCCGACGTGCGCACCGTCATGGAGAAGGGCGGCGTCGCGATGATCGGTCTCGGGGAGTCCGACAGCGATTCCAAGGCCGTCGACTCGGTCAAGAGCGCCCTGCGGAGTCCGCTCCTCGACGTCGACATCGGCGACGCGAACTCCGCGCTCGTGAACGTCACCGGCGGCCCCGACATGTCCATCGAGGAGGCCGAGGGCGTCGTCGAGGAGATATACGACCGCATCGACCCCGACGCGCGCATCATCTGGGGGACCAGCGTGGACGACGAACTCGACGGCGAGATGCGCACGATGGTCGTCGTCACCGGCGTCCAGTCCCCGCAGATCTACGGGCAGAACGGCGACGCCGCGCCCGAACCCGAGGACGACGGCGGCATCGACTTCGTCGAATAGTCCGCTCTTCCGGCGCAACCGCTAAGCGGCGGCGGCCGAAACCCCGGCTGACGATGACACGACACTCGGGTGGTCGCGGCCGATGACCCGCGGCTTCGACGCGCCGAGCGAGGACCGCCTCACGACGCTCGCCGCCGACCTCGGACTCTCGCTCGACGACGACGACGCGGCCGACTACGCCGCCCTCGCCGCGGACGCCGTGGACGCCGTCGGCGACGTCCGGCACGCCGACTCCTTCGATCCCGGCCTCGCGCCCGCCGACCTCGACGGCCGCGGCGGTGGCTATCGCCCCGACGACGAGGAGGACCCGCTGAACGCGTGGCTCCACAAGACCGCGGTCCGGACGAGCGACGACGGCCCGCTCGCCGGCCTCAGCGTCGGCCTGAAGGACTCCATCGCGCTCGCCGGCTCTCCGTTGACGCTCGGATCGAGCGTCATGGAGGGGTTCGTCCCGCGCATCGACGCCACCGTCGTCGGCCGCCTCCTCGACGCCGGCGCCGAGATAGCGGGCAAACTCAACATGGAGAGCTTCGCGTGGTCCGGCCGGGGCGACCTGAGCGACTACGGACCCGTGCTGAACCCGCACTCGCCCGACCACCTCGCCGGCGGGTCGTCCAGCGGGTCCGGCGCCGCGCCCGTCGCCGGCGACTGCGACGTCGCGCTCGGCACCGACCAGGCCGGCTCCGTCCGCATCCCGAGCTCGTGGTGCGGGCTCGTCGGCCTCAAACCCACCTACGGCCTCGTCCCGTACACCGGCGTCGTCGGCCTCGAACGCACCATCGACCACGTCGGCCCGATGGGGCCGTCCGTCGACGTCGTCGCGCGCGTCCTCGACGCCATCGCCGGCGAGGACGTCCGCGAGGGCGTCCGCCTCGACGAACGCCAACCCCGCGGCATCGGGAGAGACGACTACGCCGCGGCCGTCGGCGCCGACGTCGACGGACTCTCCGTCGGCGTGCTCGAAGAGGGGTTCGGCTGGACGTTCTCCGAGGACGCCGTGGACGAGACGGTGCGCGAGGCCGCGCGCTCGCTCGAAAGCCGCGGCGTCACCGTCGAGTCCGCGAGCGCGCCCATCCACGAGCGAACGCTCTCGATATGGCCCGGCATCGCGACGCAGGGCGGCGCGCACTGCCTCCTCGGCGGCGGAACCGGGACGAACCACCGCGGGTGGGCGTGGCCGCGCCTCGCGCGCGTCCTCGACTCGTTCGCGTCGGCGCGCGCGAACGACCTCCCGCCGACCGTCGTTCGCTCCCTCCTCGTCGCCGCCCACCTCGACGACGCCTACGGCGTCGAACCGTACGCGAAAGCGCGCAGCGAGGCGATGGCCGCGCGACGGGCCTACGACGGCCTGCTCGCCACCTACGACGCGCTCGTCCTCCCGACGACGGCGATGCGCGCGTTCGAACGCGACGCCGAGTGGGACCGACGGGACGCCCTCGACCGCGAAATCACCACCATCGCGAACACCGCGATGTTCGACCTCACCGGCCACCCCGCCGTCTCCGTGCCGTGTGGGACCCGCGACGGCCTCCCCGTCGGCCTCCAACTCGTCGGCGCGAACCGCGACGAGACCACGCTCCTCGCGCTCGCCGCCGCGCTCACCGACGACTGAGCCCCGGCGGCCCGCGCGGGCGCGTTGCGGAAGATAAAAGGCGAGTCGTCCGCTATCCGAGGTATGGACGTTCCCCTAGAGCTTTCAGCGTACACGCGGGTGCTGAAGCTGGCGAGCACCCCTGGCTGGGACGAGTTCTCCCAGATCGCGCTCATCGCCGGCGCAGGCATCCTGCTCATCGGCCTGATGGGCTTCGTCATCTTCATCGTGATGTCCTTCCTCCCGGGCGGGGTGTAACGGATGGGCGTCTACGCCGTGAAGACGACCGCGAGCCAAGAGCAGACCGTCGCGAGCATGATCGCGAACCGCGAGGAGTCCGAGATTCACGCCGTCCTCGCGCCCGACGCCCTCACCAGCTACGTGATGGTCGAAGCGGACAACGACGCAGTCATCGCGCGCGTCATGGAGGAGATTCCGCACGCGCGCAGCATGGTGCCCGGCGAGTCCGACATCAGCGAGGTCGAGCACTTCCTCAGCCCCAAGCCGGACGTCGAGGGCATCGCGGAGGGCGACATCGTCGAACTCATCGCCGGCCCGTTCAAGGGCGAGAAAGCGCAGGTCCAGCGCATCGACGAGGGCAAAGACCAGGTCACCGTCGAGCTCTACGAGGCCACCGTCCCGATTCCCGTCACCGTCCGGGGCGACCAGATCCGCGTGCTGGACTCTGAGGAACGCTAGCGCGTTCCTCTGATCCCGCGCTCACGTTCGTTCGCGCGGACAGCGAGGAGCGCTGAGCGAAGCGACGCGTTCCTCGGGAAACGCGAACGGGGAGTCCGCGGCGTTCGCGCCGCGATGCGAACGGCGTAGCCGCGAGCGCGACCCGTGAGCCGGAACGGCGATATCCGCGAACAGTCGAACGGCGCTCGGCCGAGCGCTTACGCGTTCGCGGCGACGTCGAGGCCGAGTCGCTCGCGGAGTTCGGACGGGTCGATTTCCGATTCGACGCGCTCCTTGACTTCCTCGCGCTCGCGGATGTCGTCGGAGTCGGCGTCGTACTCGCGGACGTAGTCGGCGCGCGAGTGCGCGTCGAAGAAGTGCTGGATCGCGAAGAAGCCGTCCGGGACGACGGTGCCGCACACCGCGCACTCGTGGCGCGCGTGCTCCTCGACCTGGTGTGCGAGCAGGTCAGTCACGTCGCCGTAGACGGCGGTGCAGTCCTCGATCCCGCACGCCCAGCCGGACATATGCGGTTCCGTTTCCCGGCCGCGCCGATAAATCTTGTCGTGGCTCGCTCCTCGAAAGCTACAACGCTATATCCCCGCGCCGTCTATCCGCGGCCGTGACGGAGACCCGCGTCGACCCGCACGTGAAAGTGCTGGACGAGACGGTGGCGGCGCGCGCGAAGGCGCGCGGTATCGACGTGCTGGTGTACGCCCCGCACTTCACGCGCCTCCCGGCGATACGGGAGCGCGCGGCGGCGTTCACGGACGACGACCTGCTCGTCGTGCCGGCCCGCGAGGTGTTCACGGGCGCGTGGCGCGAACGCAAACACGTGCTCGCGCTCGGCCTCGACGCGCCGGTTCCTGACTTTATAACGCTCGACGGCGCGTTCGACGCGTTCGCCCGACAGGACGCGACGGTGCTCGCGCCCCATCCGGCGTTCGCGACGGTGAGCCTCGACGCGCCCGAGTTCGAGCGCTACGCCGACCGCATCGCCGCCGCGGAGGTGTACAATCCGAAACACCTCGGCTATCAGAACGAGCGCGCCCGCGAACTCGTCGAAGCGTTCGACCTGCCCGCGTTCGGGTCGAGTTACGCGCACCGGAGCGCGACGGTGGGCGAGGTGTGGACGACGTTCGAGCGCGACATCGAGAGCGCGGCCGACCTCGCGGACGCCTTCGAGTCGGGAGCGCCGCGGCGCGTCGAACACCGGCCCGGCCTGCGACATCGCCTGCGCTGTCGGCTCGAAACGTTCGATTTGGCGTACGAGAACACGTACGAGAAGGTCGATAGGGTCTTGCTCTCCGGGATGGAGCCGACCCATCCCCGCCACATCGCCTACGACGGCCGGTTCGACGACGTCGCCGTCTACTAGAGGCCGAGCAGGGTCGTCGCGCTCCCGACGTCGAGGCCGGAGACGACGCCGGGGAGGTACTGGACGAGCGCGTAGCAGACGCCGAGTTCGAGGAGCGTCACGACGACGGTGACGAACGACGCGTACTTCGAGGACGTCGTGACGCCGAACGGCGTGCCGAACTCGCGGTCCCAGAGCGGGTAGAAGAACGCGATGCCGCGCCGGGAGCCGACGACGTCCAGCGCGAAGTGGCTGAGGACGCCGATCCAGACGTACTGGAGGTTCCCGAAGTAGACGGTGTAGCCGTAGAGCGCGGCGACGACGAAGCCGTTGTGCAGGGTCTTGCGGTGCTTCCCGAACTCGGTGTCGACGTCCGGGAAGATAGCGCCGAGGACGACGGGCACGAGGACGGCGGCGACGGTGACGAGCGTCTCGACACTCCCCTCCGGGTGCAGCACGAACCCGAGGCCGATACCGAGGAGGAGGCCGTTCAGGATGTGGTCGCGCTTGTTCATCGGCGCGCCTCCAGCGCGGCGAGGACGTCGTCGAGCGCCCGCCGAGCGATCTGTTCTTTGATCTCGCGTCTGCTCCCGTCGAACTCGTAGCGTTCGACGGTGGTGTAGGTGTCGTCGTCGCCCCACGCGCCGGCGTGCGCGACGCCGACGAAGACGGTGCCGACTGGTTTCGCCTCGCTCCCGCCCTCCGGACCGGCGACACCGGTGGTGGAGACGCCCCACGTCGTCCCGGCGGCGTCCCGGACGGCGCGCGCCATCTCGCGCGCGACGGGTTCGCTCACCGCGCCGTGGCCGTCCAGCGCCTCCCGCGAGACGCCGGTGTCGAGCTTCGCGTCGTACGTGTACGTGACGTACGTCCGATCGAAGTAGTCCGAAGCGCCCGGGACGTCGGTGAGGAGCGACCCGACGAGGCCGCCCGTGCAGGACTCCGTGGTGGCGACGGTGTCGCCGGCGTCGCGGAGCGCGTCCCCGAGACGCTCCTCTATCGGCGGGTCGTCGGCGTGCTCGCGCATACGCCGGCTAGAGTCGGGGGTCGTATTGGCGTTGTGGGTCCCGGCGCGGACGCCGTCCCGCTCAGACGGTGTCCCGGTCGGTGTACGTGTGCCGGTAGGCGATCAGGCCGTCGTCGTCGAACTCGTGGAAGTCCGCGAACCCGAACGCGACGCGCTCGCCGTCCTGTTCGCCCTCGAAGCTCCCGCGGACCGCGACGGTGTCCCCGTCCGCGACGACGGCGTGGACGGTGTGCTCGCCGTCGGAGAGCGGGCGTCCGGTCTCGTAGAACCCGCGGAGGTCCGCTCGCCCCTCGATGGTCGGTTGGCCGGGCCGCTCGTAGACGGCGTCCGCGCTGAACAGGCCGAGGATACCCTCGACGTCGTCGTCGTCCACGAGTTCGTAGTAGCGACGCGCCGCGTCCGGGTCGGCGTTCTCGCTCACGGCCGTACGTCGGAGTCCTGCCACCGTAAGTCGTCCGGCCTCGCGCGGGTCGAAACGCCTAATCGGCGGCCGCGACACGCCACGGGCATGGAGTACGAGGAGCCGCTGTTCTTCACCGTGATGCAGTACGCGGAGTCGGCGGAGCGGGACGTCGTCGACATGGTCTCCGGGAACCCGGACTGGGGGGCGCCCGAGGGAATCCGCGAGGGCCTGCGCGAGTACGCGGAGCGGGACGGTGCCGACTTCCAGTATCCGCCGAGCGCGGGCCTGCGCGAACTCCGCGAACGCGTCGCGGCGCGGCGCGGCGTCGACGTAGAGCGCGTGGTCGTGACGAACGGCGGCGCGATGGCGAACACGCTCGGGATGGCGCGCGCCCTCGAACGCTGCCCCGGCGACGAGGTCCTGATGGCGGACCCCGTCTATCCCTACTATCCGGGAAAGGCGGAGATGCTCGGCGGCGTCCAGCGTTTCGTCTCGGTGGACGAGACGGGCGGCCTCGACCCCGCGGACGTCCGCGCCGCCGCGAGCGACGAGACGGCGTGTATCGTCGTGAACACTCCGAACAATCCCACCGGCCGGGTCTACCGGGCGGGGACGATGCGCGAACTCGTCGAAATCGCCGACGAACACGACGCGATGCTCGTCTCGGACGAGGTGTACGACCACTTCGACTACACCGGCGAGTTCACCTCCGCGCTCGCGTTCGACTCCGAGCACGTCGTCGTCACGAACTCGTTCTCGAAGGCGTTCGCAATCACGGGCTTCCGGGTCGGCTACGCCGTCCTCCCCGACCGGGACGCGCCCGCCGCCCGCACCCGCAACATGCTCACGAACGTCGCGACGAGTCGCCCCGCCCAGGCCGCCGTCCTCGACGCGCTGAAGACCACCGATACGTCCTACCACGAGGCGAACCGCGAACGCCTCCGCGAGCGAATCGAGACGTTCACCAGCGCCCTCGACGACGCCGGCGCCGATTACACCACACCGGAGGGCGCGTTCTACGTGCTCGCGCGCTTCCCCGACTATCCGGGGACGATGGCGAACGCGAAACGCCTCGTCGACGACGCCGGCGTCGCCGGCATGCCCGGCGAAGCCTTCGGCGACGCCCGGAGCGACTGGCTCCGGTTCGCGCTCGTCACCCCGCGCGTCGAAACCGCCGCCGAACGGCTCACCGACTACTTCTAAACGACCTTTTGCTCTGCGCTCGCTGTCGCTCGCTCGGCAAACGCTCGGCCAAAAGCCTTCCTCGCTCCGGCCGCGGCCCGGCGGGCCGCGTCAGTCGCTCGTCGGCCCGCGCAAAGCGCGCGGTGAACCGGCGACCTTCCGGGCTCTTCGAGCCGCTCGGTCGCCGGACGCCAGCAACGTGGCTCGTTTAGTCTGTGCGACCTTTTCCTGCGCTCGCCTGCGGCTCGCTGGCAAAAGCTCGACCAAGAGCACTGCGAGCCTCCCGTTGGTCGGCTCTTGGCCCGCGCTCCCTGTGGTCGCTCGCGGTAAGTACGCTAGCTACATCGAACGATTACACCGACCAGTCCTGTTGGCGGCAGAGGATTTCAACAGAGCCGGTCTTTTCTATCGCCAGAACGCTCTGCGTCTGGCTGTTCAGCCAGAAGTCAGAGACTTCTGGCGACACTCATGTTTTTGCGATACGGGAGTCGCGCGGCGGCCTCCGACCCGAAAAAGATAGATGTTCTACGCGCCCGTGAGGTCGTCCACCAGCCGTCGCAGCGTCGCGGCGTCGTACTGGCCGGACGCGGTGGCGTCCGCCGGGTCGACGGGCGCGTAGCCGATCCGACTCCCGTAGAGCGGGAGGACGGCACGGGAGTGACGGCCCGCTTCGCCCATCGCCATCGTCGCCACTTTCTCGCCCTCGTAGTCGAATTCGTGCGTGACGGTGACGAGGTCGAGGACGTCCACGCGGTCGGTCGCGGTGGTCGCGAGTTTCGCGACGTCCCCGTACTCGAGGGCGTTCCCGAGGATCCCACGGAGGTCCTGGCGGAGCGGCGTCCCCTCGAAGTCGTGCGCGGCGACGACGACGGACGCGTCGTTCGCCCGCGCGGCCTCGGCGACTCGCTCGCCGCGCCCGTCCCGCATCGCGTCGAGTTCGATAGCCACCGCGCCCACGGCGTCGTACTCGGCGGCCGCGGCGAGGACGTCGAGACGCTCGGCGTCGTCCGCGACCGCACCGCCCTCGTCGACGTGCGGGTTCGTCGCGAGGATCGGGAGGTCACCAGAGTACGCGTCGAGTTCGTCGAGCGGGCCGTCGGCGTGGTCGAGGCGAAACTCCACGGCGTCGGCGTGCTCGCGCGCCCGCGGCTCGTCCGCGAGGTCGTCGGTCGCCGCGCAGAGCGTGAAGTCGTCGAACGGAATCACGTCACCGCATCGGACCGGCCGCGCCTTAGCTCCGCGGATCGTCGCCGACGCGGTCCGCGACCCAGCGGCCGCCGTACTCGGTCGCGAGGAACGCGGCGAGGACGGCCGCGGGGGTCGCCCACTGCGTCCCCTGCGCGGCGGCGATCAGGCCGACGGCGACGCCGCCGACGATGCCGCAGGCGGCGGAGAGCACGCCGACGCCGAGCGCGCGTTCCCGGTCGTCGGGGACGCGCTCGGGGTGGAGCGCGACGTTCATCACCGGGAGCGCGACGGAGAACCCGACGACGACGGGGAGCGGTGCGGGGAGCGCCGCGGAGGCGGTGCCGGCGACGATGCCGCCGAGGAGCGCGCCGCCGACGAAGACGAGCGCGCGGACCGGAAGCGACGGGGTGTTCACGTCGGGGAGTCGGGACGCCCCCCGATAAATCCCGGCTTCTCCGGAGAGGCGGGAGCGCGCACGCGTCGCTGTAGGGCCAGCGAGAGCGGGAGAACGGCGCGGCGGTTACGCCGGGAGGGTGTCCTCGGCTTCGAGGAGTTCGTGGTAGCGGTTGCGGATCGTGACTTCCGAGATGTCCGCGACCTCGGAGACCTTCGCCTGCGTCGTCTTCTCGTTCGTGAGGAGGGCGGCGGCGTAGACGGCGGCGGCGGCGAGGCCGACCGGACTCTTGCCGGAGTGGACGCCCTTGTCCTTCGCGGTCTGGAGGAGTTCGCGCGCGCGGTGCTCCGCCTCGTCGCTGAGGCCGAGCGAGGAGGCGAAACGCGGGACGTAGCTCTCGGGGTCCGCGGGCCGGACTTCGAGGCCGAGTTCGCGGATGACGTAGCGGTAGGTGCGCGCGATTTCGGCCTTCTCGACGCGCGAGACGTCCGTGATCTCGTCGAGCGACCGGGGGACGCCGGCCTGGCGGGCGGCGGCGTAGACGCAGGACGTGGAGACGCCCTCGATGCTACGGCCGGGCAGCAGGTCCTCCTCCAGCGCGCGGCGATAGATGACCGACGCCGTCTCCCGAACGCTGTCCGGGAGGCCGAGCGCGCTGCTCATGCGGTCGATTTCGCCGAGCGCCTGCTTCAGGTTCCGCTCCTTCGCGTCGCGCGTGCGGAAGCGTTCGTTCCACTTGCGGAGGCGCTGCATCTTCTGGCGCTGGTTCGAGGAGAGCGAGTTCCCGTAGGCGTCCTTGTCGCGCCAGTCGATGTTCGTCGACAGGCCCTTGTCGTGCATCGTGTTCGTCGTGGGGGCGCCGACGCGGGACTTCTGGTCTTTCTCCTGGCTGTCGAACGCGCGCCACTCGGGGCCGCGGTCGATGTCGTCCTCCTCGACGACGAGGCCGCAGTCCATGCAGACGGACTCGCCGTGCTCCTCGTCGGCGACGACGAGGCCGCCACACTCCGGGCACTCGTCGGTCGATTCGGTCGTGTCCTCTCGTTCGGTCTCCGATTCTCGGCGTCGTTGCGGTCTCGTTCGTGCGTCTTGCATGTATGAAGCCCCCGGAAAACCCGGAAATCGTCGTGCCACTTGCGTTGTCCCAAATCGCACTTAACGGTTCCGTATTCTGCCGGCGTCGGGCGATGTGAGCGTCCCTCGTGGTGGAACGTTCGTGAAGAACGTGGAACCGACCGGAGGGAGGTTCCACGGAAATGCGAGCGGGAGCGACCAGCGGGAGCGACACGCGAGCAAACGTGGGGCCGAGCGAGCGAAGCGAGCGCGGGCCCACGACAACGCGAACGGCGACCGCAGTGAGCCGTGAGCCGACCGCAGGGAGCGAGGGTCCCCGTCGGGCGAGGCGTATCTAGAGGTACTGTTCGAACTCCTGGATCTCGTCGTGGATGGTGTCGCCGGCTTCGAAGTAGAGGAGTTCGAGGGCGAGGATGGCGACGGCGATGGCGCAGACGACCCAGAAGACGTGGCGTTCGTCGAGCCAGAGGTGGCCGACGAGGAGGGGAATGAAGAGGCCGATGCCGACGACGCCGAGGGCGGGCGGGATGGGGTTGATGTCGCCGCGGTCGCGTTCGCGGAAGGCGAGGTAGCACATCGCGCCGAAGACGAACATGAAGGCGATGGAGCCGAAGGAAGTGATGCCGTCGAGGCTGCCGTAGGCGGCGAATGCGGCGGCGAGGACGCCGATGGAGAGGACGGAGCGAGTGGACGCCCCGGAGCTATCGGCGTTCCCGGCCTCGGAGGGGAGGAGGGAGTCGGCGACCATGCCGTCGGCGAGGTTCGCGCTGGAGAAGAGGGTGCCGTTGATGGCGCTGCCGGTGGAGAAGAGCGCGGCGAGGGAGACGATTACGAAGCCGGCGTGGCCGACCCAGGTCTGCTGGACGGCGTAGGCGAGCGCGCGGTCGGGTTCGGTGGCGATGATGTGGGGGCTGACGAGGCTGGTGACGACGATGGCGATGAGGCCGTCGATGACGATGGTGATGACGAGGCTGGCGTAGATGGCGAGGGGGAGGTTCTCCAGGGGGTTCCCGATGGAGTCCTGGTCGTACATGAGTAGCTGCCAGCCCTGGAAGGAGACGAAGGAGATGGCGGTGGCCATGATGACGGGGGTGCCCTGCATGATGGTGGAGGTGCCGACGGTGAGTTTGGCGTGCTGCCAGCCGTACCACATCCCGATGCCGATGAAGGCGAGGAGGATGACGACTTTGGTGACGACGAGCGCTTCCTCGCTGGTGCCGGTGGCGCGCGCGCCGAGGAGATTGAAGCCGACGAAGATGCCGACGGCGGCGATGGAGAGGACGGGGTGGAGGGGGACGCCGGCGATGGTCTTGGTGCCGATGAGTCCGAGCGCGAAACTCCCGAAGGCGTAGGCGTACATGGCGATGGCGCCGACGTAGCCGAAGAGGAGCGTCCACCCGACCATCCCGGCGAGGGTCTTGTTCTCGACGAACTCCTGGAGTTGGGCGACGCTCCCGCCCCGGTTGTCGCCGGTCTCGTTCAGTTTGAGGTAGGAGTAGGCGGCGAAGAGCGATCCGACGCACGCGAGCGTGAACGCGAGCCAGGAGGCCGCGTGCGATATCTGGACGACCACGCCGAGGACGGAGAACACGCCGCCACCGATCATTCCACCGACAGCGATGCTGATGGCGCCGAAGAGCCCGAGTCTGTCGTCGCTCACGGACGTGAGTTCGGCTGACAGACATTTGGATTCTGTGGCCGCGGATCCGACTCGTCCCAAAGGATCGAACGAGTCCGCGCCTCAGATGCGGTCCTCGGCGCGTTTCGCGAATCGCGCGAGGCGGGTGCGCTCGAAGTAGGTGAGTTCGACGACGAGGAGGGCGGCGAGGAGGAGGACGACGAACCCGAACGTCCCCGGTTCGCGCGACGCGAGGTGGTAGCAGAGCAGGGGGAGGAGGACGGCGGCGCCGACGGCGCCGACGAGCGGCGGGAGCGGGTGGACGGCGTCGTGGTCGCGCTCGGTGAACGCGATGGCGCTCATCGCGCCGAAGACGACGAGGAAGGAGATGGAGGCGAGCGACGTGATGCCGTCGAGCGTCCCGTACGCGGTGAGGCCGACGGTGACGATGCCGAGCAGGACGACGGTGTGTCGGGGGACGCTCCCCGACGTGTGGTCGGCGATGCGGTCCGGGAGGAGGCCCTCGTCGGTCATCCCGTTCGCGAAGTGCGCGGCGGAGAACAGCGTCGCGTTGATGGCGCTCCCGGTGGAGACGACGGCGGCGGCGGCGATGACGGCGTAGCCGAGCGAGCCGAGGACGGGTTCGGCGGCCGCGGCGAGCGCGACTTCGCCGTGTTTTGCGATCTGCTGGGGGGTGAGGAGGCTGGTGGTTGTGACGCCGACGAGGACGTACGTCGCGACGGCGGTGGGGATGGCGACGTAGACGGCGCGCGGGATGGTGACGTCCGGGTCGGCGATGCTGCCCCGGTCGTAGAAGAGGAGCTGCCAGCCCTGGAACGCGACGAACGCGACGGCGGCGGCGACGAGCGGGGAGAGGGAGAGCGAGCCGGTGACGCCGGCGTCGAGCAGGTCGTGGGTCGCGCCGTAGGAGGCGGCGAGCGCGCCGAAGCCGAGGAGGACGAGCATCTTCGCGGCGACGAGGACGTTCTCGGCGGTGCCGGTGGCGCGCGCGCCGAGCCAGTTCAGCGCGACGAACCCGACGATGGCGCCGACGGAGACGAGCGGGCGGGCGAGGCCGCCGAGCGCGCCGGAGAGGCCGACGAGGCCGAGGCCGTACTCGGCGAACGCGTACGCGTACATCGCCATGGAGCCGACGTAGCCGACGAGGAGCGTCCACCCGACCATCCCGGCGACGGTCGTGTTGTTCGTGTAGCGCTGGACGAACGTCACGGACGCGCCGCGACGGTCCGACACTCGGTTGAGCGCGTTGTACGAGTAGCCCGCGCAGAGCGCGACGACGCCGGCGACGACGAACGCGACCCACGTTCGCGTGCCCGCCACGGCCGCGACGACGCCGAGGACGGAGAAGATGCCGCCGCCGATCATCCCGCCGAGCGCGATAGAGACCGAGGAGGGGAGTCCGAGTTCACCCATCGCGTCCGCGTACGCCGACGCGTGGCTTAGGTGCGGCGGGCCGTCCCGGCGCGCGGGACTCCGCGCGGAGCCCGCGAGACCCGCGGGGCCCCGAACGCTATGCCGGACGCGTCCGAACGCCCGGTGATGCGATTCGGCTACTCCGGCGGCGCGGAGACGTCAGCGAGGACCGATAGTCGCGGGCGGCGAGAGGGGGCAGTCGCCGGCGCTTATTCTGCGGCGATGACGTCGTCGATGCGAACGATCATCGTCGCGGCGTCCGTCGCGGCGGCGAGCGCTTCGCGCTTCACGGCGACGGGGTCGACGACGCCCGCCTCGACGGGGTCGGCGACGTCGGCGCGCTCGCCGGCGCTGAGGAGGCCGGCGCGACCGCTTTCGTTCGCGGCGCGGAGGTCGACGAGCGCGTCGATGGGGTCGAGGCCGGCGTTCTCCGCGAGGGTGCGCGGGAGGACGTCGAGGGCGTCGGCGAACGCTTCGGCGGCGAGTTGGGCGCGCCCGTCGATGCTCGCGGCCTCGGCGCGGATGCGGTCGGCGACGACGATTTCGGCACAGCCGGCGCCGGGGACGACGCCCTCGCCGTCGAGGGCGACGGCGACGACGTCGAGGGCGTCACCGACGGCGCGTTCGAGTTCGTCGAGGACGTGCTCGGTGCTGCCGCGCAGGAGGACGGTGACGGCGCGCGCGTCGGCGCCACCCTCCAGGAAGGCGAGTTCGTCGTCGCCGTAGCGTTCGACGCTC
This sequence comes from Halarchaeum sp., assembly GCA_042216135.1. Classification (GTDB taxonomy): domain Archaea; phylum Halobacteriota; class Halobacteria; order Halobacteriales; family Halobacteriaceae; genus Halarchaeum. The sequence goes on along the minus strand of JBDGUG010000009.1, from coordinate 5,965 downwards.
ACGGACTCCGCGTAGCCGAGTTCGTCGGCCTCGATGTCGGTGACGTCGCCGACGACGGTGGCGCCGGTGGCGGACGCGACGGCGGCGACGTCGGACTTCTTCACGCCGTCGAAGGCGAGGACGCCCTCCTCGGCGAGGAAGGCGGCGACGCGGTCGTCGACGGACTTCTGGGAGACGAGAACGTCCACGCCGGCGTCGCGGATGGCCTCGGCGTATCGGCGGAGTTCGGCTTCTTCGGCGTCGAGCGCGGCGTTTAGCTGGTCGACGCTCGTGATGTTGTACTCGACGTCCGCGTTCGTCTCGCGGGTCTCCAGTTTCGTGTTGATGACGGCGACGGTGGCGTCGCTGACGTCCCGGGGCATGTCCTCGCGGACGGGGTCCTCGTCGAGGACGATGCCCTGGACGAGTTCTGTGTTGTCGGCGGACGCGCCGACCTGCGTGTGCACGCGGACGTCGTCGCGGCGGACGCCGTCGTCGTCCTCGACGTGACGGACGGCGTCGACGACGAGTTCGGCGAGGGCGTCGGCGTTCACGTCGCCGGTGCCCTTCCCGGTCATGGATGTGGCGGCGACCTGTCGGAGGAGTTCGTCGTCTACGTCGGCGTCGAGGGCGAGTTCGGCGAGCGCTTCGTGGCCGATGTCGCGGGCGAGCGCGTACCCCTCGACGATGGTGGTCGGGTGGACGTCGCTCTCCAGGAGGTCCTCCGCCTGCGCGAGGAGGTGGCCGGCGAGGACGGACGCGGTGGTGGTGCCGTCACCCACCTCGTTCTCCTGGGCCTGCGCGACCTCGACGAGCATCTGCGCGGCGGGGTGCTCGATGTCCATCTCTTCGAGAATCGTCACGCCGTCGTTCGTGATGACGACGTTCCCCGTGGAGTCCACGAGCATCTTGTCCATGCCGCGGGGGCCGAGCGTCGTGCGGACGGCCTCCGCCACCGCCTTCCCGGCGGCGATGTTCGAACTCTGCGCGTCGCGGCCGCGGGTGCGCTGCGCGTCGTCTCCGAGGATGAACACCGGACTACCCATTCCCTGGTATGCCATATCGATTTCCAGGAGGATAGCAGTTCTATAAGTAGTTTTCGTGGCTCGTGCGATGAAACGACACACTACGGAGGTGCCGCGAACCCGCGAGCCGTGCGAACGACCGGCAGGACGAAATAGCAGTGGGGTGAGGCGTACGTATGCTCGAACTCGAGCACGGGTTCCGCGTCGTCGACGTCCACGCCCGCCTCGACGTCGAACCCGGCGCCCCGCCGCGCGGCCCCCGAGTCGCCGCCGAAGCCCTCGAACGCCACCTCCACCAGGCCGGCGTCGTCCGCGCCGCCGTCGCCCCGCCCGCCGTCCCCGAGAGCGAGGGCTACCTCCGCGCGAACAACGCCGTCGCGCGCCACGCCATCGACCGCCCGTTCGTCGCCCTCGCACGCCTCGACGGCCCGCGCGACCCGACGGGCGACGTCGGCGCGCGCCTCCGCAACCTCGGCGCGTCCCGTGCCGACCACCACGCCGACCCGGACGACGTCGAGCGCTACGCGTACGGCGAGCGCTTCCACGGCTTCCGCCTCGACCCGCAGATAGACGGCCTCCCGGACGCCGAGACGCTCGACGCCGTCGCCGACGCGGACCTCCCCGTCTTCGTCCACGGCGGCCGCGGCTTCCCGCCGGACGCGGCCGCGGAGACGCTCCTCGAACGCGGCGTCACCGTCGTCCAGAGCCACTTCGGCGGCCACCCGCTCGACCGGAGTCTGATGGACGACGCGCTCTCCCTGCTCGACGACTACGACGCGTACCACCTCGACACGAGCGCCGTTCGCTACCGGGACGTCCTCGAACGCGCGCTCCGCGAACACCCCGACAGGGTCTGCTTCGGGAGCGGCGT
>JBDGUG010000009.1:0-3990 GCA_042216135.1 Halarchaeum sp. | reverse complement strand
TCCTCGAACGCGCGCTCCGCGAACACCCCGACAGGGTCTGCTTCGGGAGCGGCGTCCCGGACGTCCACCCGAACGTCGCGCTGATGGAGATACTGACGCTCGACGTCCCCGAGGACGCGATGGCGCGCGCGTTCGACGCGAACCCGACGCGCGTGCTCCCGGCGCTCGCCTAGGCGTCGTAGCGCGAGAGCGCGCGGTCCATCCGCGAGGACGCGCCGTTCGGGTTCCGCGCGTCGCTCCGGTCCGCGCGGCGCGCGGCGAGGCCGTCCTCGACGCCCGCGAGCGCGCTCGAAACGACCGCGCGGCCGTTCCCGACCCACTCCGCGACACCGGTTCGACCGGCGAGGACGTCCACGACGCCGCTGCGGGCGTCCCCGAGGGCGTGCCGCGCGACGCGGTACGCGACGGTGCCGCGCAGGCCGTAGTTCTTCGCGAGGCGATAGCCGAGCGAGCGGTACTTCGACCCCCATATCGGGAGCGCGGCGTCCTCGGCGACCCGGTCGGCGACGTCGTCGCCCTCCTCGCGGAGGACGGTGAGGTCGGGGCGCCACGCGACGTCGTAGCCGAGGCCGGCGAGGCGGTGCGCGGCGTCGCGCGCCCCGCCCGTGTCGAGGTACTCGTCGAAGCCGTCGAGGGCGGCGATGACGTCGCGCGCGAACGCGACGTTCCCGCCGTCGAAGTACGTCACGTCGCGGCCCGCGATAGTCCGCGTCTCGGGGCCCTCAGTGGTGACGCCGCCGGAGACGGCGCGGTGGACGGGGCCGGTGGCGACGGCGGCGCCGTCGTCGAACGCGGCGCGGAGCGCGTCGAACCAGCCCTCGCGGACGACGGAGCCGTGACTGACGAACGCGACGACAGCGCCGTTCGCGGCCGCGAACCCGGCGTTCCGCGCGGCGTTCAGGTTCCGATCGGAGAGTTCGAGGAGGACGTCGGCGGCCGCGTGCTCGCGGACCATCCCGGAGGTGCCGTCGCTCGACGGGCCGTTGACGACGATGACCTCGGCGCCGGGGACGCGCGCGGCGAGGGCGTCGAGCGCGCGCTCCAGTCGCGCGCGGGCGTTGAGGGTCGGGACGATCACCGACAGATCCATACCACGGGGAGAGACCCCGTAGCGGTAAAAACGTCCGGATGCGTCCCGCGTCCGTCAGACGTGCGCGTGCCAGTAGGAGACGGACGCGAGGGCGTCGCCGAGCGGCGTGCCGCCGACGGCCTCGTCGGCGTCCCGGAGCGGGTCGGCGAGCCACCGCGGGAGCTTCCGGTAGAAGCCGTAGGGGAGGACGAAGTCGTGGTCGGCGGCGCGGAGGGAGAGGCCGGCGCCGGCGAGCAGGTCATCGACTTCGCCGCGCGAGTAGAGCCGCGACCCCATCGGGAGGAGGTCGTTGTAGAGCGAGCGGGTGCTGTATCGGTTGAACGTGTCGAAGAAGACGTGGCCGGCGGAGACGCGCGCCATCTCGCTGAGGAACTTCGCGGGCGTATCCGCGAGGTGGAAGAAGCGCATCGCGAAGACGGCGTCGAAGTGGTCGTCGGGGAATGGGAGGCGGGCGGCGTCGCCGCGCATGAACTCGAGGTGGTCGTCGACGCCGGCGGCGCGCGCCTTCTCCCGGCCCTCGCGGAGCATCGGCGCGGAGATGTCCATCCCGGTGATGTCGGCGCCTCGCTGGGCGCAGAGCACGGTGAACCGTCCGGTGCCGCAGGCGACTTCGAGCACGCGTTCGCCGTCGAGTGGGCCGAGCGCGTCGAGCACGGCCTCCTTCTCGCGGCGGTCGATGAGGCGGCCGCCGCCGGAGAAGCGCTTGTCCTCGTACGCCTCGGCGACCTCGGTCGCCTGATACCACTCCTGTCCCTTCACGGTCTAACTCGTATACTTCTGCCGGGAGATAAAACGGTACTGGATGCCGGTCAGGGCGGGGACGGCGACGGGGTGGCCGCCGGCAGCCGCGACCGTCCTAGTATGGTATTAATTGTATGAATACTACGAGCACCAACCTTTATCTATACGCGTGGGCGATTCCATTGCATGAGTACGACGGGAGAGCAGCGTCAATCACCGATCAAGCACGACGAGGAGTTCCGCGAGCGCCTCCGCGAACTCCCGCCGAGCGCCAAACTGGTCGCGAAAGTCCTCGAGACGGAGTCCCCGCTCTCGCAGGGCCAGCTCGCGGAGGAGAGCCTGCTCCCCGACCGAACCGTCCGCTACGCGCTCAACCGCCTCGACGAGGCCGGCCTCGTCGACTCCCGATACAGCTTCCGAGACGCCCGCAAACAGGTCTACTTCCTCGACCACTAACGCCCCGTGGAGCGCGTCCCCGTCCCGCACGCACGCGTCCCCGACGGCGCCACCAACGCGTACCTCGTCGACGAACACGACTCCCCGCGCGCCGCCAGCGCCGACCGGGCCGCGAATCGGCCCGGCACCGCCCTCGTCGACCCGGCGGGCCGCCACGAGCGGCTCGACGACGCCATCGACGACGTCGCGCACGTCCTCGTCACCCACACCCACCCCGACCACGTCGGCGCCCTCGCGCACTACGCCCGCGAGAGCGGCGCGACCGTCTGGGCGCACGCACCCCACGCCGACCGCCTCGAAGACGCCACCGGCGTCACCCCCGACCGGACGTTCCGCGACGGCGACGCCGTCGGCCCGCTCACCGCCGTCTCCACGCCCGGCCACGCCAGCGACCACGTCGCGTTCGCCATCGGCGGCGACTACCTCGTCGGCGACCTCGTGCGCGCGAACGGCAGCGTCGCCATCGGCCGCGACGGCGACCTGCGCGCCTACCTCACCGGCCTCAGACGCCTCGCCGCGCGCCACCCCCGCCGCCTCCACCCCGGCCACGGCCCGCCAGTCGACGCCCCGCGCGAGCGCATCGCCGACGCCATCGCGCACCGAAACGAGCGCGAAGAGCGCGTCCTCGACGCCGTTCGCGGCGGCGCACAGACCCTCGACGCCGTCCTCGACGCCGCCTACGACACCGACCTCGGCGACGCGCGACGGTTCGCCGCCACCACCGTCGCCGCCCACCTCCGCAAACTCGCCGTCGAAGGCGACGTGACGTGGGACGGCGAGCGAGCGACGCCCGCGTAGCGCGGTCGTGCGCGCCCGCTCGCACTACACGCGGCCCCGCTCCGCTCGGGCCCGCGTGGCTTTTACCCGCGGCACGCCCACGGAGCGTATGGAGCGCTTGGAGGACGAACTCGAACGCGCGCGAGCGCTCGACCCGGACGCGCTCGCGGACGCCATCGAGGAACTCGGCTTCGAGTGCACGCGTTGTGGCGGGTGCTGTAAGGGCCTCGGGGACGAGCACACCGCGACCGTCTTCCCCGACGAAGTCCGGGGACTCGAAGCCGACGCGGACCTGGAGTGGCGCGACGTCGCGCGCCCGATGCCGTTCGGCCTCGACGAGGACGGCGCGGGCGAGACGTTCGAGTGGGCGCTCCAGACGGACGGCTGTGGCGACTGCACGTTCTACGAGGAGGACGACGGCGAGGGCGCCTGCGCCGTCCACGCGGACCGCCCGCTCATCTGTCGGACCTACCCGTTCTCGGTGGCGCTCGGCGGGACGAGCACGCCGATGGGCGAGGCCGTGGACGAGGCCGGGATGGTGCGCGCGCACGAGTGCGAGGGGCTGGGGCGCGACATCTCGCGGGCGGACGCGGAGGAGCTAGCGGGCGCGCTCAAGGAGCGAGCCGTGAGAGAGCTCGAAGAAGCGATCCGGGTCAGAGACGAGTACGCGCCCGCGGACCCCGACCCGGGCGAGACGGTCGTCCACGACTCGGAGGGCGCGAAGCGACCGGACGGCACGCCCTACGGAGAGTAGACGGCGCGTTAGACCGCTTCGTCGGCGTCCTCGTCGTCGTCGATGATCTCGCCGACGGCGAAGTTCGACTTCACCTGCGTGACTTCTATCTTGACGCGTTCGCCGACTTCGGCGTCCGGGACGATGATGACGTAGCCGCGCTCGACGCGGGCGATGCCGTCGCCCTGCTTGC
>JBDGUG010000016.1:12368-34851 GCA_042216135.1 Halarchaeum sp. | reverse complement strand
TACGAGCGCGTCGCCACGCTCGGGACGATGGCGGGGCTGATGGTGATGCTCACGCTCGACGTCGCACTCGGGTGACGCGAGGCGTTTAACCCCGCGGAACGCCTCACGTTCCGCGTGCGCGAGTACGCGTTCGAGGTTCGGCTCTGCGCGCGCCTCGAATCGGAGTATCCCGTGGTCGCCCGCCAACTCGGCACGAGCGTCCGCGCCAGCGGCGGCCGCATCGTCGACGTCGTCTGCGTCACGCCCGGCCCCGCGTTCGACGAACGAATCGGACTCACTCCGAACGCGATTCCCGCCGGCGTCGTCGAGGCGGACGTCGGCGTCGGGCGCTGGCGGCGCGTCACGGACGCCTTCGACGGGCCGCCCGCGAGAGCGCGCAGTCTCGCCGAGCGCGGCGCCGACGCGGGCTTCCTCGAATCCGCGCGTCGGGACGGCCACGAAGTCGTCCGGCAGGTCGCGCGCTACCCCGACTGGATCGGGGACCTCGTCGGCGTCGAGAACAAGCCGGACCTCGGCACGCCCGGCGACCTCGAAGCACAGGTTCGTCACGACGTCAGCCTCGGCGTCCTCGACTACGCGATACTCGCGACGGAGTCGTACGTCACGCGCGCGCACCTGAACCGCCTCCCGGACGCGGTGGGCGTCTGGCGCGTGGACTTCGACGCGGACGACCCCGTCGAGGTGGTCCGCGAACCGGAGCGCCTCGACAGTTCCGGCTGGGGGCTCGAACCCGGCGCGGCGCACGCGGGCCGACGGGACGTCGCGCCGATTCCGCCCGCCGAGAAGGCGACACAGCGCCTCCGGGTCGCGGAGCGCGCGTACGGGAAGGGGTGGCGGACGTACGCCCTCCCCGGGTGCGCGAACGCCGAGTCGGGCGCGGAGGCGGGGGCGACGGGGCTCCCGTACTGCGCGTACGAGGGCCGTATCGTCGACCCGGCGAGCGAGTGCGGGCCGGACTGTCCCGGATACGACCCCGCGGACCCGCCCGATATCGGCCTCGACGCCGAGCGCGCGCGCCGACAGGCGTGGGACCCCGACGCCGGAGGGCGGCGCCGACAGGCCGGCCTCGGGGAGTGGCTATAGGTCGAACGTCTCGCCGTCCACGGCGAGCGGCGGGTCGAACGCCTTGTCGGGCGGGTATCGGTGGGCGGCGTGGACGACGCGGAGCGTGTCGGCGTTCAGGTCGTCCGCGAGCGCGACGGCGCCCTCCTTCGTCATGTGTTTCGTACCGAACGTCCGCGGGGTTCCGTCCGGGCCCTCGTCGCGCCCGCCGAGCGGGTGATATTCACAGAGGCTCGCGGGGACGATGCCGTCCGCGAGGAGGAGGTCCGCGTCCCGGAGGACGTCGCGGGAGTCGTCTGGAACCCGATAGCTCGTGTCGCCGGATAGCGCGAGGACGGCTCCCGTCTCCGGTTCCTCCACGCGGAGGCCGTACGTGAGGAGGGGTGGGTGGTCGACGGGGACGAGCGTCACGTCGAACCCGCAGACGCGGAAGGACTCGTGCGGGGAGCGGGGGAGGACGGAGACGGCGTCGAGGTAGTCGTACTTCCGCCGAATCGTCTCCGCGACGCTCTCGTCCGTCTTCGGGTCCGTCTCGTCGGCCGCGTAGACGGGGAGGTGGTCGAGGAGGCGGTAGACGTTCCCCATGCCGTCGAGGTGGTCGAAGTGAATGTGGGTGACGACGGCGGCGTCCGGGAGCGCGACGTCGTTCGCGAGGAACTGCTGGCGGAAGTCCGGGCTCGTCTCGACGAGGAGGACGTCGCCCGTCGTCTCGTTGACGACGTGGACGGACGAGCGCGTTCGCTCCACGCCGCGCTCGCGGGCCGCGAGACACGTATCGCAGTCACAGCCCGGACGCGGCGTGCCGGCGGTGTCGCCGGTGCCGAGGAGCGTGACGCGCATCTAGTCGTCGGCGTGCGCGTGCTCGTGGTCGTGGTCGTGCTCCTCGTCCGGTTCGATGGCCTCCTCGAGGCTGTCGAGGTTCCGGAGGTGGTCGCGCTCCTCGAAGGACTCGACGGCGGCGAGGAGGTCCTCCTGGGAGAGCGTCCTGCGGTCCTCGACGAGCGCGTCGAGGACGGCCTCGCGCAGCACGAGGCGGAGGTCGCTCCCGGTCAGCCCGTCGGTGTTCGCCGCGAGCTCCTCCGGGTCGAACTCCTCCACGTCGATGCCGCGCGTGACCAGACGGAGGATGTCCGCGCGCATCGCCTCCGTCGGCTTCGGGAAGCTCAGTATCTCGTCGAAGCGCCGCCACACCGCCGCGTCGAGTTCGTCCGGGTGGTTCGTCGCGCCGACGAGGAGGACGTCGTCCTTCACGAGACTCATCTCGTCGATGGCCTTCAGGAGCGTGTTCACCGCGCGCTTGATCGCGGCGTGCTCGTCGCTGGTGCGGGTCTTCGCGACGAAGTCGAACTCGTCGATGAAGAGTATGCAGGGCGAGAGGCGTTTCGCCACCTCGAAGACCTTCTCGACGTTCTTCGCCGTCTCCCCCAAGTATTGACTCGTGATCATCGAGAGCTTCACCTCGACGAACGGCAGGTCGAGGCGGTGTGCGAGCCCGCGAGCCGTGCTCGTCTTCCCGGTACCGGGCGGGCCGACGAAGAGCAGTTTCCCGACCTCGACGAGGCCGACCTGCGCGAGGTAGTCGCGGTGCTCGATGGCCTTCGAGACCTTCAGCGTCTCCGCGCGCTGCTCGTCGGTGAGCACGAGGTCGTCGAGCGTCGTCTCTATCTCCGCGGGCGCCTGCACCTCCACGAGGTCGAGCATCTCCTCGTCGTCCTCGTCGAACATCTCGTCCAGTAAGCCCTCGATCCACTGCGGGTCCGCCGCGACGGGGCGGTTCGCCTCGCGCGCCGCCTCGTAGTCCACGTCGTCGAACTCGTCCTCGAAGGCGGCCGCGAGCGCGGGGTTCTCCGCGATGCGCTCCGCGTCCGCGCGGTTCGCGTACCACTCCCGAGCCATCTCGTCGTCCACGAGGCGGATGCGGCCCGAGAAGGAGTCGCGGTCGGTGAACATCAGTCCCGCGACGGCCTCCCACGGGTCGTCGAACCCCGTCGCTTCCGCGACGGACTCCTCGTCGGCCTTCGGCGGCCGGGAGACGCCGCTACCGTCCCAGAGCGCGCCGCGCACCGCCGGCGGGAGGTCGTTCTCGTCGAGGTCGGTGTCGCGCTCGTAGACGCGCGCGGTCAGGAGGAACTCCACGACGTCGAGCGCCCGATCAGTCATTACCCCCGAATTTGACGGCGGCCCTGCTTAAGACCGTCGGAGGAAGACGCGAGCGCTACTTCCGCACGAAGAAGACGAGCGGCCGCCCGGACTGGTAGCCCTGGTAGTGTCGGACGTCGTACTCGCTGGCGTCGATGGTGGCGCGCACCGCCGCCTCGTTCTTCTCGAGGGTGATGACGACGGGCGGGTCGTACTCGGCGAGCTGTTCGCTCCGCGTGGTGCTCGCGACGCGCGTCCCGTACCGGTCGAAGTACCACGGGAGCGGCAGGCGTTCGAACCACGCGTCGTACGTCCCGTTCGCGGCGCTCAGACTCGACTGCTCGTCGAACTCGCCGGCGGTGTAGAACTCGTCGCCGTAGAAGATGACGTCGATGCCGTCGTGCTCGGCGGAGATGTCGCGGATGTCGTGGAGCGTCGGCTTCATCTCGCCCGCCGGCTGAGCGTACTGGACGAGCGGGTTCGACGGGTCCTGCGAGTGCGTGTAGGACGTGTAGGCGGCGGTGCCGCCGACCGTCGCGGACGCGAGCAGGAGGAGCGCGGCGGCGACGCCGAACGCGACGCGGTCCCCGGAGCGGCGCGCGTTCGAGCCGACGCGGTAGACCCACGCGAGGCCGGCGGCCGCCGGAATCGCGAGCGGCGCGACGACGTGGACGGCCGCCCACCCGCCCATGACGTCCATGATGATGGCGTACCCGAGGATGCTCGCCGCCCCCCAGTAGAAGCAGAACTCGACGAGGTCACGGGACTCCCCGCTCCCGTAGCGCTCGCGGACGAACCCGACCGTAGCGAACGCGAGCGTCACCGTCGCCGTGCTCGCGAGGATGGTGCCGAAGCGCCGGAGGAACGACACCGTCGAGTGCTCGCTCATGTGCGCGCCCGTCCACGTGTTCACGAACTTGTCCCACGACCCGAGCGTCGCCGAATCGAGGACGCTCACGAACGCGTCGGGGCTGGAGAACATCCCGTACACCTCGGGGATAGGCGCGTAGAGCAGGACGACGACGACGGCGAACAGCACGAGCGAGACGGCGAGGTGGCCGAGCCACGGCCGGAGGCCGCGCGCCGTCGACGCGACGAGCGCCCGGAGCCGTCGCGCGACGCCCTCGCCGCGGAGGCGCGCGACGAGGAGGTGTCTGTCGACGACGAGCGCCAGCGCGCCGAGCCACGCGACCGGATAGAGCAGGGCGTTCTCCTTCATCGTGAACGCGAGCGCGAACACGAACGTCCCCGCGTAGAGATAGCGCGCCTTCCCGCTCGCGCGGGCGTGCAGCCAGCACCCGAGCGCCGTCATCATGCTCGCGACGACGAACGGATCGTAGCGCAGGAAGCGCGTGTAGTAGAGCAGCGCCGGCGTCGCGGCGAGCACGAGGCCGAACGCGACGACCTCGTCGTCGTCGAGGTAGTCCCGGTAGAGGTAGGCGGCGAGCGGGAGGAGGCCGCCGACGACGGCGGGGAGGAGGCGCATCGTGAAGTCGCTCATCCCGAACGCCTGGAAGACGTACGGGACGACGTGCGGGAGGAAGCCCGCGTGAATGATCGCGCGGTACTCCCACGCGCCGGTCTGCATGTACCAGAATATCCAGTCCGCGAGCCGTCCCTCGTCCTGGTGGGCGACGCGCGCGCCCAGCCAGAGGAGTCGTGCGGCGAGCGCGAGCGCCGAGACGACGAGGAGGGCGGGGAGGGGGCGTCGGAGGCGGGAACGCAGCGACATGGCGGTATCGTCGGGCACGGGTCGTAAACTCCTTGCGTTAGTCGTCGGCGGGGTGACAGCGGTCGATGGCCTCGCGGACCGCCTCCTTCCGGCCGAGGAAGGTGAGGTGGTCGCCCGCCTGGAGCGTGAAGTCCTCGCTCGGCACCGAATTCTCGCCGTCGCGGCCGACGAGCGCGATGATGCAGCCGTTCGGCAGGTGCTCGTCGAGTTCGCCGATGGTGCGCCCGACGAGGTCCTCCGCGGTGACCTCTATCTCCTGGACGTCGCCGCTGCGGCCGATCTCGGTCATCCAGTTCGAGAGCGCGGGGCGCTCGATGAGGTTGTCGATGCTCCACGCCGTCGCGAGCGACGAGGAGACGGCGCGCACGCCGAGTTCGCTGAACGCGTCCACGTTGTCCGGGTTGTTGACGCGCGCGATGATCGTCTCCGGCTCGAACTTCGCGTCGACGAGCTGGCTGACGAGGAGGTTCGCGTCGTCGTCCCCCGTCGCGGCGACAACGATTTTCGCGTTCTCGACGCCCGCCGCGCGCAACTCGTCCATGTCGGTGCCGTCGCCCATGTGGACGGTGAAGCCGCGTTCGCGCGTGAGTTCCACGACCGATTCGTCCTGTTCGACGATGACGACGTTCTCACCGCGGTCCTGGAGGCGCTCACCGAGCGCCCGGCCGACGGTGCCGCCGCCGATGATGATGACTCGCATTGGTATGACGTCGAGGTATTCCGCGATGTGCCGCGCGAGGCCGCCCTCGAAGACGACCGTGAGGAGGATGGTGAGGAAGACGACGCTGACGAGCGCGTTCGCCGCCGGCTCCATCCCGGCGTCGCGCAACTGGACGGCGAAGAGCGTCGCGACGGACGCGGGAATGATGCCGCGCGGGCCGACCGCGCTGATGAACGCGCGCTCGGAGAGCGTGAACCGGTCGCCGACCGTCGCGAGGAAGACGCCGACCGGGCGCACGACGGCCGCGGCGCCGACCGCGACCGCGAGGCCGGCGAGCCCGAACCGGAGGATGTCGTCGAGCGAGAGCAGGGAGGCGAGCGCGATGAAGACGAAGGAGAGGACGACGAGCGTGATATCGCCCTTGAACGTCTCGATGTCGTCCTCGTAGGGAAGGTCGGCGTTCCCGAGGAGGATTCCGGCCGTCGCGACGGCCGGCAGACCCGCCTCGCTCAGCCCGGAGAGCTCCGCGAGCGCGTACGCCGCGAGCGCGCCCGCGAGCACGACGAGGCGGGCGTTCTGCACGGCGTTCCCCGGGGAGAGGTCGAGTCGGCGCAGCACCGCCCAGACGACGGCGGCGACGAAGAGGCCGGCGACGACGCCGACGCCGATGCGCGACGCGAACCCCGTCACGACCTCCTGGGTCGTCGCCTCCGTGGAGACGACCACCTCGAACGCGACGACGGCGAGCACCGCCGCGGTGACGTCGTTCACCACGCCCTCCGTCTCCAGGGACGCCCCGACGCGGTCGCGGACGGGGACGACTTCGAGGATGGGCGTGATGACCGTCGGGCCCGTCGCGACGAGGAGCGCGCCGATGAGGAAGGAGACGTCCCACGGCTGTCCGAGCAGGACGCGCACGAGGACGGCGGTGCCGACGAGCGCCACCGCCGCGCCCACCGTGACGAGGCGCAGCGTCTCGCGCGGGGCCTCCCGGAGCTTCTCGAGTTTCAGGTGGAACGCGCCCTCGAAGACGATGATGGCGACGCTCAGCCCGACGATACCGGAGAGCGCGCCGCCGAACGTGTCCCGGCCGATGACGCCGAGGACGGGTCCGAAGATGACGCCCGCGAGGATGAGGAAGAGCACGCTCGGCACGCGCAGGCGCGCGGCGACGAGCTGTGCGAGCACGCCGAGCACGAGGATGAGCGCGACGAGCGTGATGAGTGAAGATGCGGCCACGGTTCCAGTAGGTCCTTTTGGGTGGTAGGGGATAAATCCGGGCGGTCCGTCGCCGCCCGTCGGAGAGGGCGACGGGCCGCCGCCGGTCTACTCGGTGCGGTCGAGGGCGTGGAGGACGCCCCGGACGTTCATCGCCGTCTCCGCGCGCGCCCGCCGCTCGGGCCACACCGCGCTCAACTCCGGGCGATCCGAGAGCGCCTCGACGACGGCGTCGTCGTCCCCGAGTCGCTCGCGCTCGCGACGCACCTCCTCGACCCACGACGTGAGCGTCGCCTCGTACTCGTCGAGCGCGCCCTCGACGTCCGCGCGCCCCGGGCCGAAGTGCGCGTAGAGCAGCGTGTCGGGGTCGAGGCCGCGGATCGTCTCCACGTCCGCGAGACACTGTTCGAGGTCGAAACTCGGCGGCGGACTCGTCGGCTCCACTCGGTCGAGCGCGGGCACCCAGATGCCTGCCGCGTCCGCGGTGAACACCGCGCCGTCCCGGTCGTCCGCGTAGACGACCTGATGGGGCGCGTGCCCGGGGGCGTGGTGCGCGGTGAGCGTCCGACTGCCCAGGTCGACCGTATCGCCCTCGGAGAGTTCGACGATTCGGGACTCGTCGAGGGGTTTCGGCTCCGCGTAGAACGCCCACTCGCCGGCGACCGCTCGCTTCGTCCCCTCGACGAGTCGCGCGGGGTCGACGAGGTGGGGCGCGCCGAGTTCGTGGACGTAGACGGTCGCGTTCGGACACGTCTCCGCGAGGTAGCCCGCGCCGCCCGCGTGGTCGAGGTGGACGTGCGTCAGCACGATGGCCGAGAGGTCGTCGCGCGCGACGCCGACCGCGTCCATCGCCGCGAGCACGCGGTCGTAGTGCGCGCCCGTCCCCGTGTCCACGAGCGCCGGACGCTCGGCGTCCACGACGTACACCGAGCCGTACCCCTGCATGTCGAACATGCCGGTGTCGACGTAGTGGACGTTCGCGCAGGCGTCCACCGTCGCGACGTCGCCGGGTTCCATACGTCAGAGGGCGTCGCGGAGCGCGTTAAGTCCTTCCCCGGGCGCGTCCCGTCACCGTTTTGCCCGCCCGCCGAGAACCGATTCGCATGCTCAGCCGACAGTTCGTCCGGGAGAACCCCGACGCCGTCCGCGACGCCCTCGAGAAGAAGGGCGTGGACGCGGACCTCGAACGCATCCTGGAAGTGGACGCGGAGTGGCGCGAGCTAAAACGGGAGGGCGACGACCTCCGCCACGAACGCAACGAAGTCTCCTCCGAGATCGGACGCCTGAAACAGGAGGGCGAGGAGGAGGCCGCCCAGGAGGCCATCGAGCGCTCCCAGGCGCTGAAGGACGAACTCGAAGCCGTCGAGGACCGCGCGGACGAACTCGAGGACGAACTCGAAGCGCTCCTCCTGACGCTCCCGCAGGTCCCGCAGGACGACGTTCCCGTGGGCGCGGACGAGTCCGAGAACGTCGAGCGCCGCCGCGAGGGCTTCGACGACCTGCGCGACCTCCCCGAGACCGTCGTCCCCCACTACGACCTCGGCGAGGACCTCGACGTCCTCGACTTCGAGCGCGGTGCGAAGGTCACGGGCGGCGGCTTCTACTTCGCGAAGGGCGACGGCGCGCGCTTAGAGCACGCGCTCGTCCAGTTCATGCTCGACGTCCACCGCGAACAGGGCTATACCGATATCTTCCCGCCCATCCCCGTGAACTCCGAGTCGATGCAGGGAACCGGCCAGTTCCCGAAGTTCGTCGAGGACGCCTACCGGGTCGGCGGCGAGAACGACGCCGACTACGACGAGGACGACCTCTGGCTCCTCCCCACCGCCGAGGTGCCGGTGACGAACATGTATCGCGACGAGATCCTGCTGGACGACGACCTCCCGCTGAAACACCAGGCCTACACGCCGAACTTCCGCCGCGAGGCCGGCGAGCACGGCACCGAGACCCGCGGCATCGTCCGCGTCCACCAGTTCAACAAGGTGGAGATGGTGAACTTCGTCCGCCCCGACGAGTCGAACGAGCGATTCGAGGGCCTCGTGGACGAAGCCGAGGAAGTGCTGCGGCGCCTCGAACTCCCCTACCGCATCCTCGAGATGTGTACCGGCGACCTCGGGTTCACGCAGGCGAAGAAGTACGACCTCGAAGTCTGGGCGCCCGGCGACGACATGGACGACGGCCCCGCGGAGGGCGGGCGGTGGCTCGAAGTCTCCTCCGTCTCGAACTTCGAGGCCTTCCAGGCGCGCCGCGCCGGCATCCAATACAGACCGGAACGCCACGAGTCCGCCGAACACCTCCACACGCTCAACGGGAGCGGCCTCGCCGTCCCGCGCGTCGTCGTCGCCATCCTCGAATACTACCAGAACGAGGACGGCACCGTCGACGTCCCCGACGCCCTCCAGCCCTACATGGGCGGCCAGGAGGTCATCGAGGGCCACACGAAGGTCGGCGAGAGCGCGCTCGGAAGCGGCGAGCGAGAGTAGACGCGGTCGACCAGCGGGAGACCGCAAACGGCGAGCGGGGAGTAGTCGGGCTTTTGGCCGTTCGCCACCTCGGCTAGCACGAATGGAGCTCCACGTCCGCTACGAGGGCGACGACGACCCGGCGAAGTGCACGGCGCGGAAGCTCGCGCGCTTCGACCTCACCGCCCTCCACCGCTCCGACCGGGCGACGCCGTTCGGCGTCGTGCTGAATCCGCACGCGGAGACGGCGCTCTCGCCGATGGACGCGGACTACGCGAACCTCGTCGCGCTCGACTGCTCGTGGGAGAGCGCGGAGCGCGCGATGTTCGAACTCCCAGGGGAGCACCGCGCGCTCCCCTTTCTCGTCGCCGCGAACCCCGTGAACTACGGGAAGCCGTTCCAGTTGAACACCGCGGAGGCGTTCGCGGGCGCGCTCTGCATCCTCGGCGAGCGCGAACACGCCGAGCGCGTCCTCTCGAAGTTCACGTGGGGGCACACCTTCCTCGAACTGAACGAGGAGCCCTTACGCCGCTATAGCGAGTGCGAGACGTCCCGGGACGTCGTCGAAATCCAGCAGGAGTACCTCGACGCGGGCGAGGCGTAGGAGGAAGAACCCCTCCGGAAATAGTCGCCGGGGGAGCGGCTCGGAGAGCGCGAGCGAGGCGATTCACTCGCGCCTTCGGCGCGATGCCAAGGAGCCCCCGAAGGCGGGCTGACGGCTTTTGTCCGCAGAACGCGGAGCGTTCTGCGGGATCAGCGAGAAATCGGAGATTTCTCGCGGAGGCCGAGCTTTTGCCGAGCGCCGAAGGCGCGCAGAGCAAACGGTCGTCTAGAGGAACTGTTCGAGTTGGCGGGCGCGGCGCGCGACGTCGAAGTGGGGGTCGAGGTCGGGGTCCGTGTCGATGCGTTCGAGGAAGCGGAGGACGTCGGCGCCACGACGTTCGGCGTAGGTGGCGACGTGGTCGAGTTCGTCGCGGTAGAGGACGAGGGAGTCGAGGAGGGCGAGGAGGCAGGCGAGCGCGGCGCCGGCGTCGTCGTTGACGGGGAAGGCGTCGCTGACGGCGCGGAAGTCGGGGTAGTCGGCGGGCGGGTCGTCGACGGGGGCGACGGCGAGACAGCGCGTGCAGAGTTCGGCGCCGGCGCGGTCGTCGGGGAGGTGTTCGCGGAGGTTGTCGGGAATTGGGAAGGCGACGGTGTCGGCGCCGCATCGCTGGCAGGGCATACGCGTGCTGTGCGCTACGCGGGGATAGGACTACTGGAGACGAAGGTGAGAGGCGGGGGGTTAGTCGGCGGCTTCGGCGTCGGCGCGCGCGGCGCGCTCCTCTTCTTCTTTCTTGTTCTTGACCTTCTTCATTCGGAAGGTCTCCTCGCGCTCCTGTTCTTCGAGTTTCTGCTCGATGTACTCCTCGGAGTCGTAGAGGTCGGGGAGCACGGTGAACTCGAGGGCGTTCACGCGGCGCTTGGTGCGCTCTATCTCTTCGAGCATCTTCTTCATCGCCGTCTCGACTTCGGCGGCGAGGACGATGGTCTCTAAGAGTTCCTCGTAGGCTTCGGCGGCCTCGTCGATGCGGGAACTCGTGCCGAGGATGCCGTAGCCGCGCTGGTCGAGGGTCTTCCGGACGCGGGAGGCCTCGATCTGCGGTACGACGACGCCCATGATGTTCTTCGATTCGACCGTGATCTCGGGGTGTTCTTTGAGCGCGGCGGCGGCGCCCCGAACGGCGACGTCGCCCTCCATGGCGCGCGCCATGTTGATGGTCTGCTGGGCGTCCTCGTAGTCCTGTTCGAGGTCGGAGCGGACGTCCTGGGCCTGATCGAGGATGTCCATGAACTCCATGATGAGGCCGTCGCGCTTCTGTTCGAGCGTGTCGTGGCCACGCTCGGAGAGGTCGATGCGGTCCTCGATCTCCATGAGGTTCTTCCGCGTCGGCTTGACGTCCTCTGCCATGGGTTATGCCTCCGCTTCCTCGCTCTCGGCCTCTTCGTCGGCCTCGTCGCCGTGGTAGTACTCCTCGATGAACTCCTCGTCGACGCGCGTGAGTTCGTTCTCGGGGAGGATGGAGAGGACGTCCCACGCCGTATCGAGCGTCTGCTCGATGGTGCGGTCGGTGTGGAAGCCCTGACTCACGAACTCCTCCTCGAAGGTGTCCGCGAAGTCGAGGAACTTGTTGTCGCGCTCGTCGAGCGCTTCGCGACCGACGATGTTCACGAGGTCGCGGAGGTCCTTCCCCTCCGCGTACGCGGCGAACAGCTGGTCGGAGACGCCGCTGTGGTCGGCGCGCGTGATGCCCTCGCCGATGCCGTCGTCCATGAGGCGGGAGAGCGACGCGGAGACGTTGATCGGCGGCTCGATGCCCTGACTGTTCAGTTCGCGGCCGAGGACGACCTGGCCCTCCGTGATGTAGCCCGTGAGGTCGGGGATCGGGTGGGTGTCGTCGTCGCCCGGCATCGTCAGGATCGGGATCTGGGTGACGGAGCCGTCGTGGCCCTCGATGCGGCCGGCGCGCTCGTAGAGCTGCGCCAGGTCCGTGTACATGTAGCCCGGGTAGCCCCGGCGGCCCGGGACCTCCTCGCGGGCGGCGCCGATCTCGCGCAGCGCCTCACAGTAGTTCGTCATGTCCGTGAGGATCGTGAGGACGTGGTAGTCCTCCTCGAACGCGAGATATTCGGCGGTGGTGAGCGCCATGCGCGGCGTGACCGTCCGCTCGACTGCGGGGTCGTCCGCGAGGTTCAGGAAGACGACGCTGCGTTCGAGCGCGCCGGTGCGCTCGAAGTCGTCCATGAACTCGTTCGCTTCCTCCTGCGTGATGCCCATCCCGGCGAAGACGACGGCGAACTCCGTCTCCTCCTCGCCCTCGGCGACGTCCTCCGGGACGGTGGACTGCCGGGCGATCTGGAGTGCGAGTTCGCTGTGCGGGAGGCCGGACGCGGAGAAGATCGGGAGCTTCTGACCGCGCACGAGCGTGTTCATCCCGTCGATGGCGGAGATGCCGGTCTGGATGAACTCCTCGGGGTACTCGCGGGCGTTCGGGTTGATGGCGTCGCCGACGATGGTGCGGCGCTCGTCGGGGACGATGTCGGGGCCGCCGTCGATGGGGTTCCCGGAGCCGTCGAGGACGCGACCGAGGAGGTCCTCGGTGACCGGGAGCTTCAGGGTCTCGCCGAGGAAGCGGACGGACGCGTCCCGCCCGATGCCCTCGGTACCCTCGAAGACCTGGATCGCGACGAACGATTCGGCGGTCTCGAGGACCTGGCCGCGCTTGACCTCGCCGTCCGGCGTCTCGATCTCGACGATCTCGTCGTAGCCGATGGGTTCGTCGGTCTCGACGTACACCAGCGGGCCGCTGACTTCCGTGATTGTCTGGTACTCTTTCATTAGTACAGGGCCTGGAGCTGTTCCGCGATGTCTGCTTCGAGCTCGTCGACGTACGCCTCGTAGTCCTCCTGGGTCGCGATGCGGTTGAGGCGGGGGGCGGCGTCGATCGAGGTGATCTCTTCGACGGGCGCGCCGGCCTCGAGGGCCGCGAACGCCTCGTCGTTGTACGTGTGGATCGCCGTGAGGATCTCGTAGGTCTTCTCCGGCGGGCAGAACGTGTCCGTGTCGTGGAACGCGTCCTGCTGGAGGAACGCCTGCCGGAGGTAGCGCGCGACCTCGAGGGTCAGGCGCTGGTCGTCCGGAAGGGCGTCCCGACCGACGAGCTGAACGATCTCCTGGAGTTCGTCCTCCTCGTCGAGGACGTCGACCGCCCACTGGCGCTCCTCCGGCCAGTCGGCCGCGACGTTGTCCTCGAACCACGGGTCGAGCTGGTCCTTGTAGAGCGAGTAGGACTCCGTCCAGTTGATCGACGGGAAGTGGCGGGCTTCCGCGAGGTCCGCGTCGAGCGCCCAGAACGTCTTCACGATGCGGAGCGTGTTCTGCGTGACCGGCTCGGAGAAGTCACCGCCGGGCGGGCTGACCGCGCCCACGACCGAGACGGAGCCCTCGTCGCCGTTCAGCGCCTCGAAGCGGCCGGCGCGCTCGTAGAACTGCGCGAGGCGCGCGGCGAGGTAGGCGGGGTAGCCCTCCTCGCCCGGCATCTCTTCGAGCCGGGAGCTGATCTCGCGCATCGCCTCCGCCCACCGCGAGGTGGAGTCGGCCATCAGCGCGACGTCGTAGCCCATGTCGCGGTAGAACTCCGCGATGGTGATGCCCGTGTAGATGCAGGACTCGCGGGCCGCGACCGGCATGTTCGACGTGTTCGCGATGAGGCACGTCCGGGCCATCAGCGGGTTCCCGGACTTCGGGTCGGTGAGGTCGGGGAAGTCCTCGATGACCTCCGTCATCTCGTTCCCGCGCTCGCCGCAGCCGATGTAAACGACGATGTCCGCGTCGGACCACTTCGCGAGCTGCTGTTGGGTGACGGTCTTCCCGGAGCCGAACGGACCGGGGATGGCGGCCGTCCCGCCCTTCGCGATGGGGAACAGGCCGTCCTGCACGCGCTGGCCCGTGATGAGCGGCTCGGTCGGCGTGAACTTCTCCACGGTCGGCCGGGCCTCGCGAACGGGCCACTCCTGGTGCATCGTCACCTCTTCGCCGTTGTCGAGGACGACGACGGGTTCGGTGACGACGCGCTCGCCCTCGTCGACTTCGACGACTTCGCCGCCCTCGAAGGTCGGCGGGACGAGGACCTTGTGCTCGATGCTGACGGTCTCCGGGACGGTCCCGACGACGTCGCCGGGTTCGACCTCGTCCCCGGCCGAGACGGTCGGGGAGAACTCCCACGAGTCGTCGAGGTCGATTCCTGGCGCGTCGACCCCGCGGTCGAGGAACGCGCCCATCTCGTCTTCGAGGACGTCGAGGGGGCGCTGGACGCCGTCGTAGATGGTGTCCAGGACGCCCGGACCGAGGTCGACGGTCAGGGGTTCGCCGGTGTTCTCGACGGGCTCACCCGGGGAGACGCCGGACGTCTCCTCGTACACCTGGACGGTCGTGATGTCGCCCTCGATCTCGATGACCTCGCCCATCAGCCCTTCGTCGCCGACGTAGACGACGTCGTTCATCTGGGCGTCGAGGCCCGTGGCGGTCACGACGGGACCGCTCACGCTCGCTATTCGTCCGGAATCTGTGGCTGTCTGACTCATTCGTTCTCACCTTCGTCTTGCGCCATGAGGTCGATCCCGATGGCGCGCTTGATCTGATCGCGCAGTCCGCTGCTCCCGCCGGCGCCGCCGCCGATGGTGACGACCGTCGGTTCGACGCTCGTCTCGACGCGTTCGCGGACGGTCCGCGAGAGGTGGTCGAGGTCGTCGGCGTGCATCACGACGATGCCGACGTCCGACTCGTCGAGGACGTCCTCGACGACGGCGTCGAGGTCGTCGTCCTTCTCCTCCTCCGGGACGTTCCGGAACTCGCGAACGCCCGCGAGCCGGAATCCCGTGGTGAACTCGGCGGTGCCGACGACCGCTATCTCCTGACTCATAGCAACACCAGCTCCGCTTCGATCTCGTCCTGGCTCAGTCCGACCTCGCGGCCGCGCGCGATGGCGCGGACGTTGTCGACCTCGCGCTGCTTCGCGAGGACGTACGCGAGCGCGGGACAGACCGAGAGCGGGAAGAGGTGCGAGAGGTGGTCGGAGTACGCGAGGAGCGCCTGGTCGAGCGCGTGCTCGAAGCCCATGAGCGTCTCCGTCGTCTCGAGGCGTTCGAGGGCGTCTTCGAGTTCGTCTCCGTACCGGCTCTCGCGGAGGCGCGCGACGAGCTCGTCGACGTTCTCCACGAGCGAGGCGAGTTCGTTCGCCTCGAAGAGTCGGCCACCCTCGATGTAGTACTCGCCGGGGTCGATGTCCGCGCCGCTCCGGGCGAGGCGGAAGGCGTTCCGGACGTTCCGGAAGTCGACTTCGGCCTGCAGGAACTTCACGAACTCGCGCGTCCCCGACCCCGTCGCGGCGTTCAGGCCGCGCAGGAGCGTCTCGTAGAACGTCCGGTCGACGGCGTTCTCGAGCGGGACGAGCGCGCCGGACTCCTCGAAGTCGTCGAACGCCGCTGCGAGCGCGTCACCGAAGACGGTCTCGGAGAGCGCCTCGACGACCTCCTGGACGGTCGTGCACTCGGTGAGCCGCGAGAGTATCGCGTCGTCGAACTCGCCGGCGCGCACGAAGTCAGCGTCGATGGTGTCGGCGTCCGCACCGGAGTAGACGCCGCGGATCGCGGTCTTGACGTTCCACGCGTCGAAGCGACGGAGGTAGCGAGAGATGAGGTCGTAGAGCGTGCCCTGCGACCAGCTGAGCAGGTCGCGGAAGTGGCGCGCGAGGTTCGCGTTCAGCGCGTACTCCACGAGGTCCACGCCCGAGTAGCGCGAGCCGAGCGCGTCGATCTCGGGTTCGTACTCGCTCTCCCCGAGGAAGCGCGCGATCTCGCTCGGACCCATCCGCATGAGGTCGTCGTACTCCTCCGGCCCGAGGAGGGCGGCCCAGCGAGAGCGCACGCGGGCGTTGACGTAGGAGTAGTTCGACGCGTCGCGACTGACGGTGTTCATTGCTCGTCGAACAGCCGATTGGAGATCCGCTTCAGTTCGTCCTCCCAGACGTCCGCGAGGACGCTGTCGAACGTGTTCTTCACCCGGACGCGCGAGGTCTCGCTCTCGACGACGACGCCGCCGAGCGCGTCTATCTCGCCGGCGGCGACGACGTTCGGTCGGTCCGCGACGAGGTCGGTGACGAGGGCGTCGTCGCCGGACGCGTAGTGCACGGCGAGCTGTTCGTCCTCGTCGAACTCCGCGAGCGACGTCTCGAGGAGCGCTTCGGTGAGTTCGCGGCGCTCGTCGCCGTCCACGTCTTCGATACGTGACTCGACACGGTCACGGACGTCGTCGAGCGCCTCGCGGCGCGCGCTCATCCGCTCGTGTTTGGCGTCGAGCTTGGCGCTGGAGAGCTCCTGCTCGCGCAGCTGGTCGATCTCGCGCTCGACCTCCGCCTCGGCCTGCGCGAGGATCTCGTCGGCGTCGTCTTCGGCCTGCTCGACGATCTCCTCGGCCTCCGCCTCGGCCTCCTCGCGGATGGCGTCGGCGCGTTCCTCGGCGTCTTCTCGGATTTCTTCCGCGACCGTTTCGAGACTCATCGTGTGGTTACTGGACGAGGAAGATCACGACGATCGCGAGGATGACGAGCGTCTCCGGCAGGACGGTGAACAGCAGACCGATCCCGAAGAAGTCGCTGTCCTCGGCGATAGCGCCGACTGCGGCGGCACCGATGCCGCCTTCCGCGATACCCGCGCCGAGCGCGGCGACGCCGACGCCGAGCGCGGCGAGACCGATCTGGATGTTCCCGGTGAGCTCCGCGGGGAGCAGGGCGTCGTTGAGGAGCGGTGCGATAGCGTTGACGAACGCGATGGTGAATTCGAGCATGGCTGGTTAGTCCTGTGTAGTGTAAGTTCGCTGGTGGCCGAACGGTTCGTATTTCTCCCCACCGCCTTCATAAAACTTCCCAAAGAACTCGACGTATTCCAGACGAACGGCCTGTAGGCCGGCGCTGGTGACGCCGAGGGCAAGCACTAAGGCGTGACCGAGCACGAAGATGACGAGGCCGCCGACGACGGCCGCGATGGGGCCGTGGACGAGGCCACCGAACATCAGCTCGGCGCTGTGGTGGTGTTCCTGTACGTAGCTCCAGTCCGTCCCGGTCATGAAGTGGAACTCGCCCTCTTCGGTGCGGTACGCGCCGAAGAAGAGGAGGTTGACGACGAACGCCATCCCGCCCTTCGCGAGCATGACCGCGGCGAGCCGCGTGTAGGAGAGGACGTGCGTGAGCGAGTTCAGCGCGCCCTCGACGGCGCCGATGGCGCCCTCCGCGTAGACGAGGAGGGCGTAGCCGACGAGTCCGACGGCGAGCGCCGCCCACCCGACCGTCGCGGAGAAGCCGGTGAACGCGAGCGGCTGGCCGGAGAGCGCCTGGAAGAGGATGTCGGGCTTCGCGGCGTCGAGCGCGTGGCTGAACACCCACACCCAGAGACCGATCATGAGGATGGCCCAGGAGGCCCCCTCGGTGAGCGCGTCCCAGGCGCCGTGGTGGAGTCGCTTGTACGTGTCGATGGCGTAGCCGACCGTGAGGTGGCCGAGCGCCACGAGCACGGAGACGATGAGCCAGAGGCGCGCCCACTCGTTCTCCGCGGGCATCAGGCCCTTGTGGAGCGGGGGCGTCCCGTGCCAGACGTACTCCGTGATGAGGTGGAATCCGAACACCTCGCCGTAGAGGATGCCGAACACCACCGTCGCGATGCCGGAGATGACCGCGACGCCGCCGAGCGCCGCGAGCGCGTCGCTGTCGAGTCGCGTGTACATCCACCATCCCGCGGCCGTGTACAGCAGGCCGTAGCCGACGTCGCCGATCATGAAGCCGTAGAAGACCGGGAACGTCAGGAAGAGGATGATGGTGGGGTCGATGTCGAAGTAGTTCGGACGGTTGATCACCCGGACGAGCATCTCGAACGGCTCGACGACGCCGGGGTTGTCCTGCACGACCGGCGGCCGATCAACCGTCCCGCCGTCCGCCGCGACCTCCTGTTCGCCGTGCCCGACGTCGTGGGCGGGCGGCTCGTACTCGGCGCGTTCGAGCTCTTCGACCTCGATTCGCTCGCCGAGCGCGTCCTTCAGCGAGCTCGCGTAGTCCTCGTAGTCGCGCGTCGGAATCCACCCCTCCGCGAAGAAGGCGTGCTCCGTCGTCGCGAAGTGGAGCGGCGCTTCGGCCTTCTCCACCTCGATGCTGAGCTTCTCCTCGGCGGCGAGGAGGAAGCCCGCGTGTTCGAGGCGCAGGCTCTCGAGCTGGCTCTTCACGCTCTCGAGGTCGGACGCGAGCTGCTGCTTTCGATGCTGGAGGCGCTCTAAGTGCTCCTCGGGCGCGTCCTCGGAGTCCGGCACCTCGTAGCGGTCCAGGTCGAGGCCGACGAGCGCGTCCTCGAGCGCGCCGGCGGGTGCGCCGTCCTCGGCGTAGGCGACGGCGGCGAAGACGTCGTCGTCGCCGAACACCTCGTGGGAGCGGATCGCGCTCTCGTCGGCGAGACGGTGGCCGACCGCGTCGGCGTCACCGCTCGCGACGACGACCTCGAGACTGTCGTAGTCCTGGAGGAGGTCGAGGTCGATGCCGAGTTCGACGAACGGCTCGGCGGCCGCGATCTCCTCCTCGATGCGTTCGAGATCCGCTTCGACGGCTTCGCGCTCGTCGTCGAGGTCGTTCACCTGCTCGCGAACGCCCTCGAACTCGTCCTCGAGCGCCTCGTCGGTGACGATGCGCGCGGGCCCGGCGTCCGCGGGCGTGAAGTCGAGGATGTTGATGAGCGAGCGGACGGTGACGAGCTTCTCCGAGGCGGACTCGGCGCCGGCGAGCGGGTCGCCCGCGTCGAACCCCTCGTGGCGGCCGTCGTAGTTCGAGACGTGCAGGACGCGCTGGTCGTGCGTGACCTCGATGACGTCCCGGATCACGTTCTTGGTGCCCGTGACGGACACCTTGCTCATCTGCTCAGGTCTGAGCATGCACCGCCTCCTCGAACGCCTCCACCGCGTAGTCGACCGCCTCGTCGAGGTTGCTCTCGGCGGTCGCCTGGAGCTGGTCGCGCTCCGCTTCGCCCTCCTCGACGATGCGCTCGCGCTCGGCCGCGATCTCCTCGCGGGCTTCGGCGAGTCGCTCTTCTTTCAGTTCCGCCGCGCTGGTCTCCGCCGACTCGCGGATCTCGTCGGCCCGTTGCCGGGCCTCGGCGAGGCGCTCCTCGCGTTCCTGCTCGGCGTCGGCGACGATGTCGTCGGCGTCTTGCTCGGCCTCCTGAATTCGTTCTAGAACCTCTGGCCTCGGCATGGGCTAACGGCCTAGAATTGACGGAAGCCGTATAAGGTAGTTGCGAAAGCGCGGAACGACCGAAAGACGGGAACTTATGTCTGCGGACGGGCTACTGGCCGACGATGGGAGTCCTCGAAGACAAGGCGCGGGCCCGCCTCTTCTACCGGTACCTCTCGAAGGTGTACGACCGCGTGAACCCGTTCGTCTGGAACGAGTCGATGCGGGCGGAGGCCTTGGAGCTGCTCGCGCTCGACGAGGACGACCGCGTTCTCGACGTCGGCTGTGGCACCGGCTTCGGCACCGAGGGCTTACTGGAGTACACGGAGAACGTCTACGCGCTCGATCAGAGCCGCGGTCAACTGGAGAAGGCGTGGGCGAAACTCGGGAAGCACGACCCCGTCGAGTTCACGTTCGGGGACGCCGAGCGCCTCCCGTTCGCCTCCGATTCCTTCGACGCCGTCTGGTCGTCCGGATCGATCGAGTACTGGCCGAACCCGGTCGCGGCGCTCCGCGAGTTCCGCCGCGTCACGCGACCGGGTGGGCCGGTGCTCGTCGTCGGCCCGAACTATCCGCGCTCGACCGTCTTCCAGAAGCTCGCGGACGCGATCATGCTCTTCTACGACGAGGGCGAGGCCGACCGGATGTTCCGCGAGGCCGGCTTCGAGGGAGTCGAACACCGGACGATGGGGCCGTCCTACAAGCCGGACGTCGCCATCACGACGCTCGCTCGCGTCCCCGAGGAGTAGTCACGCGACGCGCGTTCGGGCCGTCGCGACGACCCGGCCGTCTCGGACGAGGCGAACGACCACGCTATCGCCGGCGTGGAGCGCGGGCGCGTTCGTGGACGCGACCCGGAAGGACGCCGTCTCGCCGACGGTCCACGTCGCGTTCGCCGCGGCGTTGAACGGACCGGTGGGCGCGCCGGCGAACCCGCGCGCGCCGACGAACGGGACCGGGGGTTGGGCGTCGAGCGACCGGCCGTTCACGCTCACGCGCGCGTCGAGCGTGCGGACGTCGAGCGGTCGACCCGACCGATGGGTGAGCGTCACCGTCCCGTCGGCGCTCGCCGTCGCGGCGACGGTCGTCGTGACCGGATCGCTCGCTGACGCGGGTGCGAGCGCGTCCCCACCGAGGGCGAACGCGCCGGCGGCGAGCGTGCAGGCCGCGACGACGCAGCAGGCGGTGAGCAGGACGACGCCGAGCGCCGGAGCGACCGCGCGGTTCGAGGGCACGCCGCGAGGTGGCCGCGTCCTCGGATAAGAACGCTCGGGGTCGCGGCGGTCTCAGTCGGCCGCGTCGACCGAGACGGTCTCGCCGTCGCGCGTGACGGTGACGGTGTAGTCGCCGTCGGGGGCGACGGTCCAGAGTTCGCCGGAGTCGGCGTCGGTGGTGCCGACGGAGACGCCGTCGACGGTGACGGGCGCGGCGACGGGCGCGCCGGTGGCGTTCGTCGCGGCGACCCGGAGCGGTCCGCCCGGGTAGGAGCGGTTGACGACGAGCGTCGTGTCGCCGGCGGTGCGCGCGACGCCGGGTCGCGTGGCGAGGTCGGTGACGTCGACGCGCCAGTCCTCGCGGTAGACGTCGTCGGTACTCGGGTCGAAGTAGACGACGAGCGTGCTCCCGGCGCCGCTGCGGCCGTAGGAGAGCGCGGCCTCGTAGTAGGCGTTCCCGGGCGCGCTGAACGACTGGCGGCCGCCGACTTCGAGCGAGTGATTCCACGCTTCCGGGTAGCGCGCCTTGAGGACGTCGGAGAGCGATGCGAGGGTTCCGGCCCCGTCTATCTCGTCGTCGTAGTTGTCGACGCGATAGGTCGTGTGATAGTAGACGCCGTCGTCGACCGTGGCGAGGACGAGGCCGTCGGCGTCCGCGCCGACGTAGACGCGGACTGGGGGTTCGTCGCCGCGGACGGCGGCGGCGAGGCGCTGGCGAAGGGAGTTCGACTCGCCGCGGTCGTAGGCGGCGAGACGCCCGCGGAGTTGGGCGATGCGGGTGCGGAGGGCGTCGGCGTCCGCGCTGTCGAGGTCGCCGGCGTGCGAGCGGACTGTCGTGAGGTAGGTCGAGAGCGATTCGGCGCGCGCGGTGGTGAGCGCGACGTGTTCGACGAGCGACGTCGCGGAGCGCTGGCCGTTCTGGAACTCGGTGCGCGCGTTCTCCGCGGTCCGCGTGAGCGCGGCCGTCCGGTTCGCCGCGTCGGTCGTGGCGTTCCGGAGGAGGGCGAGTCGCGCCGCGTCGGAGTCGGCGGCCGCCCAGCGGTTCTCGAACGCGTTCGTCGAGTACGCGGTGTCGAGGTCGGCGCGCGAGGCGCCGATAGTGGTGGTGACGGTGACGCCGGCGGACGCGAAGTCGCGCGCCGCATCGTCGCCGACGGCGAGGACGCTCGTCCGGTTCGGACTGGTGACCGCGGGGTCGGCTGGCGCGTCGACGGCGGCGTGCTCGGTGACGGCGGCGGGCGGGGCCGCGGTGGCCGCGGGCCCGACGGCGCCGGCGAGCACGGACGCCGGCGTGACGAGGAGGAGGAGGGCGACGGCGAGCGGGAGCCGAGACATGAGAGGGTGGTCGCGCGGCGGCGACAAAAGCGATGCGGAGACTCGCGGAGCGAGCGGAAATGAAGTGATGGAAAGCGTTTTGCCGTCACGGAGAGCATCACCGCACGATGCGGCAGCCCGCCCTCCTCGTGCTCGCCGTCCTCCTCGTCGCCGTTCTCGCCCCCGGCGGGGCCGCCGCCGCGACGAACGATTCGAGCACGCTCACCGACGCCACCACGACGGTCGGCGTCCACCTCCAGTCGAACGGGGACGCCCGATGGACCGTCTCCGTCCACTACCCCCTGCGCGACGACAGCGACCGCCGGGCGTTCCAGCGCCTCGCGGACGACTTCGAGCGCGGCACGCGCGGGCCGACGCTCTCGACGTTCCGCGCGGCGGCGGACGCGGCCGACGACGGGACGAACCGGACGATGTCGATCACGGACGGCGCGCGCACGTCCGCGGTCGCCGACGGGTCGCCGGCGACGGGGACGCTGACGCTCGCGTTCACGTGGACGAACTTCGCGAACGCGAGCGACGGCCGCGTCGTCGTCGGGGACGTCTTCGACGAGTCGTGGTTCGGCCCGCTGTACGACGGGCAGACCCTCCGCGTCTATCCGCCCGACGGGTACAGTCCGGACAGCGCCGACCCGCCGACGCAGCTCTCGGACGGCGCGTTGACGTGGCACGGCCCGCAGTCGTTCCCGTCGGGCGGCCCGACGGTCGTCTTCGTCGCGGGCGGCACCATCCCGTGGCTCCTCGTCGGCGCGCTCCTCGTCGGCGCGCTCCTCGTCGGCGGCGCGATGGCGTACGTCTGGCGCGGCTTCGACGGCTTCGGTCACGGGGACGGTGCGGACGGCGCGGCGGACGCGCGCGACGAC
>JBDGUG010000016.1:0-12268 GCA_042216135.1 Halarchaeum sp. | reverse complement strand
CGGCGCGGCGGACGCGCGCGACGACCCGGCTGGCGACGACGCGGCGAGCGCGAGCGGCGACGACGTCGGGAGCGGTGGGGCGGCCGCGGAGGCGGAGTTGTTGAGCGACGAGGAGCGCGTCGAGCGCCTGCTCGCGGAGAACGGCGGGCGGATGAAGCAGGCGAACATCGTCGCGGAGACGAAGTGGTCGGACGCGAAGGTCTCACAGCTCCTCTCCGCGATGGCGGAGGAGGAGCGCGTGGAGAAGCTCCGGCTCGGCCGGGAGAACCTCATCTCGCTCCCCGACGAGGACGCGCCGGACGGGGGCGAGACGGACGCCGCGGAGTGACGAACGCCCCGCGTAGACCGCGGGACGGAACGGGGACGCTCGGCTCCTATTTCTCGCGCTCGCACGCGCGTCACAGGAAACTGTCCGATAGCGTTTTGCGTGCGCCGGCAGTAGCACGAGTTATGGCAGACTGTCCACTCGCGGACGAGTGCCCGAACTTCCAGGAGCGGATCTCGGGCATGGGGTGTCAGCATTTCGGTGACAGGGGTGGCATGGACTGGTGCCAACACTACAACCAACCCATCTCGGACCTGAAGACGGCGCCCGTGGTTCCTGGGGAGGAAGTCGTACTCGAAGTCGACGACATGCACGAGTCGGGCGCCGGGGTGGGCCGCCAGGAGGAGAGTGGCTTCATCGTGATGGTCGACGGCGTGCTGCCGCCGGCCCGCGTGAAGGCGAAGGTGACGACCGTGAAGTCGAACTACGCGCGCGCCGACCTCATCGAGAAACTCCCGGACGAGGAGGGCGACGACGCGGACGGGGATTCGGACGACGAGGGCGGGGCGGACGCCGAGCGGGACGCGTCGGAGAGCGACGGCGAGGAGGAGTCCTCGGGCGGGGCGAAGCGCGAGCGTCTCGGAAGTCGCGAGAACTTCTGGGGCTCGTAGGCCGTTTCGAACCCGCGAGTGGACGCGGCGCGCGGACGGCGCTTTTTTGCTGGCGACGCGCGAGGAGCCACGCATGGACCTCGGCCTCGACGGCGAGACGGCACTGCTGACGGCGAGCACGAGCGGCCTCGGGAAGGCGTCGGCGCGCGCGCTCGCGTCCGACGGCGCGAACGTCGTCGTCTGCGGGCGCGACGAGACGCGCCTCGACGCGGCCGTGGAGGACGTCCGTGAGGTGGCGACGGGAGGCGTCGAGGGCGTCACCGCGGACGTCACCGACCCGGACGACGTCGCGGCGCTCGTCGACGCGACGGTGGACGCGTTCGGCGGCCTCGACCACGTCGTCACGTCCGCGGGCGGCCCGCCGTCCGGCCCGCTCCTCGACTACAGCGAGCGCGACTGGTACGAGGCGTACGACCTGCTCGTGATGAGCGTCGTCCGCACCTTCGAGGCCGCCTACCCGCACCTGGAGGCGAGCGACGCGGGCACGCTCACCGCCATCACGTCCCGCACGGTCGAACGCCCCATCGAGGGCCTCGGCCTCTCGAACTCGGTGCGGCGCGCGGTCATCGGGTTCGTCGAGACCGTCGCGCTGGAGTGCGCGCCCGCCGTGCGCGCGAACGCCGTGCTCCCCGGGTCGTTCGAGACGGCGCGCATCGAGTCCGTCATCGAGGCGGAAGTCGAGCGCGGCGAGCACGCGGACTACGAGGCGGGCCGCGAGGCGTGGGGCGCCACCGCGCCGATGGACCGCATCGGGGACCCGCGCGAGCTCGGGGACGTCGTGGCGTTCCTCGCGAGCGACCGCGCGAGCTTCGTCACCGGCGCGTCCGTGCCCGCGGACGGCGGGAGCCTCGTCCAGTAGCGCGCGGGTCGCGGGCGGGACGCGAGACGTGTCGGCGTCTAGAACAGGTCGCGCTCGCGCAGTTCCGCGACGACGTCTCGGACGCGCTGGCTCTCCGCCTTCGGGAGGACGAGCACGCGGTCGTCGTAGGCGGCGACGACGAGGTCCTCGACGCCGAGGACGCTGACGTGCTTGTCGTCGCTCGCGAGGACGTTCCCGGCCGCGTCGACGGTGAGCGCGGCCCCCACGTGGACGTTCCCGTGGTCGTCGGTCTCGCGAACGCGTTCGAGGGCGTCCCACGAGCCGAGGTCGTCCCACGCGACGTCGGCGGGGACGACGGCGGCGCGGTCGGTTCGTTCGAGGACGGCGTAGTCGACGCTGATCGGCTCGACGGCGTCGTAGCCGCGTTCGGGGTCGCCGGCGCGGAGCGCAGCGACGAGCGGCGCGAGCGGGCCGGTTTCGGCCTCGTCGAGAAAGGCGTCGGGGCGCCACGCGAACGTGCCGGCGTTCCAGAGCGCGCCCGCCTCGCGGAGGCGTTCGGCGGTCGTCCGATCCGGCTTCTCGCGGAAGAGCGCGACGTCCGCGTGGTCGCCGTGGTCGGCGCCGGGTTCGACGTAGCCGTACTCGGTCGCGGGTCGGTCGGGTTCGACGCCGAGCGTGACGAGCGCGTTCGTCTCCGCGGCGACCCCGCACGCGCGTTCGAGGACGGCGGCGAAGCCGTCACCGGCGACGTGGTCGGCGGGGAGACAGCAGCAGACGGCGTCCGCGCTCAGGTCGTCCCGGACGCGCGCGGCGGCGTACGCGAGCGCCGGCCCGGTGTCCTTCGCGTCCGGTTCGACGAGCACGGTCGCCTCCGGGACGAGTTCGGCGGCGCGCGCGGCGAACCGCTCGCGCGTGACGACGTAGACGGCGTCGGCGAACGCGGCGCGGTCGGCGGCGCGCCGGAGGAGCGAGCGGTCGTCGTCGCCGAAGGCGCGGAACTGCTTCGGGCGATCAGATCGGCTCGCCGGGTAGAGGCGGGTGCCCGTGCCGCCCGCGAGGAGGACGGCGGCGGTCCTCACCACGTCTCCACCCGACCCTCGCGGACGTCCTCCAGACAGCCCTCGCAGGCCGGATGGTCGGCGTCGAAGCAGGCGGGCCGGCCGTCCCCGTCGAGGGCGACGGCGCGCTTCTCGGCGTGGCGCCGACAGATGATGCGGAGGCGGCCGTCGTCGTCGCGCGGCGGATCGGCGCGCCCCTCGCGATAGGCGGCGACGGTGGCCGCGTACTGTCTGCCGGCCCGGCGCGCGAGGCGGGCGGCGAGGCCGGCGTCCTCGTCGTCGCTCATACGCGAGCGTAGCACGCGAGCGACTATAGGCCTGTGGCAGTCAGGTGAGGTCGACGGCGAGTCGGAGGCCGCCGCGCTCGCTCTCGGTGAGGGCGAGCGTCCAGTCGTGTGCGGCCGCGATGTCCGCGACGATCGCGAGACCCAGCCCCGTGCCGTCCGCGTTCGTGGTGACGCCGCGTTCGAAGACGTGCTCGCGCTCTGCGGCGGGGATGCCGGGGCCGTCGTCGCTGATCGCGAAGCCGGCGTCGGTGGCGTCGACGCGGACGGTGACGTCGTCGCCGCCGTGTTCCACGGCGTTCCCGAGGACGTTCTCCAATAGCTGGCGGAGCAGGCGCGGGTCCGCGGCGACGGTGTCGACGTCGTCGGCGACGACGAGCGTCGCGTCGCTCCGGTCGGCCGCGACGACGCGCCACGCCTCGCGCGCGGCGCTCTCCAGGTCCACCGGCTCGACGCCGTCCCCGTCCCGGCTCTCGCGGGCGAGCGAGAGCAGGTCGTCGACGGTTCGCTCGACGTGTTCGAGCGACTCCTCGACGCGGTCCAGTCGGTCTCAGTCGCGCCGGTCGCGCGCGACGTCGAGGTTCCCCTGGGCCGTCGCGACGGGCGTGCGGATGTCGTGGGAGACGGCGCTGGCGAACCGCTGGAGGCGCTCGTTCTGCTCGCGGAGGTCGGACTCCAGACGCACGCGCTCGGTGACGTCGCGGATGATGGCGACGACGGCGCGCCGACCGTTCCAGACGGTCGCGCGCCCGGTTATCTCGACGTCGAGGGTGTCGCCGGTGAGCGTTCGGAGGCGCCGGTGCACCTGGTCGACGGTGTGCTCGCCGGGCGCGGCCCGTTCGAGCGCGTCACCGACCGCCTCGCGCTCGTCGGGGTGGACGACGTCCGTCGGGCGCAGGCCGATTACGTCACCGGGACCGTCGGCGTCGAAGAGGTCGACGGCGGCGGGGTTCGCGTAGACGTACGTCCCGTCGACGCTGACGACGATGGCGTCGGGAGAGGCCTCGAGGAGGAGGCGGGCGCGTTCGGCGCTCTCGCTCGTCTCGCGGGCGCGGGCGGCCGAGCGGACGCGAGCGGCGAGCGTCGCCGCCGCGTCGTCCCCCGCGTCCCGGACGTAGTCGGCGACGCCCGCGCCGACGGCGTCGCTCGCGAGCGCCTCGGAGCCGTTCGCGGGGAAGAGGATCACGGGGAGGCGCGGGTGGTCGGCGCGGAGCGCGGCGAGGAGGTCGAAGGCGTCGCCGTCCACGAGCGGCGTGTCGGTGACGACGCAGTCCACGGGGGTGTCGTCGAGTCGGTCGCGCGCCGCCGCGACGCTCGTCGCGGTGGTGGTCTCGAACGAGCCGTTGGCAGCGAGACGAGACGCGGTCCGGTCGGGCGCGTCACGGTCGACGCAGAGCACCGCCACCGGCCCCTCACCTGTCAGCTCGTCCGTCATCTCGTACCGGATGTACGTGGTCCGCGGTCACATAACGCTTCCCCGGCGTCGACCCTCCACTTTCACCCCGGTACGAGAGAGTTTATACGGTATCGGGGCGTAGTTCGCGGCGTCTCCCACCCGAAACACACGCGGAGGCAGGAACCCCACGATGAGCGACATACAGCAGACCGCTCGACAGCTACACGATCAGTTCTCCGAACACCTCGACGTGGACGTCGAGGAGATAGCAGAACGCCTCGAACAGTACGTCGAGGAGTACAAGATACCGCTCGACGAGGCCCGCCGCTCCGTCGAGAGCCACTACTTAGAGGAGGCCGGCCTCGAACGCGACGAACTCGGCCGCGGCGGTAACCCGACCGTGCAGGCCGCGGACGTCGACGCGCCCGACGAGTGGGTCGACATCACCGCGAAAGTCGTCGAACTCTGGGAGCCCCGGAGCGACAGCGTCGCGCAGGTCGGCCTGCTCGGCGACGAGTCCGGCACGATAAAGTTCACCAAGTGGGCCGCCTCGGACCTCGACGAACTCGAGGAGGGGCAGGTCTATCGGCTCGGAAACGTCGTCACCGACGAGTACCAGGGCCGCTACTCGGTGAAACTCAACCGCACCACGACAATCACCGAGGTGGACGAGGACATCGAAGTCGGCGACGACGAGACCACCGTCGAGGGCGCGCTCGTGGACATCCAGTCCGGGAGCGGCCTCATCAAGCGCTGCCCGGAGGAGAACTGCACGCGCGTCCTCCAGAACGGCCGCTGCTCCGAGCACGGCGAAGTCGAGGGCGAGTTCGACCTCCGCATCAAGGGCGTGCTCGACGACGGCGCGGAAGTGCACGAGATAATCCTCAACGAGGAGGCGACGACGGACCTCACCGGCGTCACCCTAGAGGAGGCGAAACAGCAGGCGATGGACGCCCTCGATACGAC
This sequence comes from Halarchaeum sp., assembly GCA_042216135.1. Classification (GTDB taxonomy): domain Archaea; phylum Halobacteriota; class Halobacteria; order Halobacteriales; family Halobacteriaceae; genus Halarchaeum. The sequence continues at coordinate 6,808 of JBDGUG010000016.1, read as the reverse complement.
CGTCGTCGCCGACGACATGCGCGAGACGCTCCTCGGACGCTACTACCGCGTCACCGGCCCGACGCTCGGCCGGTACGTGCTCGCGAACGAAATCGAGGAACTGACCGAACCGGTGGACGGCGAAGCCGTCCTCATCAAAGCGAGGTCGATGTAGATGTCGAGTGACGCACCCACCCGCGAAGTCGCGCGCCGCGTCTTCGCAGACGAGTTCAACGACGCAACGTTCACGTTCAAGGAATCCGACGACGAGCGAGCACCGCTCTACAGCCTCCTCCCCACGGGGGAGCGCGCGAACCGCGTCTTCCTCGTCGGCACGCTCACCGAGACGGAGGACGTCGGCGAGGACTCCGAGTACTGGCGCGGCCGCGTCGTCGATCCGACTGGGACGTTCTTCGTCTACGCCGGCCAGTATCAGCCGGACGCCGCGAGCGCGCTCCGCGAACTCGAGACGCCCGCGTACGTCGCCATCGTCGGGAAGCCCCGCACGTACGAGACGGAGGACGGAAGCGTGAACGTCTCCGTCCGCCCGGAGTCCATCACCGAAGTCGACACCGCGACCCGCGACCGCTGGGTCGTCGAGACGGCCGACGCCACCCTCGACCGCATCGAGGCGTTCGACGACGAGGGCAACGAGTACGCCCGCCGCGCCGAGGAGGAGTACGACCTCCCGCTCCGGCGCTACAAGCAGGCCGCCGTCGACGCGCTCGAATCCCTCGACGAGACCGAAGAAGCCGTCGCGGACGCCTGAGCGTCTGACGAACGCTTAAGGACCGCGCGGCCTTCACCGATAGCATGGGCAACAAGAACAAGACGGTCTCGTTCCGTGTGAACGAGGACACGTTCGACGCGCTCCGCGACATCGCCGAGGAGCGCGACCTCTCGTTGTCCGCCGTCTTCCGCGACTACGTCGACGCCCTCGTGGCGAACGACGGACAGGTCCGCATCGAATCCGCGACCGAGTTCGCGGAGAGCGACGACGCGGAGTTCCCGCCGAAAGTCGAAGTCCCGAAGAGCTTCGTCCGCGAGCACGAGCGCCTCGAACTCGAAGCCGACCACCTCCGCGAGCAGTTAGAGGAGCACAAGGCGTACATCAACGCGCTCCGCGACGAACTCGAACGGGCCGAGGACGTCGAGGACGTCGTCCACCTCGACGACCTGGAGGACGACGACGGCGAAGAGACCTATCGGCTCGGGTAGCGCGCTCGACCCGAAACCGCCCCTCGCAAACGCGAGGACGAAACTCCGACTCAGCCCTCTTCGCCGAGCAGTTCGACCTCCGCCGCGATCCGATACGGCTCCATGCACCTCGACCTTTTACGTCGTCGGGGTCGCTCGCGCGACCCGCTCCTCGCAAAAGCTCGGCCAAAATCCCCGACTCAGCCCTCTTCGCCGAGCAGTTCGACCTCCGCCGCGATCCGATACGGCTCCATCCCCTTCCTGACGCCGTCGAGCATCGTGAACGCCTCGTCCGGGTTCAGGAAGTGCGTCGTGACGGCGCGCCCGAGGGGCGTGGGCTCTAAGCCCTCGATGAAGCCGTACTCGAGGAGTTTCCCGACGGCGTGCTTCGTCGGCACCTCACCGATCATGCGTTCCGTCAGGCGTTTCGCCCCGCTCCCGCCGACGACGACGTTCGCGAGGACTTCCTCCACGGCGGCGGCCTGATCGTAGCGCGTGACGACGTCCTCCATCTCGCCCTTCAGGAGTTTGAACGCCACCTCGTCCTCCGTCATCTCCATCGAGTTGTGGTAGACGGCGTCCGGTTCGACGAGCATGTAGACGGTGCCCTGGTCGTGGTAGTCCGGGCGGCCCGCGCGCCCGAGCATCTGCTCGAACTCCTGGACGGTGAGCCACTCGATACCCATCGCGAGCGAGTCGAAGACGACCTGACTCGCCGGGAAGTCCACGCCAGCGGCGAGCGCCGCGGTGGTGACGACGGCCGCGAGGTCCTGGTTCCCGAACCGGCGCTCGACCGACTTGCGCTTCCCGTAGTCGAGACCCGCGTGGTAGGCGGCGGCCGGATAGTCGAGCTTTCGCGCGATCTCGTGACAGCGCCGCCGCGAGTTGGTGAAGACGATGGTCTGCCCGCGATAGCCCTTCGAGGACTCCTGATCGTACTCCCGGCGGACGAGCTTGTTCGTGATTCGGGGCTTCTCCTGGCCGTCCGCGAACGTCACGTGGCGCTCGATAGGGACGGGGCGCTCCTCGAACTCGACGAGCGTCGCGTCCAGTTTCCCGGCGAGCGTCCCGGGGTTGCCGACCGTCGCGGAGAGGTAGATCCACTGCGCGCCCGTGTAGCTCTCTCGGGACCGCGCGCGCTCGTCGCAGTAGTGTTTCAGGCGCGTGATGAGGCCGTCGAGGCGGTGACCGCGCCCCTCCTCCTGGAGGGTGTGGACCTCGTCGATGACGACGGTCCCGACGTCCCCCAGGTCGCGGCCCGTGCGGAGGGCGTGGTCGATGCCCTCGTAGGTGCCGACGATGACGTCCGCGCGCGGGTCGAACGCCTGCCCGTCGTCGCGAATGCGCGACGACCCCACGCGGATCGAGACGTCCACGAGGTCGCCGTACTCGTCCTCGAAGTCCTCGTGCTTCTGGTTCGCGAGCGCCACCAGGGGAACGAGGAAGAGCATCTTCCCGTTCCCGCTGAGCGCGCGGTGCAGGCCCGCCATCTCCCCGACGAGCGTCTTCCCCGTCGCCGTCGCGGAGACGACGAGCTGGTCGTCGCCCTCCGTGAGTCCGGCCTCGACGCTGAGGCTCTGCACGGGGAGGAGCGTCTCGAATCGGTCCTCCAGCAAGCCCTGCACGCCCGGGTGGAGGTCGAGATCCGAGACCGGGTAGGGGTCGACGTCGTCGACGTTCGCGGACACCTCGTCGAACTTCGTGAGGTCCGGATCGAGGTTCCCCTCCAGCAGGCCGACGATGCGGTCGAGGTCACCCACTTCGAGGAGGAGGTCTTCGAGTCGCTCCTCCGCCGGGCCGGTGAGGTCGCCCTTGAACGCGAGCTCGCGCTCCAGCTCTCGGATCGCACAGTCCTGGCAGATGCGCTCGCCGTCCGCGGTCACGGACGTCTCCTCCGTGATCGGCGAGTAGCGTCCCTTCCCCGCGCAGTAGCGACACGTCCGCACGACCTTCGCCTTCTCCGCGAGCTGATAGCCGTCCAGCAGGTCGCGGATCTCGCGCCGGCCGTCCCGGCGCGTCTGCTCCGAGACGCGGATGCGCGACGAGCGACGCGCTATCTCCACGAACTGGTCCGGCGAGCGCGGCTCCTCCCCGCTCCCCGTCTTCAGTCGGAACTTCCCCGGACGCGGCCCCGCTGACGTCTCCTTCGTCTCGAGGCGCGCGCGAAACAGCCGCTCGCCGTCCCGCTGGGCGACGACGAGGAACTCGTCGCCCACCCCGTGCAGGAAGAGCGTATCCACCCGCTGGACCTGCTCAGACACGCCTCCCGGTACGCCCGCACGCTATTTCAGCCGTTCGCTCCCGGGTCGAGCGAAACGAGGGATCGCGCTGGCTCGCGGGTCGCGTTACTCCCCGCTCGCGCTGAGCGTGGCCTCCCGTCGGTCGGCCACGTGGGCCACCGCCGTTTTTGACGCCGCCACGCGAACGGACGGGTATGCGGAGTTACGAGATCGGACGGGTGTTCGGGATTCCCATCAAACTCGACGTCACGTTCCTGCTCGTTCTGCCGGTGTTCGCGGCGCTGATCGGCTGGCAGACCGAGCAGTGGGTGGGCGTCCTGAACCAGACGTGGGGGCTCGGACTGCCAGCGGGGACGCTCTCCGTGGGGGTGACGCCGTGGCTGCTCGGAATCGCGGCCGCGGTCGGCCTGTTCGCGTGCGTCCTCCTGCACGAACTCGGGCACAGCGTCGTCTCGATGCACTACGGCTACCCCATCGAGTCCATCACGCTCTGGCTGCTCGGCGGCGTCGCGAGCCTCGAAGAACAACCGGAGGACTGGAAGCAGGAGCTCGCCATCGCCGTCGCGGGGCCCGTGGTCAGCGTCGCCCTCGGCGTCCTCTGCTACGTCCCGCTCCGCGTCGGCGTGCTCGCGGGCGCGCCCGCGACGACGTTCGTCGTCGGCTATCTCGCGCTCGCGAACCTCGTGCTCGCCGCGTTCAACCTCCTCCCCGGGTTCCCGATGGACGGCGGGCGCGTCCTCCGCGCGCTCCTCGCGCGAAAGCGCACGTTCGCCCGCGCGACCCAACTCGCCGCCGAGGTGGGGAAGGGCGTCGCCGTCGTCCTCGGCATCGTCGGCCTGTTCGGGAACCTCCTGCTCGTCGCCATCGCCTTCTTCATCTACATCGGCGCGTCCTCGGAGAGCCAGCGCACGGTGATGAACGCCGCCTTCGAGGGCGTGACGGTGCGCGACGTGATGACGAAAGCGAGCGACGTGAAGGCCGTACGTCCGGACGATACGGTCGCCGACCTCGTCGAGCGGATGTTCGAGGAGCGGCACACCGGCTATCCCGTCGTCGAGGACGGGCGGGTCGTCGGCGTCGTCACGCTCGACGACGCGCGCGCGGTGGAGCGCGTGGAGCGCGACGCCTACCGCGTCTCGGACGTGATGAGCGCGGACGTCGCGTCCATCGCGCCGGACGCGGAGGCGAGCGACGCCATCGAGCGCATCCAGGAGCGCGGCATCGGCCGCCTCGTCGTCCTCGACGACGACGGCTCGCTCGTCGGCCTCGTCACCCGAACCGACCTCGTCACCGCGTTCAACATCATCCAGTCCGCGGGCCGGGACACGCCGGTGCCGTCCGTCGAGCGCGACCGGCGGACGTCCTGACCCCCGAGATTCTGTTCCGTTTCCAACAGTATCTATATACGTAGTTGTCATCAACAGGGAGACACGATGGGTGGGCTACCGGAGGACGCCGACGCGCGGGCGGTGGCCGACGCGGAGCCCCGCGTGTGCTGTCTCGCCGCCGACCCCGACGCCCGCCAGCGGATCCGAGCCGTTCTCGACGAACACGCGCCCGGCGAGCGACGCGTCGTCACCGACCGGCCCGTCGACGGCCTCGCCCGCGTCGGCGCGAGCGACTGCGTCGTCGTCGTCCACGACCCGCCGACGCTCGACGCCATCGACGTCCTCGACGCCGTCCGCGAACGCGCCCCAGACGTCCCCGTCGTCGTCGCCGACCCCGACCCGGACGTCGACCCGGTCGCACACGGCGCGACGGACGTCGTACGGCTCGACGAGACCCCCCGAGCGGTGCTCGCCTCGCGCATCCGGGACCGCGCGATCCGACACCGCGCGACCGAGCGGGACGCCACGAACTACCGCGAGACGTTCGCGAACGCCCACGACGGGATGCTCCTCTTCGACGACGACGCCACCGTCGTCGACGCCAACGACCGCGCCTGTGACGTCCTCGACCGCCCCCGCGACGGCCTGGTCGACGCCCCCCTGGAGCAGTTCAGCCCGCACGCGAACCGCCTCGCGAGCGCGCTCGACGACCGCGAGCGAATCCGCGACGTCCTGCCCGTCACGCGCCCGGACGGAACCGAACGCGTCGTCGACGCAACGGTCACCCGCGACGTCGCGCCCGACCGACACCTCGCGGTGTTCCGCGACGTCACGGACCGACGCGCGGACCGCGTCGAACTCGAACGCCTCCGCGACCGCATCGAGTTCGTCCTGACGCGCACGAACTCGCTCACGTGGACGGTCGACGGCGACACCGGCGACCTCGTCTCCGTCTACGGCGCGCGCTTCGTCGGCCCCGACGGTGACCCCGCCGCCATCGAGGGCGAACCGATGCGGGACGTCCTCGGCGCCGTCGTCCACCCCGACGACCTCTCGGCGATCCGCGACGGCGTCGAGCGCGTCCGGGCCGGCGAACGCGACAGCTTCGAAGCCGAGTTCCGCGGGAACCCAGACGCCGACGGCGTCCGCGAACGCTGGTTCGAGACGGCCGCCCACCGCCGCACCGACGACACCGGCGCCGAAGTCATCGGATTCACAACCGACGTGACCGCACAAAAGCGCCAGTCGCTCGAACTCGAAGCGCAGAACGAACGCCTCGACCGCTTCGCCAGCGTCGTCAGCCACGACCTCAAGACCCCGCTCGCGACCGCACAGGGCCACCTCGAACTCGCGCGGGACAGCGACGACCTCGCGCCGCTCGACGACGTGGCCGCCGCGCACGACCGCATGGAGCGCATCATCGACGACCTCCGATGGCTCACCCGCGAGGGCCGGGACATCGGATCGACCGACCCCGTCGACCTCGCGGACGTCGTCGAGCGGGCGTGGCGCCTCGTCGCCCCGGCCGGCGACGCGACCCTCGTCGTCGCCGACGGCCTCGGTACCGTCGAAGCCGACGGCGACCGCCTCCGCCAGCTATTGGAGAACGTGCTCTCGAACGCGGTCACGCACGGCGGCGACGACGTCACCGTCCGCGTCGAAGCGCTCCCGGACGGCTTCGCGATCAGCGACGACGGCCCCGGCGTCCCCCCCGACGAGCGAGAGGACGTCCTCGACTACGGCTACTCCACGCGCGACGCCGGCACGGGCTACGGCCTCGCCATCGTCACGGACATCGCGGCCGCACACGACTGGACGCTCGCCCTCACCGAGAGCGAACGCGGCGGCCTCCGCCTCGAATTCCGCGGCGTCACATAGACGCGACGCTCACGAGGTAGCGGACCGCGAGAAGGTAGGGTGCGAGAATCGAACCTCCGAGAGACGGTCGCGCGCGCTCGCGCTGCGACTCTCGTGGTTCGGTTCTCGGCGGACGGCACTCCGCGTCGACGTCGTCGCGAGAAGGTCCAGGTGCGAGAATCGAACCCGCGTCTCAGCCTCCACAAG
>JBDGUG010000071.1:0-34904 GCA_042216135.1 Halarchaeum sp. | reverse complement strand
GGAGGGTGTCTCTGTAAATGCACGCGAGAGCGCCCGGTCCGTGTCAGATAGTTCGACCGGCCGTCGCGCTCGACCGGAGTCGTCAGATGCTGTTTCTCGACGCCCGTCGTGGAATTAATCGAACGGGACGGAGGGTGTATAATCCGAATTATTTATCTGTTTTAATATGCGACTGTCCCACATGGGCGGAGTGATTCCGACGTTGTCGCTGGGGTTGACCGTGGGCGTCGCGTCGGCGGGGGCGGTGACGTCGGTTTTCGCGCTCCGGGCGGTCCGACACACGCCGCTCGAACGGCCGGTCGTCGCCATCGGCATCCTCTTCGTCGGCCTCGCGCTCTACCACCTCCTCCTCCTCGTCTATCCGACGCACTGGTGGGACCTCCAGGTCGTCGAGTCGCTGACGTACACGGCGATGACCGCGTTCGTCCTCGTGGTGGTGTACCTGCAGACGCGGATCGACGGCGGGTTCACCGGGGTGCGGCGATGACGCCGTTCGGCGCGTACGACGTCGTCATGTGTATCGCGAGCGCGACCGGTCTCGCGTACCTATTGATCGCGGAACTCGACCATCCGGACTATCGCTGGCCGATTCTCGTCACGACGTTCGGCGTCTTCGCGTTCGCCGTCACGGAACCGATCACGGAGCTATTGCTCCCGACGACGGAGCACCTGGCGCACGCGCTCGTGCTCGGGGTCGTCACCATCGGCCTCGCGGGGTTCGTCGACGCGAGTCGGCACTCGGCGGACTGGGCGAGCCTGATAACGACCGAACCGGGGACGGTGCGCCGGCCGGAGCCGTGGATGACGCCGATGGACGATCAGATACTCCGCCTCTTCCACTCGACGAGTCTCGTGCTCACACCGTCCATCATCGCCTACAACCTCGACCACTCGCGCGAGGGGGTGAACCGTCGGCTCTCCGAGCTCGCGGACGCCGGCTACGTCGAGCGCGTCGAGCGCGGAAAGTATCAGCTAACCGATATGGGGGAGGGATACATCCACCGCGGTTCGAGTTCGGCGAATAGAAACGGCGAGAGCCCCGGATAGGGGGTGGGTCACGGATACGTGACTGGCCGAATACGGGCCGGTCACGGATTACGTATCCGTGAACGATACTGTCCACTTATCGTGGTATATGCTATTGTGGACCACGGTGGTATGCGATGACTGAACCGATGGACCGGCGCCGCTTCCTCAAGACCGTGGGAGCGGCGGCGGGACTCGGCACGACGGCGCTCGCGGGGTGTACAGGCACGGCCAACGTGGCTCCCGGGGAGGAGTCCATTCAGCAGATGTCGAACGCGGTGGACATCCCGACTGTCGTGGGCGGGCCGAACGACCTGCAGTCGGAGGCGACGGTCCACATGGTCGCCGTCGACGGGAACGAGGGCAACGGCTTCGGCTACATGCCCGCCGTCCTCTGGGTCGAACCCGGCGCGACGGTCACGTGGAAGCACACTGCGAACGGCCCCTCGCAGCGGGTCTCGCACACGATAACGTCGATGAACGCGGGAAACGAGAAACCCCAGTTCACGCCGAAGGACTCCGCTCCCTTCGACTCCGGCGTCATCGCCGGTGTCGGCCCGTGGCAGGACGAGAACTCGCTCCACGGTGACCTCCAGACGCACCTGAACGGGAGGCGGCCGAACGGCGGCTTCCAGGGCCCGTACAAGGTGACCTTCGAGCCGCCGAAATTCCCCGAGGGCGTCTACCTCTACATGTGCGAGGACCACATGTACTTCGGGATGGTCGGCGCCGTCGTCGTCGGCGACATCGGCCCGAACGACCCGGGGTGGAGTCCCGGCATGACGGCCGCACCGAAGCCCATGTTCACCGAGAGCTTCGATACGCACTTGCAGACGATTCGGCAGACGATAACGAACCAGGTGAGCGGCCAATGAGTACCGAGCACGCCGCGGACGGCGACGCCGGCCACGACGACCACGGCCCCTCGGGGTGGCGCCGGTGGCTGTTCACGACCAGCCACAAGGACGTCGGCATCATCTACCTCTGGCTCGCCGTCTTCTGGTTCATCGTCGGCGGGACGCTCGCGATGCTGTTCCGCACCGAGTTGCTCACCCCGGACTGGGGGCCCTTCTTCAACCTGAACGGCTACAACGCGCTCGTTAGCCTGCACGGCCTGACGATGATATTCCTCGTCGCCGTGCCCGCGGGCGGCGTGTTCGCGAACTACCTCCTCCCGATGTACCTCGGCCTCGACGAGATGGCGTTCCCGCGGCTGAACGCCCTCTCCGGGTGGCTGGTCTTCTGGGGCGGCGTGATGCTCTGGTTCCCCGTGCTCGGGAACACGCTCGGGCTGACCCCGCTCCCGTTCAACGGCGGCTGGTTCGCCTATCCACCGCTCGTCAGCCGGTTCGCGCACGTCACCATCAGCAGTTACGTCTTCGCGATGGTCATCCTCGGCATCTCGACGACCGTCGCCGGCATCAACTTCATGGTGACGCTGTTGAACGAGCGCGACCCGAGCCTCGGCCTGTTCGACCTGCCGTTCGGCGCGTGGGGGCTCGGAATCTTCACGCCGCTGCTCGGCCTCTACGAACTCCCGTGGCTGATGGTCGGCGTCGCGTTCGACTACCTCCAGAACACCATCGGGATGGGGCTGTTCGACGCCCGCACGGGCGGCGCGCCCCTCCTCTGGCAGTGGCTGTTCTGGCTGTTCGGCCACCCGGAGGTCTACTTCGTCGCGATGCCGTTCCTCGCCATCGTGGGCGAGATAATCCCGCGGTTCAGCGAGCGGCCCGTCTACGGCTATCGCTCGGTCATCTACGCCATCACGGGAATCACGCTGATGAGCGGGATGGTGTGGGCGCACCACATGTACATCACGGGCCTCGGGCAGATCCGATACCTGTACATGTTCTTCTCGATGGCGATTCCCATCGCGTTCGCCGTCTACATCTTCGCGATGTTCGCGATGATGTGGGGCGGACGCATCCACTTCAAGACCCCCATGCTGTTCAGCATCGGGATGCTGTTCATGCTCCTCTACTCGGGGATGGACGGCATCATCATGAGTCAGGCGCCCGTCGACGTCCTGATCCACTCGACGTGGTTCATCGTCGGCCACTTCCACTTCACGCTGTTCGGCGTCGCCATCATGGGGTTCTTCGCCGCGCTCTACTACTACTATCCGCTCATCACGGGGCGGATGTACAACGAGAAGCTCGCGAAGACGCACGCCGCGCTCACCATCGTCTGTGCGCCCATCGTCTTCACGCTCATGGACACGATGGGGACGCAGGCGGTCCCGATGATGCGGCGCTACGCCACATACACGTACGCGCCCGGCCTGCAGAACATCCAGATCGCGACCACGGTCTTCGCGTACCTCCTCGGGATCGGACAGGTGATCCTAGCCGCGAACCTCCTCTGGAGTCTCCGCTACGGCGAGCGGACGGAGAACCCGTGGAGCGAACTCCTCGAAGGGCAGGGGATGCCGTCGCCGGAGTGGAACGGCCTCCCCTACGAGGTGCCGACGCCCGGGAACGTCCCGTACACGCCGAGCCGCCGCGAGTCGGGCGAGGGCGGCGTCGCGGCCGCGGACGGTGGCGACGACGCGCGCCCGGACGGCGGCGCGGACGGGGAGGTGAGCGACTATGAGTGACGCGGACGACGCGCCGACCGACCTGGACGGGAGCGACAGGGGCTGGTTCTGGGCTCTCGTGCTCGCCGTCCCGGTCGCCGCGTTCCTCGTCAGCTACGCACTCGACATGGTCGAGCAGTTCGAGCGCGCGAACGACCCGGCGGGCGTCCGCATCGGCCTCGTCTCACAGCTCTACGGGACGGACACGCTCATCGCCATCGTCTTCGGCGGCCTGACGATGCTCGTCCTCCTCTACTTCGCGTACCGCTACTACGCGGGACGGGTCGACGAGCCGCGGCCGCTCGAACCGCGCTGGGGGGCGAACACGTTCCGCTTGCTCCTCATCGCCGTCGCCGTCGTCATGGTGGTGACGTTCATGTACGCCGGGACGGCGCTCTCGCATACCGACCAGATGTCCGCGCAGGACGCGATGCAGCGCTACGGCGCGCAGGACCAGCTTCAGATGGACGTCGTCGCCTCGCAGTGGGTCTGGCGCACGCACGTCCAGGGCGTGAACGTCACCGAGACGGACGAGGTCCACGTGCCCGCGAACACGATGCTCTCGGTCCGCATCACGTCCGCGGACGTCGATCACTCGTGGGCGGTCGAACAGCTCGGAATCAAGAAGGACGCCGTCCCCGGACAGGTGACGAACACCTGGCTCTACGTGAAAGAGCCCGGGGAGTACCAGGTGAACTGCGCGGAACTCTGCGGCGCCGGCCACTCGAAGATGACAGCCACACTCGTCGTCATGCCGAAGGACGAATACGTGCAGTGGGCGCACAGTCACGGCTACCGCGTCCCGTTCGCGGAGAACGGGAGCCGGTCGAGCGACCTCGGCGCGCCGTCGCACCTCGACGCGACGGTGACGGCTCCCGACCCGGCAGCACCGACGCCGGCCGCGCTCCCGGAGGTGACGGCCGATGTCTGACGCGGACGCGGAGGTGGACGCGCTGAACGCCGAGGGGACGGTTCGCGGCGAGGGCGAGGAGGGGTTCCCGCACGGGAGCACGGCCCCGTTCGTCCTCGGCACCGGCATCTTCGGCGTCTTCTTCGGGTTCATCTACCCGCTCGCGTGGGTCCTCGGTGTCCCGATATTCCTCGCCGGCCTCTCCCTCTGGATACGCGAGTACGCCATCACGGAATACGAGGCGGGCGTCATCCCCGAGCAGAAACGCCAGCTGCTCGGCGTCCCGAGCATGTACCTCGCGGGCCTGTTCGCCATCGTCTCCGAGGCGCTCCTGTTCGGCGGGGCGTTCGTCGCGTGGTTCTTCCTGTCCGCGCAGCGCGGCCCGTTCCCGAACCTCGGCCTGCCCGCGCTCCACCCGCTCTACGGGGGGCTGGAGGCGCTCGTCCTCCTCGCGGGGAGCGTCGTCCTCTACTGGACGCGGACCGGCGTGAGTGCTGGCGAGCGCGCCCGGCTCTCGACGGGGCTCGTCGTCACGTTCGGCATGGGACTCGTCTATCTCGGGCTGACGGCCTACGACTGGAACGACCTGCTCGCCAACGGCCTCACCCCGACCGCGGGGGCGTACGGCGCCGGCTACTACTTCGTCGCCGGCCTGCACGCCGTCCACGTCCTCGTCGGACTGACGCTTCTCGGCGTCCTCGGCTACCGCTACTGGGGGCGCGGACACTTCGATCAGCATCGCTTCACGATGGTTCGCGTGACGGAAGCCTACTGGCACTTCCTCACGGGAATCTCCGTCGTCGTCCTGCTGCTGATATACGTCCCGACGTCATGAGGACGACACGCGGGGCGTCGACGGCGTTCGCGACGACGACGCTCGTCGCGCTGTACGGCGTCGTCGTCTCCGGGACGGCCGACGCCGTCGCGAACGCCGAGGCGACGTGCACGACCTGGCCGACCTGTACGGGCAGCCTCCTCCCGTCGCTCGGCGCCGGGTGGCGGCCGCTACTCGCGTGGAGCCACCGCGCCGCCGTCGCCGTCGTCGCCGCCCTCCTCGTCGCGACGACCGTCGCCGCGTTCCGCGAACGCCGGTCGTTCCGCGCGGCCGTCGCGCTCGCCATCGCCGCGATACTCTATCCGGGCGAGGTGCTCGTCGGCCGCGTGGTCTTCCGCACCGGGAGCGACGCGACGGTCCACCTCGTCGTCGCGGCCGTCATCGTCCTCGACGTCCTCGCCGCGCTCGTCTGGCTCCTCGACGCCGAACGCCCCGTCGAGACGCCGGCACCCCCTAGCGCGTCCGGCGACGCCGTCGCGGGCGGTGGCACGGCGACGCCGGACGCGACGCCGACGCCGTCGTTCCCGCGGCTCCGCTCGTACGTCTCGCTGATGAAGCTGAAGCTCTCGTGGCTGCTCTGCCTCGTCGCGCTCGCCGCGATGGTGCTCGCGCGCGGCGCCGCCCTCGACCCGGTGACGGCCGCGGGCACGCTGCTCGGCGGCGTGCTCGCGGTGGGCGCGAGCGGGACGTTCAACCACGTCCTCGAACGCGAGCGCGACACCGAGATGGAGCGCACCGCGGGCCGCCCGCTCGCCACGCAGTCCGTTCCGGTGTGGCGCGCCGTCGCGTTCGGCGTCGCGCTGTTCGCGGTCTCTATCGCGACGTTCGCAGCGTTCGGGAACGCGCTCGCCGCGGCGCTCGGTGTCGGCGCCGTCGCGTTCTACGCGGTCGGCTACACCGTCGTGTTGAAGCCGAACACGACGTGGAACACGTTCGTCGGCGGCGCCGTCGGCGCGTTCCCCGCGCTCATCGGGTGGGCGGCCGTCACCGGCCGAATCGGGGTGCCGGCGCTCGCGCTCGGCGCGATAATCGTGTGCTGGACGCCCGCGCACTTCCACAACCTCGCGCTCGCCTACCGCGACGACTACGCGAACGCCGGCTATCCGATGCTCTCCGTCGTTCGAGGGCCCGCGGTGACGCGCCGGCGCGTCGTCTGGTTCCTCGGGCTGACGCTGCTCGCGACCCTCGCGTTCGCGGCGCTCACGCATCCGAGTCTCGGGTTCGCGCTCGCGACTACGGCCGCCGCGGGCGTCTTCGCCGCCGCCGTCCTCCGACTCCAGCGCGAGCGGACGGACGCCGCGGCGATGCGGTCGTTCCACGCCTCGAACGGCTTCCTCGCGACCGTCCTCGCCGCAATCGTCGTCGGGGGGGTGATCTGAGTGTCGACGCGCACGCTCACGACACCGTCGTTCGCGGACCTCGACCCGCGCGTCGGGAAGTGGCTCGCCGCCCTCCTGCTCTACGAGTTCGTGGGGAGCTACCTCTACTTCCGCTACACGCCCGCGGACCCGGGGCGCCTGCGCTACCTCGTCTACCCGTTCGTCTGGATCAACGTGGGCCTGCTCGCCGCGCTCACCGTCCGGCCGACGCCGGGGTCGCGGCGCCACCGCCTCCTCGGCCTCGCCGTCGCCGTTCCGTACACGCTCGCCGTCCTCTACGTCCCGGGCGTCCTGCAGGTGACGCTCCCCGGACTCCGCGCGCTCCCGCGGGCCGCCCCGCACTGGGACGTCGTCTGGGCGGCGCCCGGGTGGGGACCGCTCCTCACCTACCAGTCGTCGCTCGTCGTCGCGAACCTCGTCCCGTACAAGGTCGTCGGCTACCTCGCGCTCGGCTACCTCGTCTACGCGAACGCCCTGCGCGTCACGCGCGCGTCGCTCGGCGGCCTGCTCGGCCTCGTGACGTGCGTGAGCTGTACCGCGCCGCTGTTCGCCTCGGGCGTCGCGCTCCTCGGCGGCGGCGCGGGCGCCGTCGCGGTGGCGACGCGCTACTCGGTGGACCTCGGGACGCTCGCGTTCCTCGTCAGCATCGTCCTCCTCTATCGGGGCGCGACGGGGGGCTGGCTCCCGACGACGGAGGGGGCGCGATGAGGCTCATCGACCGCCGCCTCGAACCGATGTCGGAGCCGCGACGGCTCGTCTACGGGTCGCTCGCGCTCGTCGCGAGCATCGTCGTCAACCGCGTGGTGGGCCTCCATCTCGTCCTCTCGACGCTCCGGTTCGGCTCCGTGCGGAGCGACCTGCTCGTGCTCGTCTTCGGGTTGAGCTTCGTCACCGCCGTCGCGTGCCCGATGTGGTTCTGGGTCGTTCGGCCCGTCTTCACGGGGCCGGACGCGCCGGTCAACCTCCGAACCGGGGGGACGCCGTGAGCGCGCCGTCGCTCTCCGACGAGGGCGTGCACGGCGCGCTCGTCGTCGTCGCGCTCGTCGGCCTCGCCGTCGTCGTCGCGCTGACCGCGATGTTCGCGGGGAGCGCGCTCCGGATGGTCGCGCTCTCGGCGGTCTACGTCGGCGGCGTCTGCGCGTTCTGGCTCGGCTACTGGGCGCTGAGTCGGGGAGAGGCGACCCGCCGCGAGCGACTGCTGGATCGCTGAGCGACGCGTGAGCGACGGCATCGGCTACTCCCCGTCGCGGCCGTCCTCGCGGAGGGTCGCGCGGCGGGTCTCGTACTCCTCGTCGCTGAGGTCGCCGCGCGCATACGCGACTCGGAGTTCTTCGAGCGCGCGGTCGGACGAGGCCGCGTGGCGGCCGCCGAGCGCTCGATACGCGAGGTAGGCGACGGCGAGGAGGACGAGCAGGGGGACGAGCAGCATTCCGAGCCCCCAGAGCGGCGAGTAGCCGCCGTAGCCGCCCATCATCCCACCGTAGCCGCCGTAGCCGCCCATCATCCCACCGTACGCGCCAATCAGCGGGAGCGCGACCACCATCAGGACGAGGGGCGCGCCGAGGACGACGGCGAGGACGATGAGGAGCGTGCGAAGCGTGCCGTCGGAGGACTGGGAGCCGGTCATTACGGAGTCACCGCCGCGACGATTCGCGCGCCCCCTCCCTAAATATTGCGGGTGGATTGCTATACAGCGGCGCGGGGACGGCGGTCCGCGGGCGACGCACCTCACTCGAATTCGGGCCGATGGAGGGACGACAGAGAGGTATTCGGTCGGTCGGCCGTGCGAGCGTCGCGGGCCATCGGTGGCCCCTGGGTTTTCGGTGGTTTCGGATAGAACCCTCGTTTCGGACCTGTATCGGGGATTTCACCGTCGAGTAGGCTCTCGATATCGCGCCCGTCGCGCACACGATTGTATTTCGTTATTTTCGAATTACTGTCGGCGCGTCGCGCGACCGGCGGATCAGTCGGGCCGGTGGTGCGGGCCGTCGTCGGCGAAGCGCGCGCCGAGGTCGGTGTAGTGCTGCCAGTTGTCGGTGATCTGTTCGCGCTGAGCGTCGGTGAGCGGGCGCGTCTCGGCGGGGACGCCGTAGGCGAGGTGACCGGCGGGGACGGTCTGGTCGTGGCGGACGACGGCGTTCGCGGCGACGATGCAGTCGGATTCGACGGTGGCGTCGCCGAGAACTTTCGCGCCCATGCCGACGATGCAGTCGGACTCGACGGTCGCGAAGTCGACGACGGCGCCGTGACCGACGCTGACGCGGTCGCCGACGGTGGCGCCGTGGAGCGTCGCGTGCTCCTGGACGTTCGAGTCGTCGCCGACGGTGACGGGGGAGCGGTCGCCGCGGAGGCAGGCGAACGGCCAGACGCTCGCGCGTTCGCCGACGGCGACGTCCCCGACGAGGTAGGCGACGTCCGCGATGGAGGCGGTGTCGGCGACGAGCGGTTCGGACGTCTCGAAGGCGTGTCGCATCGCCGGACCGTCGCGGCCCAGCGACATAGTGGTTTCGCGCTCACCGCGCGTTCCACGACCGGATCGCGTCTCTATCGGACGGTGTAACTTCAGGACGGGGCGTCATCGACCAAACAAAACCATTATTGTTCGTGGTGGTGCTACTCCGAGACACGAACACCATGACACGACGCACGGCACACGACGCGGGGGCGCGCCGATGAGTCGGATGTGGAACCCGGCGCTCGAGACGATGGACCGCGAGGAACTCCGGGAGCTCCAGGTGGCGCGGTTCCGCGAGCAGCTCGAGCACGTCTACGAGAACTCGCCGTTCTACCGGGAGAAACTGGACGAGGCCGGCGTCGATCCGTCCGACATCGAGACGATGGAAGACGTCCGCTCCGTGCCGACGACGAAGAAGAGCGAACTCCGGGGCGCGCAGGGGAGCGACCCGTTCCCGTACGGCGACCTGCTCGCCACCGACTTAGAGGAGGTGACGGAGTACCACCAGACCTCCGGCACCACCGGCGAGCCCGTCCGGCAGGCGGACTCCTGGCAGGACTGGGAGTGGTGGAGCGACTGCTGGGCGACCGTCCTCTGGGCGCAGGGCTTCCGGCCCGACGACCGGGTCTTCTTCCCGTTCTCCTACAACGTCTTCGTCGCGTTCTGGGCGGCCCACTACGCGGCCGAACGCATCGGCGCCGAAGTGGTGCCGGGCGGGAACCTCTCCTCCGCGCAGCGCGTGCGGAAGATGAAGGAAGTGGGCGTGACGGCGTTCATGAGCACGCCGACGTACGCGCTCCGCCTCGCCGAAGTCGCGCGCGAGGAGGGCTTCGAACCCGAGGACTTCGACGTCGACAAGATCGTCTGCGCGGGCGAACCCGGCGCGAGCGTCCCCGGCACCAAGCAGCGCATCGAGGAGGCGTGGGACGCCGAAGTCTTCGATCACGCGGGCGCGACGGAGGCGGGGGCGTGGGGGTTCACCTGCGACGGCGAGGGGATGGGCCTCCACCTCAACGAGGCGCAGTTCCTCATCGAAGTGCTCGACGAGCACGGCGAACCCGTCGAACCCGGCGAGACGGGCGAAATCGTCATCACGCCCCTGAACCGGACCGCACAGCCCTACATCCGCTTCGAGCTACGCGACGAGATCCGCCTGGAGGAGAGCGCGGACGTCTGCGACTGCGGGCGCTCGTTCCGCTTCGCGGAGGGCGGCGTGCTCGGGCGCTCGGACGACCTGACGAAGGTGAACGGCGTGCTGTTCGCGCCGACCGCCGTCGAGGACGTCGTGCGCTCCTACGACGGGGTCGGGGACGAGTACGAGGTCATCATCGACGGCCACGAGGAGAAGGACATCGACGTCGTCACGGTCGTCGCGGAGGAGACGCCGGACTCGACGGTGGCCGCGGAGACCATCCGCGAGGAACTGCAGAAGCGCCTGAAGCAGACGACGAGCATCACGTGCCGGGTCGAGATCGTGCCGTACGAGACGCTCGACCGGCCGGAGTTGAAGGCTGATCGGCTCGAAGACCGGAGGGAAGACCATGTCTGAGGAGTACGACATCGACGAACTGCAGCGCCTCGTGGACGACCTCGAGGAGGCGACGGCGGCGCTGCGCGAGTACGGCGACGAGAACGACATCCCCGCCATCGAGCGCAACGCGAAGCGCATCGAGGGCACCGTCGGAATCGTAAAGCAGAACGTGCCAGGCGGTCTCACCGACGAATAGATGTACGAGATACTCATCCCGGTCGACGACGACGACGACCGCGCGCGCCAGCAGGTCGAGGCCGTCCTCGAGATGCCGCTCGACCACGACGAGATACACGTCGTGCTCCTGCACGTGTTCACGGAGAACGACGAGGGCGCGTCGGTCGGCCAACTCGAAGCGATCCGGGCGGCCGAGGACCGACTCGACGAGGCGGGCGTCGAGGCGGAGCTCGCGGAGTCGAGCGGGTCGCCGGCCGAGGAGATAGTCGCGCTCGCGGACGAACGCGACAGCGACATGCTCGTGCTCGCGGGCCGCCGTCGCTCCCCGACCGGGAAGGCCGTCTTCGGGAGCACGACCCAGCGCGTCATCATCGACACCGACCGGACGGTCGTCGTCCGGAGCGTCGAGGAGTAACGCGGCCGACCGTGGGGAGGCCGCGGAAACGCGAGCGGGGATGCACGACCCGCGAGCAACGTCGCGCTCGCGGAGAGCGCGACGAAAGCGCGAGCGGCGACGGCCGCGAGCAAACGTCGGCCCGAGCGACGCGAGGGCGACGGAACGGCGAGCGGAAAGAGAGGCGGAGAACGCGCGGGTTCGACCGGGGTTACGCGTCGAAGTACTCGTTCTTCACGGTAGAGCGTTCGAGCGTGCCGGTGTCGGTGCGGGGGAGTTCGTCGGTGGTGAGGACGTAGCGGCGCGGGCGCTTGAAGTTCGCGAGGTCGTGGTGGTCCTGGCAGAACTGGTCGAGTTCTTCTTCCGTGACGCCGTCTTCGACGGAGACGACGGCGGCGACGACCTGCCCCCAGTGGTCGTCGGGGAGGCCGATGACGCCGATGTCGCGGACGCCGTCGTGTTCGAGGAGGATCTGTTCGACCTCTTGCGGGTAGACGTTCTCGCCGCCGGAGACGATCATGTTGTCGACGCGGTCGACGATGTAGAGGTAGCCGTCCTCGTCGACGTCGGCGACGTCGAAGGTTCGGAGCCAGCCGTCGACGAAGAGTTTCTCCTCCTCCTCGGGGTTGTTGAGGTAGCCGTCGCCCATGGCGGGGGAGCGCGCGAGGAGTTCGCCGGTGCCGCCGGGTTCGACGACGGCGTCGGGGTCGGGTTTCTCCTCGGGGGTGGCGGCTTCGACGACGCGGAGTTCCCACGCGAAGGACTCCTTGCCGACGGTGCTGAGGTGGTCTTCCTGGGCGCTCGGGTGGGCGTACGCGAGGTTCGGGCCGCCCTCGGTGAGTCCGTAGCTGTTGTAGACGTTCTCGGTGAGGTATTCGGAGGCGCGGTCGACGAGGCTTCGGCTGACGACGGCGCCGCCGGTTCGGATCTTCTCGAGGGTGGAGACGTCGCGGTCGAGTTCGGCCTGGCGGTCGGCGAGGGTGTCGAGTTGGGTGGGGACGGCGAGCATCCCGGTGACGCCGTGCTCTTCGACGAGCGCGAGGGATTCGTCGGGTTCGAAGCGGGGTTGGAGGACGAGCGTCGCGCCGGTGAGGAGGTGCGGGAGGATCCACGCGGCGGTGGTGACCATGTGGTACCACGGTGTCGTGACGAGCGCTGTGTCGGTGGGGACGAGGCTCATCTCCATGACGACCTGCGTGGCGCCGTACCACATGGACTCCTGGTCGAAGAGGACGCCTTTCGGCCTGCTGGTGGTGCCGCTGGTGTAGAAGACGCCGTACTCGTTCGTGTCGGCGGACTCGACGACGTCGTCGTCGCGGGCGTCGGCGAGGACGGCGTCGTAGTCGCGGACGGCGTCGTGGTCGACGTCCTCCTCGCCGGCGTGGAGCGCGAACTCGACGTCGGTGTGTTCGACGACGTAGAGCGCGAGGTCGGCGTTCGCGTCGTCGAAGAGGACGGCGCCGACGTCGGCGTCGTCGAACATCCGCGCGAGTTCGTCCTCGCCGGCGCGGAAGGGGAGTTGGACGGTCGCTCGCCCGCGCTTCTGGCCGGCGAGCATGGACGCGACGGTCGGGATGCCGTTGAGCGCGAGGGTGGCGCATCGCTGGTCGGGGATGCGTTCGTGGACGGCGTTCGCGAGCGCGGTGCTCTCCGCGTCGAGTTCGGCGTACGTCCGCTCGTCGCCGGTCTCGTCGACGAGCGCGGTGTCGGTGGGATAGCATCGGACCGAGCGTTCCCAGGCCGCGAGATAGTTCATAGTCTTTCCGAGGGTATTCGCGGAATCGCCTATAACCCTTTGGAAACGGTGAGTCTTTGCGGGGGGCGCGCGAAGGAGGTGCGATGACCGCGGGGAGCGTAGTTCGGGGGCTGTGGGCGCACGTGAAGCCGCGCTTCGCGGGGCCGGCCGTCGGATTGGCCGTCGTCGGCGGCGTGCTCGCGGGGCCGCGCGACGTCGTTCTGCTCGCGGGCCACGCGGCGCTGGTCGCGCTCGCCATCTACGTCGCGCACCTCCGGGACGGGGAGGTGGACCACTACGTCCGCGGGGAGGACGACGCGAACCCGCTGTCGCGGCGCGCGCTCCGGGTCGCGGCGGTGGCGGCGAGCGTCGCGTTCGTCGTGGGCGTCGTCGTGCTCGCGCGCGTGGACGGGGTGGGCGCGCTCGTGACGCTGCCGCTGCTCGCGCTGGCGTGGCTGCACGCGCCGATACTGGACACGCGTCCGGTGTCGAAGACGCTGGACTATCCGGTCGGGGCGGCGCTCGCGTTCGCGGGCGGCTATCGCGTGCAGGCGGGGGCGGTGCCGCCGTGGGTGCTCGCGCTGGCGTTCGCGTACGTCTGTCTGCTCGTGTCGCTGGTTGCGCGGGTGGACTGCGCGGACGTCTCGGCGGACGCGACGCGCGGGAAGCGGACGCTCCCGGTGGCGCTGGGCGTCGCGGGCGCGCGTCGCACGGCGGCGGGGCTGTCGGTGCTGGGGGGTGCGGTGGTGTGTGCGGGCGCGCTGGCGGGCGTCTTCCCGGTGGTGCTGGCGGCGGCGGGGGCGCTCCCCGCCGTCGCGGGGGTGGCGGGAACGCGGCTGTCGCCCGCGGGGTCGGTGGCGGCGTCGACGGCGGCGACGTACGCGCTCACCGCCGCGCTCGTCGCCACGTATTCGTTGTGAGCGAACGCAGTGGTATCAGCTCGTCGGGGGTATCGCCCATATACGAGCGCGTCACGCCCCCATACGACCGAATCACCCCGCGAGTAGTTTACACAGATATGAGTGTAAACGCCTCGGTCGTGGTCGGGAGCGTCCCCGACGAACGTTCGAGACAGTTCGTTTCTTCTGGGCGAACAGAGGCGTGGGAGCGAGTCCCGAAAGCCCTATGAGCGCGTTCTGACTACGTGAGCGCGTGACACGCGAACTCGAACTTGACCGACTCTTCCGCCCGTCCTCCATCGCCGTGGTGGGGGCGTCCACGACCGAGGGGAAGATCGGCTACGAGGCGATGGAGAACGTCCACGACTACGGCGGACGCGTCTACCCGGTCAACCCGTCCGGGGAGGGCGAGGTGTTCGGCGAACCGTTCGTCGCCTCGATCGGCGACGTCGACGAGGCCGTCGACCTGGCGCTGCTCTGCGTGCCCGCGCCCGTCGTCCCCAGCGTCGTCGAGGAGTGCGGCGAGGCCGACGTCGGCGGCGCCGTCATCTACGCCGGCGGGTTCGCGGAGGCCGGCGACGAGGGCGAGGAACTCCAGGAAGAGATAGCCGAGACGGCGAACGAACACGGCGTCGCGCTCCTCGGCCCGAACACGAGCGGGTTCGTCATCCCCGGCGCCGGCATCCACGCGTCGTTCGCCACCGGCGTCGAGGAAGTCCCGGCGGGCGGCACCGCCGTCGTCGCGCAGAGCGGCGGGGTCGCGCACTCGCTCGCGTTCCAGGCGACCCGCGAACGCCGCGGCCTCTCCGCGATGGTCGGCCTCGGGAACCGCGCGAACGTCGGCTTCGAGGAGGTCATCGAGTACTTCGACGACGACCCCGAGACCGGATCGATAATCCTGCACGTCGAGGGCACCGACGACGCGCGGAGCCTCCTCGAAACCTGCTACGCGTCCGAGACGCCCGTCTTCGCGTACAAGGTCGGGCAGGCGGACGTCGGCGACTTCGCCGAGTCCCACACCGGCGCGCTCACCGGCGACCACGCGCTCTACACCGCCGGCTTCTCGCAGTACGGCGTCCCCGTCGTCGACTCCACGAGCCAACTGCTCGACGCCGGCCACGTCGCCGCGACGAACCCGCTCCCGGACGGAACGAACGTCGGCGTCGTCACCGCGCAGGCCGGCCCCGGCATCATCATCGCGGACCGCCTGAAGCAGGCGGGCGTCTCCCTCCCGACGCTGGAGGACGAGACGATGGAGACGGTGAACGACATCCTCCCCGGCATCACGTACGCCGCGAACCCCGTGGACACGGGCCGGCCGATGCCGGAGTTCGGCGACGTCGTGCGCGCCGTCGCAGAGGACGAGAACGTCGACGCCGTCGTCGTCTACGAACTCCACGAGGCCGCGCTCGGCTTCCCCACGGAGGCCGTCGACGGCCTCGCCGAAGAAGTCGGAAAGCCCGTCGTGTTCGCGAGCGCGGGCGCCGAGTCCCTGCTCGCGGACGACCGCGCGGAACTGGAGGGCGCGGGCGTCCCCGTCTTCGAGACGCCGGAGCGCGCCGCGGACGCGCTCGTCGCGCTCGCGGAGTACGCGGACGCGCGTGCGAACGCCGCGCCCGCGGGGGTGGTCGGCGATGAGTGAGACGCCCATCGAGGCCGCACTGGCGGACGGCCGGACGACCCTGACGGAGGCGGAGGCGAAGACGCTGCTCGCCGACGCCGGCGTCGCGACGCCCGCGTTCGCGGTGGCGTCCACGCCCGACGAGGCCGCGGAGGCCGCCGCGGACATCGGCTTCCCGGTCGTGCTGAAGGTGTCGTCGCCCGCGGTCACGCACAAGAGCGAGTGGATGGACGGCCTCGGCGTCACCGTCGGCGTCGCGGACGAAGCGGAGGCGCGCTCGGTCGCCGCGGACGTGCTGGACGCGGCCGACGAGGCGGGCGTCGACGCGGACGTCCTCGTCGAGGAGGCCGCGGACGTCGACGCCGGCACGGAGGTCATCGTCGGCGGCCTGCGCGACCCCTCGTTCGGGCCCGTGGTGCTCACCGGCCTCGGCGGCGTCTTCACCGAACTGTTCGAGGACACCGCGCACCGCCTCGCGCCCATCGACGAGGAGACGGCGCGCGAACAGATCGGCGAACTCCGCTCCGCGCCCCTCCTGGAGGGCTACCGCGGGAGCGAGCCCGCGGACGTGGACGCGCTCGCCGGCGTCGTCACCGCCGTCGGAGACCTGCTCGCCGAGCACGAGGAGATAGTGGAAGTCGACGTCAACCCGGTGCTGGCGACGTCCGATGGAGCTATGGCGCTGGACGCGCTCGTGGTGATCGAAGCATGAGTGGTTTCACGCGCACCTGGGAGGTCCGTTTCTCCGACACGGACCCGTTCGGCATCGCACACTACCCCCGCATCGTGGACGCCGTCCACGAGACGTCCGACATGCTGATGGAGGACATCGGCTTCCCGTTCTGGGAGCTCGCGCACGAGGACGGCTACGGACTGCCGCTCGTCCAGATGGACTTCGAGTTCGAGGCGCCGATGAACGCCGGGGACAAGGTCGAGATCGAGATCACGCCGTCGCTCGGCACGAAGGGCGTGCGCTTCGACTACGAGGCGCGCTGTGACGGACAGGTGACGTTCAGCGGCTACGAGCAGCGCGTCTGCGCGAACCACGGCGGGAAGGGCGCCATCGAGATTCCGGACGACCTCCGGGAGGCGTTCGCCGAGTACACGGACGACGACTAACCCGGACGATACGCTTTTACCGTTTCCGCGGACACGTTGGGGTATGGCGGAGTTCGACAACATCTACGCGGAATCGAGTCCGTTCGCACGCGCGCACTTCGACTGCCCGGAGTGCGGCGGAAAGCTCTGGGAGTACGCGATCCAGGGCCGGATGGTCTGCGAGGACTGCCGGGCGCTGTTCACGTCCGACGACATCTTCGAATCGCAGATAGCCGAGGCCTGAGCGGGCCGTGCGGGCGCGACGCGGCCCGGGACGCGAACGCGTTCTCCCATACGTTTATGGTCGCCGCCGAGGAATTGTCATAGTGAACCATGGCGACGCAAGAGCCCGAAGAGGACCTCCTAGAGATGAGTGCGGAAACCCGGAGTATCCTGGAGGAGAACAACCTCCGGCCGCTCTGGGAGGTCGAGAACGACCTGGGGAACATGCAGGCGGGCCTCGAACCGGACATCTGGAAGTGGGAGGACATCAAGGAGGCCATCGACGGCATCGAGCGGGACGTGCCCATCGCGGACCTCCCGCCGGGATTCGAGCGCCGCGTCGCCGTCCCGCTGAACACGGGCGGCTACAACAACGCCATCTCGAACACCATCTACGTCGGCGTGCAGACCGTCTCCCCCGGTGAGACCGCGCCGTCGCATCGGCACTCCGCGAACGCGCTGCGCTTCACCATCGACGGCGACGAGGACATGAAGACGGTCGTCGCGGGCGAGGAGTTCCCGATGCGCGACGGCGACCTCATCACCACCCCGCAGTGGGAGTGGCACGACCACGTCAACGACTCCGACGAGGTGGCGGCGTGGCTCGACGTCCTCGACCTGCCGCTCGTCCTCGACTCGCTGAACGCCCGCCAGGCGTTCGAGAACCACGAACTCGAACGCCAGCCGGTGACGAAGACGCAGGGCTACTGGGACTCCCAGTACGGCCGCGCGCGTCCCGAGGACGACAAGTTCGAGGACGACATCCCCGGCCCGTTCCAGGGCATCCGCGAGGCCACGCCGCCGTATCGGTTCAGCTGGCAGGAGACCCTGGAGACGCTCGAACAGCGCGCGGAGAACGACGACCCGGACCCGCACGACGGATACAGCCTCTCGTACGTCAATCCGGCGACGGGCGAGGCGCCGCTGTTCCCGACGATGTCGTTCCGCGCGCAGCTCCTCCAGGAGGAGACGGAGCCGCACTTCCACAACACCGTGGACATCTACTTCGTCGTCGAGGGCGAGGGCGCGACGCACGTCGGCGACGAGGTGCTCGAGTGGGGCGAGCGCGACATCTTCGTCGTGCCGCGCGACGAGATCCACCACCACGAGCCGGAGGGCGAGGCCATCCTGCTCGGCATCACCGACCGGCCCGTGTTCGAGGCGTTCAACCTCTACGCGGAAGCGACCCCGAACTAGCGCTACTCGACTTTTTCGACCGGCTCAGACGACGGCGAGGTAGCCGAGGAGGAGCGGGAGGAGGACGGCTATCGTGGCGAGCGAGAGCGCGCTCGCCGTCTTGATGACGTCCCGCGTCTCGACGAGGCCGACGCGCGCGATGACGACGAGGACGACGGACTGGTACGGGAACCAGAAGACGCCGAGCGCGGCGGCTTCGGTGTACGCGACGTCCGCGACGTTCACCCCGGCGCTCGCCGCGAACGTCACGAGAACGGGCGTGAGGACGCTGGAGACGGCGATGCCTTCGAGGATGAGGGAGAGCGCGAGCGTCACGAAGAAGACGGCGGCGAGGATGACGGCGGTCGGAGCGTCGTTCGGGACGAGCGTGAGGAGGACGTTCGCGGCCCGCTCGGTGAACCCGCTCTTGGTGAGCGCGTCCGCGATGGCGAAGACGGCGCCGACGAAGAAGATGATGGAGAAGTCGATGTCCTCGACGGCGTCGTAGCCCATCACGCCGACGCGCGGGAGGAGCGCGACGACGGCGACGAGGAGCGCCCCGAACATCGGGTGGAGGCCGTGGACGGAGTCGGTCGCCCAGAAGACGACGCCGACGAGGAGCGTGACGAGCATCCGGCGGGCGTCCGGGGAGACGGACGCGGCGGCGTCCGGGATGGAGACCGTCTCGTCGCGCGGCGGCCGGTACATCGCGGCGACGACGCCGACGATGAGGAGGACGCGCGCGACGCTCATCACGGGGAACATCTGGAGGAGCCAGTCCGTCCACGTGATGGAGACGCCGGTGAGGTTCTCGACGATGCCGGTGATGACGATGTTCGGGAGGTTCGCGGTGAGGACGCCGACGGCGCCGTAGTAGGTGGCGAAGATCGGCGCGAAGAAGATGCCGAGACGGGCCTCGCGGGAGTCGAACGCGCGACCGATCTCGAGGAGGACGGGGGTGGCGATGAGGACGCGGACGAGCGCGGCGGGGAGGAGGAGCGCGAACCCGAGGCCGGCGAAGCTGAGGAGGATGAGGAGGCGATAGTAGGTGCGTCGCGCGCTCGCGTCCTCGTCGAGGGTGCGCGCGAGGACGAACGACTGGAGGGCGGTCGCGAGGCCGCTGCGGCGCGTGGCCTCGCCGACGACGAGGCCGAAGACGATGAGCCACGTCGCGGGTGACTCGAAGCCGGTGAGCGCGACGTCGGGGGATAGCTGGAGGCCGATGAGGCCGATGGCGACGATGCCGGTGAGCCACGGCGGGACGGGGCTTCCGATCCAGACGACGATGCAGAAGACGGTGATGGCGAGGACGTGCGCCTGCATCGTCGGCACGGGCGCGAAGAGGAGGAGGAGCGCCGCGGCGAGGACGCCGACGGGGACGGCGAACCACTCGGTGACGGCCCGCGTCATACCTGCACCGGGGGGACGCTCGCGCGCGCTGATATCGCCGGCCGACTCGGGGAGAGGAGGGAGTGTACGGTCACGCTATCAGGTGATGACGTGACCCGGTGGGTAGTGATTACGGTAGCGGCAATCACCATCGCGTTCGCGGCGGCGCGCGAACGCGGGTCGCATCGCTACGCGGCGCGAAAAACGGAGGAGCGGGTTCGGCGTTAGCGCTCGCCGAACGGCGTGAGCGGGTACTGGAAGTCGATGGCGGCGTCGGCGTCCGTCGCGGGGTACGCGAGGTGCTGGGCGCCCTCGTACCACTGGCCGATGGGCGCTTCGAGGCCCTGCGGGAGGCCGTTGTCGGAGAAGCTGAAGTTCCCGATGACCGTCTCGAAGTCCGTGGAGCGAAGCGCGGACTGGACGTCCGTGGGCGAGGTACCGCCCGCGTTCTGGAACGCCTGCTGGGCGACCTGCGCGACGTTGAAGGACGCGCCGATCATGACCGGCAGGAGCTGGCCCTGCGAGTACTCGTCGTAGTTCTCGCGCGCCATCTTCGTGAGCGCGGCGTTCCCGTTGCCGGTGAGGCCGGGGACCCAGCCGGGACACATCGTGACGCCCGTCGCGTTCTTCCCGAGCGCGGAGCGGAACGCGGACGGGTCGGCGCCGCGGACGAACTGGATCGCTTTCGGCGTCCAGCCCTGCGACGCCATCTGCTTGACCGCGGTGATCGCTCCCGGCGGGACCGGGACGGAGAGGAGGACTTCGACGCCCGCGCTCTGGGACTTCGAGATGAGCGTGGAGAAGTCCTTCGCGCCGAGGCTGTACTTCTCGCGCAGCGCGATGTCGTAGTCGCCGCCGAGCGTGTCCTCCCAGTAGTTCGCCTGCTCGTTCCCCCAGCCGGTGTTCGGCTCCCAGATACCGATCTTGGAGGGCCGCTCGCTCTCGGGGATGAGTTCGAGCATCCCCTTGGTGGCCTGGGCGACGCCCTTGGACTTCGGCATCGCGGCGTACGTCCACTCGTAGTTGTTGTCCTGGTGGGGCGCCATGTACGCGAAGGCGGTGCCGACGAACGGGATGCCCTGCTGTTCTGCGTAGGCGCTCCCGGCGGTGACGAGGAGGCTGGAGAACGAACCCCAGAGCATGTCGACGTCGTTGTTCGAGACGATCTGCTGGAGGGTCGAACGGACCTTCTGCGCGTCGGACTCGTCGTCTTTGAGGACGAGTTCGACGTTCTGGTCCATGTTCTGGTTCATCAGCTTGACGCCGAGCTGATAGCCGCGCTTGAAGTCGTCGCCGAGCGCGGAGTACGCGCCGGTCTCCGGGACCGTCGCGCCGATGGTGATCGTCTCGGAGCCGCTGTCGCTGCTGGAGGTGCCGCCGGTGGTCGAGCTACTGCTCGTGTCGCCACCGTCGCCGCCGTTGCAGCCCGCGAGTCCGGTCAGCGCGACCGCACCGGCCGCACCGGCGCCCTTGAGGTAGGTTCGCCGTCCGAAGTTCCCGTCCTTTGTTGGCATACGATAGTGATGATAGGTGCTGTGCGATATAAATACTGTGGTCGACACGAAGCTGTCCCTAGTCACCCGTGCGCGCTCGCGCGGATGACCGGCGAACGGGACGAACGACCGCCGGCCGTCCGAGCGAGGACGGGCGGCGGTCGACAGAAACCGGTGTAATTTAAGTCGTGGGCGTACGAGATTCGACCGTATGAAGTTCGTTCGCTTCGACGGCAGTCGACTCGGTCTGCTGACCGACGACAACGGGATCATCGACCTGACCGACCGCCTCGGCCTGGAGAGCGAGGAGCCGCTCGTCGAGTACATGGAGGGCGACTACGACGCCAGCGAGTACGCGGACGCGGACGCCGACTACGACGCCGCGGACGTCACCACCGAAGCGCCCGTCGGCCGCCCCGGAAAGGTCATCGCCGCCCCGCTCAACTACGAGAACCACATCGAGGAGGCCATCGCGGACAAGGACATCACCACCGACGAGTGGTTCTCCATCGAGGACAAGGGCTACTTCCTGAAGGCGCCGTCGAGCGTCATCGGCCCGGACGAGAACATCGTCATCCCGTTCAACGACCGGCGCATCGACCACGAGGTCGAACTCGCCTTCGTCATGGGCGAGGAGTCGAAGGACGTCGACAACGACGAGGCGTGGGAGAACATCTTCGGCTACACCATCCTCCTCGACATCTCCGTCCGCGGCGACCAGGACCGCTCGAACCGGAAGTCCTACGACACGTTCACCGTCGTCGGCCCCTGCGTCGTCACCCCCGACGAACTCGACGACCCGCAGAACCTGGACCTCGAACTCGCCGTGAACGGCGACGTGAAGCAGTCCGACAACACGAGCGACATGGTGTACACGTGCGCGGACATCGTCCAGTACGCCTCCATCGGCGCGACCATCGAAGTCGGCGACGTCATCACGACGGGGACGCCCGAGGGCGTCGGCCCGCTCCGAGACGGCGACGTCGTGGACGCCGAAATCGAGGGCATCGGCTCGATGAGCGTGGACGTCGAGGAGCGCGACGTCTCCTTCGCCGACGTCGACGTCGAGAAGCACGGCCAGGAGTAATCTGTCTCGTCGCGGGCGGCTTCGCTCGCAGATTGCCGCCCGCGTCACGGGCGTCGGGAGACAGGTGTCGAGGTGACACCACGAACGTTTTGGTCGCGGGCCGCGAGGGTGGGGTATGCCCGAGCCGGACGACTTCGACATCTCGCCGCGCGACGTGGTCATCCTGAAGGTCCGCGTCGAACACCCGACAGTCTCGACGCGCGAACTCAGTTCGATACTCGACGAGGAGTACGACATCTCCCTCTCGCACAACCGCATCAACGAGATTCTCCGGGAGCTCTCCGACGCGGGCGCGTTCCGCGAGACCATCCTCCCGGCGAAGGAGATGTTCCGCCACTACCTCTTCCGGATCGCCTTCCACTATCCGAACTTCGAGGACGAGTGGGAGGAGTGCTACTGGGACCTCGTGGACGACCCGCACGTCCTCCTCTTCTTCAACGCGGACAGCGACTACCACTGGCAGCTCATCACGCAGTTCCGCAGCGACGAACAGATGGGGCGGTGGATCCACGAGTTCTTCAAGACGCACGGCGACCTCGTCTCGCGCTTCCACAACACCCAGTTGCACAAGGTCCACAAGTTCCAGACGGACGCCGCCGTCTTCGACGACGTCCTCGTGGAGACGGAGGAGGGCCGGTCGTACTTGGAGGCGCACTACGACGACCTCGAGCGAGAGGTGTAACGTCTAGGCGGCGGCTGGTCGGTCGGTGAACGACGTTCGTGGGTCGGTTCCGGTAATCTATTAGTTGCTGGGCGGCAACGGAGTAGCACACGAGCGACACGGCCGTCGACTCGGTCGGCGGCGCGTGTCGACCCCCACAGGACGCGCGCACATCACCCGTATGAGTCAGACCCCAGCCCCCGACCCGGCCGCCGCATCGGACGCCAACTACGATTATCGCGGAGACGACGTGGAGCGGCCCGAACTCCTCGACGCGCTGGCGTCGCGCGTCGACGGTGACGTCCGCTTCGACTCGTACTCGCGCCAGCTATACGCGACGGACGCGAGCGCGTACGAGGTGACGCCCATCGGCGTCGTCTTCCCGAAGCGCACCGCGGACGTCGCCGCCGTCGTCGAGTACTGCGCGAGCGAGGACATTCCGGTGCTCCCGCGCGGCGGCGGCACCAGCCTCGCCGGCCAGACGGTCAACGAAGCCGTCGTCCTCGACTTCACGCGCTACATGGACGCGCCCCTCGACGCGGACCCCGAGGCGGCGACGGCGCGCGTCCAGCCGGGCGTGACGCTCGCGCGCCTGAACGAGACGCTCGCCCCGCACGACCTGAAGTTCGCGCCGGACCCCGCGGCGGGCGACCGCTCCGTCATCGGCGGCGCCATCGGGAACAACTCCACGGGCTCGCACTCGCTGAAGTACGGGAAGACGGACGCGTACGTCGAGGAGGTGGAGGCGGTGCTCGCGGACGGCACCGTCACGACGTTCGGCGAGACGACGGTCGGCGAACTCCGCGAGCGCGCCGACGCCGACGGGGACGTCGAGTCGGCCGTCTACGCCGCCGCCCTCGGCGTCCTGGAGGACGACGCCGCGGAGGTCCGCGAGCGCTACCCAGACATGAAGCGGAACGTCTCCGGCTACAACTTCGACATGCTCGTCGACGAGGCGTACGGGGACGCCGACCC
The DNA here is from genome assembly GCA_042216135.1 of Halarchaeum sp. Lineage (GTDB taxonomy): Archaea > Halobacteriota > Halobacteria > Halobacteriales > Halobacteriaceae > Halarchaeum. Next base: position 11,263 of record JBDGUG010000071.1, on the reverse strand, counting down.
CGCGACGACCGATCTCGGTGAGGACGCCACCGTGAACCTCGCGCGCCTGCTCGCCGGCTCCGAGGGGACGCTCGCGCTCGTCACGGAGGCGACCGTCTCCCTCGAACCGGTGCCGGAGACGAAGGCCGTCGCGCTCCTCACGTACGAGGAGCTACTGGACGCCGTGGACGACGTCGTCGACGTGCTCGAACACGACCCGGCGGCCGTGGAGTTCATCGACGACACGCTCATCGACCTCGCGGGCGACACCACCGAGTTCGCGCCCGTCGTGGATATGCTCCCGGAGGGGACGCGCGCCGCGCTCCTCGTGGAGTTCTACGCGGACGACGACGCCGAGGGCGAGGAGAAGGTCGACGGCCTCGTCGCGGACCGCGTCGGCGCGCGCGCGTTCGACGCCATCGAGGCGCACGACCAGGCCGACCGCGATACGGTCTGGAAGCTCCGGAAGGCCGGGAACCCCATCCTGCTCTCCCGGACGACGGACGAGAAACACCTCTCCTTCATCGAGGACTGCGCGGTGCCGGCGGACAAGCTCTCCGAGTACGTCGCGGGCTTCCACGACATCCTCTCAGAGCACGACACGTTCGCGGCGTTCTACGGCCACGCTGGCCCGGGCGTCCTGCACGTCCGCCCGCTCGTCACGACGAAGACGGAGGAGGGCTTAGAGGACTACGAGGGCATCGCGGAGGCGGTGACGGACCTCGTCGTCGAACTCGGCGGCTCCGTCTCCGGCGAGCACGGCGACGGCCGCGCGCGCACCCAGTTCAACCGGAAGCTCTACGGCGACCGGCTCTGGGAGTCGTTCCGCGAACTCAAGAGCGCGTACGACCCGAACTGGCTGCTGAACCCGGGGCAGGTCTGCGGGTACGAACCCGACGAGGAGCGCCCGGCCGACGTGCCGGCGCGCGCGGAGCGCGTCTCGATGACGGAGGACCTGCGATACGATCCGGACTACGAGTTCGAGGCGTCCTTCGACCCGGCGCTCCACTGGGAGAACGACAACGGCTTTCAGGGGATGGCGGAGCTCTGCCACGGCTGCGCGGGCTGTCGCGGCGACCAGGACACCACGGGCGGCGTGATGTGTCCGACCTACCGGGCGAGCGAGGAGGAGATTCAGGCGACCCGCGGGCGCGCGAACCTCCTGCGGCAGGCGATGAGCGGTGACCTGCCGGACGACGAACTCGACGTGGAGTTCATGCACGAGGTGATGGACCTCTGCATCGGCTGTAAGGGCTGTTCGAACGACTGCCCGAGCGAGGTGGACATAGCGAAGATGAAGGCGGAGGTCACGCACGCCTACCACGAGGAGCACGGCTCCTCGCTGCGCGATAAGCTCTTCGCGAACGTGGACACGCTCTCGAAGGTCGGGAGCGCGTTCGCGCCGCTCTCGAATCTCGCGCAGAAGGTCCCGGGGAGCCGCTGGCTCCTGAAGGAGTTCGTGGGGATCAGCGACGACCGCACCCTCCCGTCGTTCGCGCGCGAGACGGTCCACGACTGGTTCGCAGAACGGGGCGGCTGTCGCGTGTCCCGGAGCGAGGCCGAGCGCGAGGTGGTCTTCTTCGTGGACACGTACACGAACTACAGCCACCCCGAGGTGGGGAAGGCGGCGGTGCGCGTGCTGGAGGCGGCGGGCGTCCACGTGGAACTCGCGGAGCGGACGGACAGCGGCCGGCCCGCGCACTCGAAGGGGTTCCTGAAGCAGTCGCGCGCGACGGCGGCGGCGAACGTCGAGGCGCTCCACCCGGACGTCGAGGCGGGGAAGGCCGTCGTGCTCGTCGAGCCGTCGGACGCGGTGATGTTCCAGCACGACTACCTCGACCTGCTGGACGGCGCGCGCGTCGAGCGCGTCGCGGAGAACACGTACGGCGTGATGGAGTACCTCGACGTGAACCGCCTCGTCGAGGGCCTCGATACCACGGACGCGCCGACGTCGCTCGCGTACCACGGCCACTGCCACCAGAAGTCCACGAAGAAGGACCACCACGCGGTCGGCGTGCTCCGCCGCGCCGGCTACGACGTCGACCCGCTCGACTCGGGATGCTGTGGGATGGCGGGGTCGTTCGGCTACGAGGCCGAGCACCGCTCGATGAGCGAGGCGGTCGGGAACGTCCTCTTCGAACAGGTCGACGAGAGCCCGGGCGAGCAGGTGGTCGCGCCGGGCGCGTCCTGTCGCACCCAGCTCGGCGACCGGGACGAGGCGGCGGAGGAGCCGCCGACGCCCGTCGAGATGCTGGACGCCGTCGTCCGGTAGGGCGACACGCCTAAGACGCGTTCGCTCATAGCGGACGACATGAGCACGGTCGGGTCGGACGAGACGCTGTTCGCCATCGTCGAGGCGCTCCGGGAGCGCGACGGCGCGGGCGTCACCGAACTCGCGACGGACCTCGACCTCGCGAAGAGCAGCGTCCACAAGCACCTGCGGACGATGGTCGAGCACGGCTACGCGGTGAACGACGGCGGCGAGTACCGACTCGGCCTGGAGTTCTTCAGCGTCGGCGAGGACGCCCGCGACCGGCACGACGTCTATCGCGCCGCGAAGGGGCAGGTGGACGCGCTCGCCGCGGAGACGGGCGAGATGGCGTGGCTGCTCGTCGAGGAGAACGGCCGCGCCGTCTACCTCCACGGCGCGCGCGGGGACGCCGACGTGAACGTCGAGTCCATCGCGGGGTCGTGGACGCACCTCCACCTGAACTCCGGCGGGAAGGCCATCCTCGCGCACCTCCCGCGCGAGCGCGTGGACGACGTCGTCGCCGAACACGGCCTCCCCGGTCGGACCGAACACACGGTCACGGACCGCGCCGCCCTCGACGCCGAGTTGGAGGCGATCCGCGAACGCGGCTACGCCGTGAACCGCCGCGAAGACCTGGAGGGCATCTCCGCCATCGGCGCACCGGTCGTCCACGACGGGTCGGTCGTCGGCGCGCTCGCCGTCGCGGGCGCCGCCCGCCGGGTCACGCGCGAGGACCGCGAGGACGAACTCGCGGAGCGCCTGCTCACCGCCGTCGACGACGTCGAGGTCAACCTCGCGTACCAGTAGCTACCACTCGGTGAGCGCGCCCCGGCCGTGGTCGCGCACGAGCACGACGAGGAACGTGAGGACGCCGGTGACGGCGGCGAGGCCGCCGACGTAGAACACCCAGTCCATCCCGACCGAGCCCATGAGCCACCCGCCGAGCATCGGCGCGAGGATGCTCCCGGGCCGCCAGACGAGGCTGCGAACGCCGAAGCTCGCGGCGACGCCGCTGTCCTCGTCGTCGCTCCCCTCGTCCGCGAACAGCGCCATGCTCGCGGGCTCCCGGAACGCCTCCGTTACCCCCAGCAGGCCGTTCAGAACGAGCAGCGGGACGAACGCGGCGGAGACGTAGCCGACGCCCGGAATCGTCTCGGGGAGGCCGAGCGTCGCCCCGATAGCGGGCGTGAACGGGACGGCGAGCGCGACGAGGCCGTACGCGCCGCCACCGACGAAGACGAAGAGCGCGCGGCCGTAGCGGTCGGAGAGCGATCCGATGGCGGGCTGGAGGAGGAGGTTCGTGAGTTTCTCCGCGACGACGACGAGGCTCACCGCGAGCGCGACCATCCCGAGGCCGCCGCGCGCGGCGGCGACGCCGGCGAACAGCGGCACCCACGTCCGCACGAGCGTGACCGCGACGGCGTACTGCGCGCGGAAGACGCTGAGCGTCCGGATTCGGCGGTTGAACGCCAGCCCGGAGAACGGGAAGCCGCGAATCACCGTCTCGTCCGGGCGGAGGACGAGGACGACGGCGAGGAAGGTGAGCGCGTAGAGCGCGACGAGGATCCAGAAGACGGGCGCGAACCCGACGAGCGGGTAGAGGACGCCCGCCGTGACGCTCCCGGCGATGGCGGCGGCGAAGCGCGCGGCGTTCGACTTCCCGATGTGGTTCGCGCGCTCGCCCGGCGTGGAGAGTTCGCCGACGGACGCGAGCGTGAGCAGGCTGATGCCGGTGACGACGACGCCCTGCGCGGCCCGAACGCCCACGAGCGCCCCCGGCGTGGAGACGAGCGTGAACAGCGCGTAGACGACGCCGCCGAGGCCGAGGCAGGCGAGGATGACGAGGCGCTTGTCGTAGCGGTCGCCCGCCCACGCGAGCGGGACGACGGCGGCGAGTTGCGCGGCGGTGAACCCCGTGTAGAAGAGCCCCGTGGTGAGCCCGGACACCTGGAGCTGATTCACGTAGTAGGGGAGGAGGACGACGAGCGCGGCGAACCCGAACCGGCCGGCGAAGCGGACGAGATAGAGCGCGAGGAACTGGCTGCGACGTGTCGAATCGGCCACGGGCGTACGAATCCGCGGGCCGCGAAAACGAATTTCGGTTCGCCGGGGCGCGCGTGGTGCCGGCGATGCGGAGCGACACGGCGCCCCGACGGCGTGCGTCCCGCGCGCACGGCGGGTCGTAGGAGCGGTCAGCCGTCGACTTCGGTCTTGACGACCGTCGCGGGCCGCGTGGTGAGGCGGAGGACGCGGTCGGTGACGCTCCCGAGGAGCGCGCGGTACTCGTCGGGCCGGTGGCGGGTGCCGAGGACGAGCAGGTCGACGTCGTGCTCGTCGGCGTAGTCGACGATGGCGTTCGACGGGTCGCCGCGTTCGACGGCGCGCACCACGGGGACGTCCGCGGCGTCGGCGTCCGCCTCGACGGCGTCGAGGGCCTCGGCGGCCTGCTCTTCGAGGCCGTGCTCCGGACCCTCGGCGCCGTCGACGTACTCGTCGCCGCTGTACGCGGTGTAGACGTCCTCGTCGAGGACGTAGAGGACGTGCAGGGTGGCGTCCTGTTCGGCGGCGAGGGCGATGGCGTGTGCGGTCGCGTCCGCGGACGCGACGGTGCCGTCGGTGGCGAGGAGGATGCTGTCGTACATACGTATCGGGGTTCGACGCGCACCGTCAAAAGTCGGACGGCGAACCCCGGGGCGTGGGACGGCGGACGGCGCGACCACGCGCGGGGGGCGTCCCGGTGCTTTTTGACGTCGGCCGACGACGTCCCGGTATGGTAGCTGACAGTTCGGTCGCGCTCGTCACGGGCGGCGGGTCCGGAATCGGACGGGAGACGGCGCTGGAGTTCGCCGCGAACGGCGCGCGCGTCGTCGTCGCGGACGTGGACGTCGACGGCGGCGAGGAGACGGTGGCGGACATCGAGGCCGACGGCGGGGACGCGCTGTTCGTCGAGACGGACGTGACGGACGCCGACGAGACGGCGGCGATGGTCGATGCCACCGTCGCGGAGTACGGCCGCCTCGACTACGCGTTCAACAACGCGGGCGTCGGCGGGGACAGCGCGACCGTCGACGAGTACGACACCGAACGCTGGGAGGGCGTCATCGACGTGAACCTCGGCGGCGTCTTCAAGTGCATGCAGGCGGAGATAGCGCGGATGAAAGACCAGGAGTCCGGCGGCGTCGTCGTGAACAACTCCTCGATCCTCGGGAAGGTCGGGTTCGCCACCTCGTCGGGCTACGTCGCGGCGAAACACGGCGTGCTCGGCCTGACGAAGACCGCCGCGCTCGAGAACGGCGAGACGGGCGTGCGCGTGAACGCGGTCTGTCCGGGGTTCATCGACACGCCGCTGCTGCGCGACGCCGGGATGGAGGAGGGCTCCGAGATCCGCGAACAGATCGAGAGCCGGCACGCGATGAACCGCCTCGGCACGCCCGAGGAGGTCGCGAGCGCCGTTCTCTGGCTCTGCGACGACGACGCCTCGTTCGTCACCGGCGAAGCCGTCGGCGTCGACGGCGGCTACCTCGCGCAGTGAGCGGGGGCGGAACCGACCGCGAACGCGGCGGCGTCGTGACGCTGCCCGCCGCGCGCGACTAGACGTCGCGGCCGACCGTGAAGACGGGGACGGGCGCGCGGCGCACGACCGCTTCGGCGACGCTGCCGAGGAGGAGTCTGTCGACGCCCGTGCGGCCGGTCGTCCCCATCACGACGGCGTCCGCGTCGCGCGCGGCCTCGCAGAGCTCCTTCGCCGGCTGGCCGCGCACGACCGCACCGTCCGCGTCCACGTCGCGTTCGACGGCGAGCCGTCGGGCGGTGTCGAGCGCCGACTCGGCGGCCGCGGTGAGTTCGTCGACGACGACGCCGGAGCGCGCGTCGATGCCGAGCGAGTCCGTGTCGACGACGCTCCGCACGGTGACGTCGGCGTCGAGCGCGGCGGCGAGGTCGAGGCCGTACGCGAGCGCGGCCTCCGCGGTCGGGCTGCCGTCGGTGGCGAGCAGGACGCGGTCGTAGGGGAAGCGCAGGGCGACGTCGCCGGTGCGCGCGGTGAGGACGGGTGTGGGCGAGCGGCGCACGACCGACGCGGTGGTGCTCCCGAGGAGGAAACGCTCGACGCCCGAGCGGCCGTGCGTCGCCATCGCGACGAGGTCCACGTCGGCGGCGTCCGCGACGATGACGTCCGCGGGACGACCCCGGACGACGCCGCGTTCGACGTCGACGCCGGCGTCCGCGAGGCGGTCCGCCGTCTCGGCGACGATACGCTCGCCCTCGCTGACGAGCGCGTCCACGACGTCCCCCCCGAGCACGGTGACGCTGTCGCGGGTCGTGTCCGCGACGTAGCGAACGTGAACGGTCGCGTCCGCCCAGCGCGCGACGGCCGCGACGTGCGCGACGAGGTCGCTCGCGGCGTCGGAGCCGTCGACCGGGAGGAGGATGTCGTCGTACATCGCGCCTACGCCCCGCGAGCGCGGCCGCGCGTCGCGACGACGGGCGGGACGGTGGCCGGCCGAGCGGGGGCGTCGGCGGCGATAGCGAGCCGCGACCGGCGGGCGGCGCGGCGCGTAGCGGGGCGTTCGAGGGCGGCGGCGCACGAGCGGGGCGCGAGTACCATGCCAGCAGTTCGCACTCGGGGACGAAAAGTCCTCGGGCGAGCGCGTTCCGAGAGAGCTATCGGGGTACGGCGCGGAGCTATCGGTAGTGCCAGTCACCGACCCGTTCGCCGTGATGAACACCGTCGGCCTCGTCGCGTTCGCGCTCGTCGGCGCGACGAAAGCGATACGCGAGGAGTTCGACCTGTTCGGCGTGACGACCGTCGGCCTCGCGACGGCGTTCGCGGGCGGCGCGCTCCGCGACGTCCTCGTCGGGCGCGTCCCGCTGGCCCTCCAGTCGTTCGACGAAGTCGCGCTCGGCCTGCTCGGCGTCGCGCTCGCCGTCGGCGTCGGAGTCGTGCGCGACGACGCCGACGACCACCCGCTGACGTCGGTCGCGGACGCCGTCGGCCTCGCCGCGTTCGCCACCGCGGGCGCCATCGTCGCCACCGACCACGGCCTCGCCGCGTTCGGCGTCGTCGCCGTCGCCACCATCAACGCCGTCGGCGGCGGCGTCGTCGCCGACCTCCTGCTCGACCGCGCGCCGTTCGTCCTCTTCGAGGACTTCTACGCCAGCCCCGCCGTCCTCGGCGGCGTCGCGTACGTCGCCGTCACCGCCGTCGGCGCGCCCGCTCGCGCGGCCGCCATCGGCTGCGCCGGCGTCGTCGTGCTCGCGCGCATCGGCGCGCTCACGTACGGCTGGGAGATGCCGGCCGTGCGCACGGTCGTCCGGAACGGGCGCCCCTAGGCGAACGGCCCGACGTCGTCCACGGGCGTCACCGAGTAGTCCACGGTGAGCGTGTCCTCCGTCGCGCGCACCCGCCCGACGAACGACGAGATGTCCTCGAGGCGGCCCTCCAGGATGAACAGCTCCATGCAGTGGTGGTCGCCGACGTGACTGTGGAAGTTCGCCGCGACCAGCGCCTCGTTCTCGTGGCGAAGCCGCATCATCTTCTCCTCGACGCTCGTCGTCTCGTAATCGAAGAGGACGGTGACGACCGCCATCAGGTCGCGGTCCTCCAAGCGCTCGTCCTCGAACTCGCCGAGGAGGTTCCGCGCGGCCTCCCGAACGACCTCCGACCTGCCCGTGTAGCCGTGCTCGTCCGCGAACTCGTCGATGCGGTCCGCGAGTTCGTCCGGCATCGAAATGGAGACGACAGCCATACTAGCGACTCGGGGGCGCGCGAGTAAAAGGATGCGCTAGTGCGCCGCGTGCGCCTCGTGGTCGGACGTCGGGGAGCGCCACGCCGCGAGCGTGTAGATGCCGAGCGCGCCCAGCGCCACGAGCGCCGCCGCGCCCGTGACGTAGAAGAGCGCGCGCGAGCGGACGCCCACCTGCACCACCAGTACGAGCACCGCGATCTCGATCACCGCGGCGAGTCCGAACACGCCGAAGCTGAGTTCCTTCAGGTCCATGGGCGAGCGTACTCACGAATCCCGCTTAGGGGTGTCGGTCGCCTACCGGCGTCCGTGGCGCTCCCGATTCCCCACCGCGACCGCGAACGCGAGCGCCGTCATCGCGAGGACCGCCGCGCTCACCGCCGCGAGCGCGAACGCCACGGCGAACGTCGACGACGACAGCGTCGCCGTCCCCACCGCGACGCCGACCGGATCGCGGAACACCTCCGCGACCACGAGCGCGACCCCCGCCACGAACCCGGTCACGCCGAAGACGGCGCCCGCGGCCGCGTACACGCCGACGGTCACCACGGCGACCACGTCATCGCACCACTCATCGACGGTGGCACCTATAAACGATCCGTCTAGTACGCCGGCGGGACGTAGATGCTCAGCGTCTCCAGGCGCTCGTCGTCCGCCGCGCGGAACTCGTGCGTCTCGCCCGCCTCCACCACGAGGAGGTCGTCCGCCGCCAGCGGGAACTCCAGGTCACCGACCGTCGCGCGCCCCGACCCCGAGACGACGTAGAGCCACTGGTCGCTCTCCCGGTGCGCGTTCGCCCGCCCGCCCGTCGACTCGCCCGGCTCGAGAACCATCGTCGCCGCCTGCGCGCGCTCGTTCTCCAGGACGACGTCGAACCAGCGCTCGGAATCGACGTGCGTGCGTTTCACGCCACGCGCTTCGGGCGCCACACGGAAGAAAGTAGGTGCGCAACGAGACCGGCGGCGCCGCCCGGGCGACGATTTATGCCGGGGACGCGCGACGAACGCACATGAGCGGGATCGAACTCCGGAACGGGGTGCTCGTGGTCGGTCGCGACCCGAACCGCCTAGACGAACTCGCGATCCAGTTCTCGACCGTCCTCGACCGCTTCGACATCGACCACGTCTACATCGCCGGCTACGTATCGATCCTCGCGGGCCGCGCTCGCTCGACCGAGGACGTCGACGTCCTCATCGGAGCAATCGACGAAACGACGGCGGACGAACTCGCCTCAGTACTCGCGAACGAGGGGTTCTGGGGGGCCGCGATACCGCTCGGTTCTCTCTACGAGATGCTCGCGAACGGCGACAACATCTGGGTCGCGCCCGACGGGCAGGTCACACCGCACCTCGAAGTGAAGTTCGCTCGCGACGAGTTCGACCACGCGTCCCTCGAAAACGCGATCACCGCGCGGATCGGTGACGAGACGGTCCCGATCGGCCCGCTCGAACTCCAGATCGCGTACAAGCTCTATCTCGGCGCGGAGAAAGACCTCGAGGACGCCGTCCACCTCTACGCGATGTTCGAGGAAAGCCTTAGTGTCGGGCGCCTCGAAGAGTGGGTATCGCGACTCGACGTGACGGAGGAATATGAGCGACTCAAACGCGCGTGAATCCCTCGACGAGAAGCACGAGCGAAACCGCGAGCAGCGCATCGAGGCCGTCAAGCGCTGGGTAGCGTACATCAAATCAGAACCACCCGAGGTCTGGGGGCCCCAGCAGAACGCGGTCGTCGACGACCAGCTAGAAGCGGCCCAACACGTCGGGACGTCGGCGCAACATCGACAACACGTCGAGGACGTCGCTGCGGACATCGCGGCGCTGAGAGACGACGCGGCCGAGGAGGAGTAGCCGAGCGGGTATCGTCGACCGGGCTACGCGGATACGCGAGTCTATTTAGCGAGTCGCCGTCGTCTCACTCCGCAGCACCGATCGAGTGAGCGGATGCGCGTCTTCGAGCCGAGACAGCGGGGCGGCGTAGAGGGGCAGCTAGCGCACGCTACCGGTGCCGGGTAGTCGTAGATGCGAAGCGGTCGATACGGCGAACAGCGGACGCGAGAGCCGTGGCTATCCGAGGGGGTGAAAGAAGCGAGGAAACATCGGCGATGGTCTGTGGAGGCGTTGTCGGATTCACTCCCACCCTGAGGGGGGATTCTCTCCTCGAAGAAAGAGAGACGCTAAATCCTCATAATCAGCTAATATCCCCGCAAGAAGTCGCGCAGAGCGTTCTACCGGGCGTGTATGAATTGGCAGGGAGGGGAGAATGGAATGGGAGGAGCGGGCGTGAAGTGGGCGTCTATGTGGGTATGAGTATGAATCGGGGGCGTTCGAAGGGAGAGGAGACGAGTTCTAGGAAGCGTAATCAGCAGACAGCGGCCGATTATGACGTGCGGGGAGTGGAGTCGTGTGGTCGAGTGCGCGAGGGTCGGGTCGGGCCAGACAGCAAGGGATACACGCAAAGCCAACGGTAGGGAGGCGAATTGGAGTATTCGCTCGAGGGAGGTATAGTCAGGCAAACACAGTCCATTCTCGAGATATCAACGTGTTCTTGCGGGGGTTGTGCCCGTATAGGAAGCAGTGAGTCCGGGGATGGTATGCGAGTGTAGCGAGGTTTGGGTGGATGAGTCCCCGAGAAAGCTAGCGCTCTAGAGGGGGGTCGTCGACGTAGGGTATTGTGGATAGGAGTACGTGTGTGTTCGCGGTAGAGGTGAACGCCCTCGTGGAGAGTTGTGAGGGTTCCCGTGGGTTAGTTTGACACTCCCCTTCGGCCATCGGTGTGATGGCTGTGATCGGGTGGAGGGGTCACGGTCGGGGCGTCCACGGCCCCCGATGCCTGCCGTCGTCGTCCGAAACAGCGAAGCTGTTTCGTGATCACGAGAGACTCCGTCTCTCGAACGACACCTTCCGAACGTGGGGGAGGCCGTGGAGAGTAGGCACATTCCAATTGTGATGCGTCTCGATACCTTTGACGGCGATGTTGACGCTTGCGCTTCGGTCGCTGTGGTCTTGATGGGAACACGACCGACATTTGAACCGCTTCTTGTTGCGGTTCGCACGCTCCGTGTGTCCACACATCGGACACCGCTGGCTCGTGTATTCGGGGTTAATCCACGCGGTCGGAGTCCCCTCGAAGGCCGCCTTGTACGACGTATAGAATTGAAGAGCGCGGAACGGGAGGTGGTGCAAGCGGCGGTTCATCCGGGTACCGTAGTCGATACTGTCGTGTAGGCCTTTGAGGTCTTCAAAGGCGATGCACGGCTTCTCGAACTGTCGGGTCCATTCCACGATGT
>JBDGUG010000037.1:2192-35960 GCA_042216135.1 Halarchaeum sp. | reverse complement strand
ATATACAATAATACCCGGACGGTGAGGAGGTGGTCCGGTCCCGGGTGCGGGCCGTCCCGGGCGGGCCGAACGGCAGCGCGGGAACGACCATTTATGGGTGCGGCCGAGTATGGTCGGCGTATGTCAGGTCCCCGAACGCGGCCCGTCGCACGCCGCGGCGTCGCCCCGCCCGCCCTCCACGCAGACGGTGACTCGCCCACCGGCGCGCCGCCCGCCGGTCGACGGACGCGCCCCACACGCGAACGCGGAGGTGAGAGACTGTGAGCGCCCCGGGACCCGAGGACTTCGGCGTCGAGGTGAACCTGGAGCGCTGGCAGATAGCCGCGTACGGCGTCGGGATACTCGTCCTCGCGGTGCTCTTCCTCCCGACGACGCAGGCGCTCCTGTACGGCGTGTTCGTCGGGACGCCGAGCGTCGTCCAGTGGGGGGTCGTCGCGCTCGCCATCGGCGCCGTCGGCTATCGGCGCCGGTCGCGCGGCCTGCTCGGGCTCGCCGTCGTCGTCTTCGTCGCGCTCGGCCTGCTCGTCGGCCCCGTCGTCGGCGGTATCTACGCGCACGAGGACGTCGCGAGCGGGATGCAGGGGGACGCGACGCAGCTCTCGGCGCTCCCGAACACCTCGCAGGAGAACGTGCGGATGCTCCCGCGGAGCGTCGGCGACAACTACGCGCAGTCCTCGATGCAGTACCCGCAGTACCGGCTCACCGGCTCGGACATCGCCTACCGGAACGGCACCTACGAGTGGTCGTACGGCATCGTCCCGGACGCCTTCTTCGTCTCGCTGTTCGGCAATCAGCGCGGCGCGATGTACGTGAACATGACGACGACGAACAAGGACGTCGCGGTCGAGCAGGCCGAGTTCAGGAACGGTCGCGGCCAACTGTTCTTCGACGGCTACGAGTACCAGAGCGTCCTCCACGACCCGCTGGTCGGCCACGACTGGGACACGACGTTCAACGCCGACTCGAACGGCACGAGCTACATCGCGCACTCCACGACGACGTACGACTGGCGCGTGCGCTTCCTCCCCGTCCCGCAGGTCTACGCCGTCCCGCGGTACGGCGGCGTCGAGGTGATGGAGCGGAGCGGGAGTATCGACTCGCTGACGCCCGCCGAAGCGACCGACTCGGCGCGCCTCGACGGACAGAACGTCTACCCGTACAGTCTCGCGATGTACCGCGTCGAGTCGATGCAGTACGTCCACGGCGCGCTGAACAAGTGGTTCTGGAAGGAGGACGTCCTCCAGGTCGCCGACCTCCCGGAGGGCGGGAACCACTGGCCGCTCGCCGTCCCGACCGACGACGGCGGCCTGACGTACTTCGTCGCGACGGAGCCGACGGGGAGCGGGAACGGCGTCTACCAGATCTGGACGTTCGACGGCCAGACGGGCGCGGCGGGCGTCCAACAGTACGACGACGCGCAGATCGGTCCGCAGCGAGCGGTCGAGTTCGTCTCGCGGAACCCCGAGGTGAACCGACTCTCGAACGCGGAGGCAGTCTCGCCCATCCCCGTCGTGAAAGACGACACGCTCTACTGGCACGTGAAGGTCGTGCCGCGCAGTCGCTCGGGCGTGACGTACACGTCGTTCGTGAACGCGGAGTCCGGCGACGTCACCGTCCTCGACGGCGACAAGCCGGTCTACGCGTTCATGACGCGCGACGAGGTGGCGGACGTCGGGAACGAGACGGGCGGATCCGCGGGAAGCGGCACGTCCGTCCGGGTCGTCGTCACGGACGAGAACGGAACCATCGTCGGCACGCAGAACATCACGGTCCCCCGCGGCGGGGACGTGCGGGTGACCGTCAGCGACGACGGGAACGAGACGGCGAACGGAACGGCGGCCTGACGCGGGCGGGCCGGCCCGCCGACCGCGGGTCGCGAGCGCCGTCTAGTAGCCGTAGTCGCGCTCCTCGTGCTGGACGCTCACCCACTTCGTCGTCGTGAACTCGTGGACGACTTCCTCGGCGTTGAAGCGGCCGATACCGGACGCGCCGACGCCGCCGAACGGCATGTGGGGTTCCTCGTTGATCGGCTGGTCGTTGACGTGGATCATCCCGGTCTCGACGCGCTTCGCTATCTCGCGGCCGCGGCCGAGGTCGCCCGCGTAGACGCTCCCGGAGAGGCCGTAGTCGGTGTCGTTCGCGATCTCGACGGCCTCGTCGACGTCGCTCGCGCGGATGACGGGCGCGACGGGGCCGAAGACCTCGTTGCAGGACGCGGCCATGTCGTTCGTGACGTCGGAGAGGACGGTGGGTTCGACCACCAGCGAGTCCTCCACGTCGTCGAGTTTGTGGACGCCGCCGCCGGTTTCGAGGGTCGCGCCGGCCTCGACGGTCTCCTCGACGTACGCGAGTATCTTCTCGCGCTGGCGTTCGTCGATGATCGGTCCGACGACCGTCTCGGGGTCGTGGACGCTCCCCGTCGGGGTGTGTTCGGCGAGCGCGGAGAGCGTCTCGACGTACTCGTCGTAGACGTCGTCGACGACGACGTGCCGGTTGATGCTGATGCAGATCTGTCCGGAGTGCGTGAAGGAGCCGAACGCGCCGGCCTTCGCGGCGGCTTCGACGTCCGCGTCCCCGGTGACGATGTGCGCGTTGTTCCCGCCGAGTTCCATCGCGGGCGCGGCGAGGTTTCGGCTGGCGGCGGCGGCGACGTCGCGCCCGACGTCGGTGGATCCAGTGAACGCGACGACGTCCGCGTCGGGGTGGCCGGCGACGTGGTCGCCGACGTCGGAGCCGCGGCCGGTGACGACGTTCAGGACGCCGTCCGGGAGGTCGGCTTCCTCGAAGAGTCGGCCGACGAGGAGGCCGCCGGTGACGGGCGTCGCGGACGCGGGCTTGAGGACGACGCTGTTTCCGGTGGCGATGGCGGGCGCGACGGCGCGCATCGTGAGGACGAGCGGGAAGTTCCACGGCGTGATGACCGTGACGACGCCCTCGGCCGTTCGCTCGACGATGTTCTCCTTCCCGGGGACGTTGGAGTCGGCGTGCTCGCCCTTCATCCGCACGGGGAACGTCGCGGCCTCGCGGAGGGTCGAGACGGTGTTCTCCGTCTCGATGTTCGCCTTCACGGCCGACGACCCGCCCTCGCGGGTGAGCAGGTCGACGGTGTCGTCGAACCACTCGCGGAGGCCTTGCATGGCGTCGAGGACGACGTCCTGTCGCGCGGCCGGCGGCGTCGCCGCCCACTCGGATTGCGCGGCGACGGCGGCGTCGTAGGCGGCGTCGCCGTCGCTCTCCGTCGCCGCCGGGACGTCGTAGAGGTGGTCGCGCGTCGAGGGGTCCTCGACGGGGAGCGTCCCGCCGTCGGCCGCCTCGACCCACTCGCCGTCGATGTACTGTCGCGACCAGTCGTGCGCGGAGAGATCAGTCACCATCGTGTGAACGTGTATCGTATACCACACTAAGTAGCTTCACGTCACGGAAGGCGTCGCCGCTGACGCCGCGTTCGTCGGGTCGGTGCGAGCGCGCCGCGACGGGCGAGAATCAGTCGACGACGTCGACGGGGGCGTCGGGCGCGTTCTGCTTCACGCTCTCGATGCCCTGCTCGGCCTTCTGTCGGGACGCGTACCCCTCGCCGGAGTCCGCGATGATGTTCCCGTTGACGTGGACGAGGCGCCAGCGGTGCTGTCCCTCGGCGTCGACGTACACCTCGAACGTCGCCTTGCTCATGCGCGTGATGCGAACGCGGAGCCACATAGCCATTGGGGGCGGCGAGCGCCGAGAGTTATATGTGTCGGCGCGCCGAAGCCTCGACCATGAGCGACGACGGCACCGACGGAACGGACGGCGCATCGCTATCGCGGCTCGGGCGGGTGGCGCTCGGCCTCGGCCTCGCGCTCCAGGCGTCCGAGGACTTCCGCGACATCGAGGGACACGTCGAGTACGCAGAGTCGGCGGGCGTGCCGATGCCGGACGTGCTCGCGCCGCTCGCGTCCGCCACGATGGTCGCGTGCGGCTTCGGAATCGCGCTGTGGCGGCTCCCGCGGCTCGCGACGGGCGGCGCGGCGGTGTTCCTCTCCGCGGTGACGGTGACGATGCACGACTTCTGGAACGCCGAGGAGGGCGAGGGGAAGGGCGACCGGCTCGCGTTCTTCGGGAACCTCGCGATGCTCGGGGGCGTGCTCGTCTTCCTCCGCGAGGCCTACCGATAGGGCGACCGGTCGAACGCCCGAAACCAGACGTGTGCGACGCGTTAGCGTGCGATACTCCCCAACCCTAATATGACTCCTCCGAGAAGGGGGGTTCATGAGAGCCGTTGTTCTCGCGGGTGGGTACGCCACCCGGATGTGGCCGATCACGCGAAACCGGCCGAAGATGTTCCTCCCGGTCGGAGACGGCACGATCATCGACGAGATATTCCGCGACCTGGAGGACGACGACCGTATCGAGGAGGTGTTCATCTCGACGAACGAGCGCTTCGCGGACGACTTCCGCGCGCACATCGCCGAGAGCGAGTTCGAGAAGCCGACGCTCTCCGTGGAGGACACGAGCGAGGAGGGCGAGAAGTTCGGCGTCGTCGGCGCGCTCGCGCAACTCGTCGAGCGCGAAGAAATCGACGACGACCTGCTCGTCGTCGCCGGCGACAACCTCATCAGCTTCTCGCTCTCGGACTTCGTGGACTACTTCGAGGGCGTGGACGGGAGCGCGCTCGCCGCGTACGACGTCGGGAGCCGGGAGCGCGCGAAGTCCTACGGCGTCCTCGACGTCGAGGACGAGCGCGTCGTCGGGTTCGAGGAGAAACCGGCGGACCCGCAGAGCACGCTCGCGTCCATCGCCTGCTACGCGTTCGAGCGCGAGACGGTCCCGATGCTCGGCGAGTACCTCTCGGACGACAACAACCCGGACGAACCGGGCTGGTTCATCAAGTGGCTCCAGTCGCGCGAGGCGGTGTACGCGTACACGTTCGACGGCGCGTGGTACGACATCGGCACGCCCGCGGCCTACCTCGACGCGGTCGAGTGGTCGCTCGACGGCGGAAGCGACGTCTCCCCGGACGCCACCGTGGAGGACAGCGACATCGGCGAGGGCGTCCACGTGATGGCGGGCGCGACGGTCCGGAACTCGTCGCTCGAACGCACGGTCGTCTTCCCGGACGCGACTGTGGAGGACTGCTCGTTCGCGTCCTCGGTCATCGACGAGCACGCCGAGTTGTCCGACATCGACCGCGAGAACGCACTCGTCGGCGGCTACACGCGCATCGACTGATGGTCGGCGCACACGCGAACGACGGGGGGGTACGGTGATGCGCGAGATAGACAGCATCGTGCGCGCGATACAGGACACGGCGAACTACGTCGACCACCATCTCGCGAGTCACGCCGGCGCGAAGGCGGGGACGAACCCGAGCGGGGAGCGACAGACGGACGCGGACGTCTGGGCGGACGACCTGTTCTTCGATTCGCTCTCCGTCCTGGACGCCGTGGGCGCGTACGCGAGCGAGGAGCGCGACGACGTCGTGGACTGCGGGACGGGGTACAGCGTCGCCATCGACCCGCTCGACGGCTCCGCGAACCTCGCGCCGAACAACTCCGTCGGCACCATCGTCGGCGTCTACGACGCGGAACTCCCGGCGCGCGGGCGCGAACTCGTCGCCGCGGCCGTCGTCCTCTACGGGCCGTACACGACGATGACGGTGGCGCGCGAGGACTCGGACGACGTGCAGGAGTACCTCCTGCGTGACGGCGCGAGCGAGCGCTGGAGCGTCTTCGAGATGCCGGCGGAGCCGATGGTCGTCGGCCTCGCGGGCCGCGCGAGCGCGCGGAGCGACGCGGTGAACGCGCTCGCGGACGACCTGGAGCGCGACCTGAAACTCCGCTACGGGGGCGCGACGGTGGCGGACGTCGCGCAGGTCCTCGAGTACGGCGGGCTCTTCGGCTATCCGGCGACGGCGAGCCACCCGGACGGGAAGCTCCGCGTGCACTTCGAGGCCGCGCCGCTCGGCTACCTCGTGGAGGCGGTGGGGGGCGCGTCGACGGACGGCGCGCAGTCCCTGCTGGACGTCGACCCGGACGACCTGCACGCGCGGACGCCGACGTTCGTCGGGAACGAGTCGCTGATAGAGCGCGTGGAGGACGCGCTCGCCGACGCGGGAAACACCCATTAGCGTCGGTCTCTCACGTTCGACCATGATAGACGAGACGGTTCGGGAGATAGAGGAGATGCAGACGCAGTCCGCGTCCGTCGTCGCGGTCAAGGCCGCCGAGGCGCTCCGCGAACTCACCGAGCGCGACCACTACACGGCGGAGGAGTTCGTGCGCGCGCTCGAACGCAACAGCAGCGCGCTCCGGCAGGCGAACCACTCGCACACGCCCCTGCACACGACCCAGCGCCGCATCGTCGAGACTGTCACGGACGCGGACCCGGAGAGCGTCGAGGCGGGCGAGGCGGCGCTGCTCGCGGTCATCGACGACGTCGTCGAGGAGGTGGAGGAGAGCAAGCGACTCGCGGCCGCGGAGGCCGCGGCGCTCGTCGAGGACGGCGACGTCCTCCTCACCCACGAGAACTCGTCGACGGTGATGGCGACGATAGAGCGCGCGCTCGACGACGGGAAGGAACTCGGCCTCTACGTCACGGAGTCCCGGCCGCGCTTCCTCGGGCGGCGGACGGCGAGACGGCTCGCCGACCGGGACGGCGTCGACGTGACCGTCGTCGTGGACGGCGCCGCGGGCCACGTCCTCGCGGAGTGCGACCGGGTGCTCGTCGGGATGAACTGTCTGATCGACGACGTCGTCTACAACCGCGTCGGCACCTACCCCATCGCCGCGACGGCGAACGATCAGGACGTCCCCGTCACCGTCGTCGCGTCGTCGATGAAGTTCGTCGGGAGCGGGTTCGAGTTCGAGAACACGTTCCGCTCGCCCTCCGAGGTGCTCTTAGAGCCCCCCGAAGGGTTCGCGGCGACGAACCCGAGTTACGACGCGACGCCGGCGCGTCTCGTCGACGGCGTCGCGACGGAGGACGGCGTCATCGAGTTCTAGCGAATCGTTCGATCCGTCACCTGTCGGAGGCGCTCCGCCACGTCGGCGTCGAGGCCGTCCTCGGTGACGCGCCACCGCCAGTTCCCGGACGCGGTGCCGGGTTCGTTGAACCGCGCGTCCCCGCCGAGGCCGAGGAGGTCCGGCAGCGTCGTCATCGCGACGACGGCGTTCGAGTTCCAGACGGCCTCGACGAGGACCCAGTGTATCTCGCTCCCGTCGGTGCCGAGCGCGTAGTGGAGGCAGTCGCGCTGGCGTTCGTCGAGGCCGCGATAGTAGCCGACGACGGTGTCGGTGTCGTGCGTGGACGTGTAGCCGACGGCGTTCTCGGGGTAGTGCATCGGCTTGTACATGTGGCCGTCCGCGCACCAGTCGGCGTACTGCGGGACGCGCATCCCCGGGAAGTCGAAGCGCTCGCGCAGGGACGCGACGCCCTCGTCGAGGAAGCCGAGGTCCTCGACGAAGAACGGGAGGTCGCCGAGTTCGTCGCGAACCGTCTCGAAGAAGTCCGCGCCGGGCCCGTCGCGCCACCGGCCCGCGGCCGGGTCGTCGGCTTCGGCGGGGATGGACCAGAACTCGTCGAAGCCCTTGAAGTGGTCGATGCGGGCGATATCGACGAGGTCGAAGAGGCGTTCGAACCGCGCGAGCCACCAGTCGTAGCCGTGCTCGCGGAGGTAGTCCCAGTCGTAGACCGGGTTCCCCCAGCGCTGGCCGTCGTCGCCGGGGTTCGGGGGGACGCCGCCGACTTCCGCGGGCCGCCGGTCGTCGTCGAGACGGAACGCGTCCGGGTTCGCCCAGACGTCCGCGGAGTCGAACGCGACGTAGAGCGGGATGTCGCCGACGAGGCCGACGCCGGCGTCGCGGGCGTAGTCGGCGAGCGCGCGCCACTGTTCGTCGAAGCGCCACTGGACGAACGCGTGATAGCTGACCGCGTCGGCGTGCGTCTCGCGCGCGGCGTCGAGCGCGTCCGCCTCGCGGGTTCGGAGGTCGTCCGGCCAGTCCGTCCAGCCGGCGCCGTCGTAGGCGTCCTTGAGCGCCATGAAGAGCGCGTAGTCGGCGAGCCAGTCGGCCTCGCGTTCGCGGAAGGCGGCGAACGCCGCGCGCTCGTCGTCGGACGCCTCGGCGTCGAAGCGCGCGAACGCGCTGCGGAGCCGATCGGTCTTGAACGCGGTGGCGGCCTCGTAGTCCACCTCGTGCGGGGAGACGTCGGCGGGCGGGTCGAGTTCGTCGTCGGTGAGGTAGCCGGCGTCGCCGAGCGCTCGCAGGTCCACGAGCAGGGGGTTGCCGGCGAACGCGGAGTAGGACTGGTAGGGGGAGTTCCCGGTGGCGGTCGAGGTGGGACCGACGGGGCAGAACTGCCAGAGGGACTGGTCGGCGGCGGCGAGGAAGTCGACGAAGGCGCGCGCGCCGTCGCCGAGATCGCCGACGCCGTGCGGGCCGGGGAGCGACGTGTGGTGACAGAAGACGCCGCTCTGTCGTTCGAGACGCATACGCGTCGTTCCGCGGGGGAGACGTATGAAACGTCGGGTCACGCCTCGGTCGGACGCGACGGTCGGGTGGCGCCCCCGCTCGGACACGAACTTATATTAGACGGAGTCGCCAACGGCAGGTAGGGATTCTCCGATCATGCCACCGAAGGTTCTGATGCTGGGGTGGGGGTTTCCGCCGAACATCACCGGCGGCCTCGATACGGCAGTCGGGGAACTATTCGAACAGCTCGAACCGCGCGACGACGTGACGTTCGAACTGGTGTTGCCCGAGGAGTACGCGCCCGAGGGACGGGCGGGCATCCACGGCGTCCCGACGGGGCAGGGCGACATCGTGACGCGCATCGGCCGCCTCGCGGGCGAGTTCGCGGAGCGCGCGGCGGACGCGGACGTCGTCCACACGAACGACTGGTTCGGCTACAATCCGGGTTCGCGGGCGACGTCGATGCACGACGTGGAGTGGGTGACGACGTTCCACTCGCTCTCCGCGGACCGGAACGTGAACCCGCCGGCGCGCGAGGTGCAGACCGAACAGCGCCTCGCGAACCGCGCGGACCACGTCGTCGCGGTGAGCGAGTTGACGCGCGAGCGCATCCGCCACGAGTACGGCGCGGAGTCCACGGTCATCTACAACGGCTTCTCGTCGGTGGAGCCGACGGGCCGGGACGTCAAGGCGGAACTCGACATCGACGGGCCGATGCTGTTCTTCGTCGGCCGACACACCGACCAGAAGGGCATCTCCTACCTGCTCTACGCGCTCTCGAAGCTCGGCCGCGAGGACGTGACGCTCGTGCTCGGCGGCTCCGGCCACCTCACCGATCAGCTGAAGCGGTTCGCGGAACTGCTCGGTATCGAGGACCGCGTGGTGTTCACGGGCTATCTCCCGGAGGAGGAGCTCGGGGACTACTACGCGAGCGCGGACGTCTTCGTCTCGCCGTCGCTCGCGGAGCCGTTCGGCATCACCATCGTCGAGGCGCTCTCGGTGGGAACGCGCGTCGTCGCGTGTCGGAGCGGCGCGGCGGAACTCCTCCCGGACGACTGCGTCATCGAGGTGACGCCGGACTCGGACGACATCGCGGACGGCATCCGGCGCGCGCTCGCGATGGACTCACCGATCGAGTACGAGGAGCGGACGTGGGCCGAGGTGGCGGACGAGCACGTCGAGTTCTACCGGGACATCGTCGACTAGCGCAGGAAGCGCACGTCGGTCGCGGGTTCGGGGTGGACGATGACGTAGCCGTTCGCGGTGGGTTCGAGGCCGGTGACCGAGCCCGCGTCGGTCGCGGTCCCGTACGGGCTCTCCTGTGCGCCGCTCAGCGGATCGTACGGGCTGTCCGCGCCCTCGTAGGGGGTGGCGTACGCGCCGCCCTCGTCGGCGGCGCGCTCGAAGTCCTCGGGCGGGAGATATATCTTCTCGCCGGAGGCGGAGCGGACGATGACCGCGGTGTCGCGGTCGCCCGCGACGCGGATTTCGGTGCGGCCGTCGCCGATGTCGACGTCGAAGTCGACGTGCTCGTCCGTCTCGCTCATGGTCGAGTTCCGCGGGCGACCCACTTAGGCCTACCGCGAGAGGAGGGTCGGGGGGCGCGCGGCGTCCGCGAGCGAGTCGGCGTCGCCGACTGCGGGGAGGCGAACTGTCGCGGTGGTGCCGCCGCCGTCGCCGTCGCGCGCCTCGACGGCGAACGAGCCGCCGTAGCGGGTGACGATCCAGTTCACGAGCCAGAGGCCGAGGCCGCCGCCGTGGACGACGGCGGACTCCCGTTCGCGTTCGACGGCGGCGGCCTCGACGGGGGCGATGCCGGAGCCGTCGTCGCGGACGGTGAGCACGACCCACTCGCCGTCGTCGTCGACGGTGACGGCCGACCGTCGGGTCGGGGTGGTGGACGACGGCGTTCTCGACGAGTTCGACGAGCGCGCGTTCGACGTCGCGGCCGGCGCAGAGGTCGCGGTCGGTTCGCACGTCGAGCGATATCGACGCGTCGGGGTGGCGCCCGCGGACGGCGTCGATGGCGGCGGCGCAGAGCGACTCGGGGGCGAGGCGTTCGACGTCGCGTTCGCGTTCGGCGTAGCGTTTCAGCTCTCGCGCCGACTCGCCGAGGTCGAGGAGGTCGGTGGTGTGATCGCGGATGCGTTCGCGGAATCGCTCGCTCTCCTCGTCGTCGGCTTCGACGAGCAGGTCGAGGGAGGCGTCGACGACGTTGAGGTCGTTCCGGAGGTTGTGACGGAGGACGCGGTTGAGCACGTCGACGAGTCGCTGCGTCCGCTTCTGGCCGGTGACGTCCTCCTGGGAGCCGAAGTAGTGCGTGACGGTGCCCGTCTCGTCGTGGATGGGGCTGAGGGTGACGCGGTTCCAGTAGGGGTCGCCGTTCTTCCGATAGTTCACGAGGTCGACGGTCGCGGAGTCGCGGGCGTCGACGGCGGCGCGGAGTTCGGCGACGGCGTCCGGGTCGGTGACGTCGCCCTGGAGGAACCGACAGTTGCGACCGGTCGCCTCCGCGGCGTCGTAGCCCGTGATGTCCGCGAACCCCTCGTTCACGTAGACGAGCGGTTCGTCGTCGGCGGTGACGTCGGCGACGGAGAGGCCGACGTCGGCCTCGTCCATCGCGCGCGTCTTCCGGCGGAGTTCGCGCCGCCGGGCGTTGCGTTCGGTGACGTCGCGGCCGACGCCCTGGACGGCGGTGACGTCGCCGTCCTCGACGACGGGCGTGGCGTTCACTTCGATGTCGACCGGGTCGCCGTGCGCGTCGGCGAACGTCACTTCGATGCCGGCGACGGACTCGCCGTCGAGCACGCGCTCGTAGGCGTCGAGCGCGTCCGCGAGGGCGTCCCCGCGGAGGTGGTCGGCGAACGCGGTGCCGACGAGGTCGTCCGGGTCGTAGCCGAGGATTCGTTCGGCGGCGGCGGAGACGTACGTGAACGCGCCGTCGCGGTCGATGCGGAAGATGACGTCGAAGCTCGCGTCCGCGATGCTCGCGAGGCGCTCGGTGCGCTCGCGGAGCGCTTCGCGGTTCCGCTCGCGTTCGACGTCGCGGCTGATCTGCGTGGCGAGCAGTTCGACGAACAGTTCGTCGCGCTCGGAGAACGGGTCCTCGCGCTGGTAGTCGGCGGCGAAGCAGACGGTGCCGTAGGGCTCGCCGTCGACGCTGACGGGCGCGCCGATGTAGGTGCCGAGACCGAAACGCTCGATGGCGTCGTCGGGTATCGTCTCGCCGTCGACGCACTGGACGGCGAGCGGGGCGGTCCGGTCGACGGTGCGCTGGCAGTAGGTCTCTTCGAGCGCGCAGCTCTCGCCGGCGCGGATCGAGGGGTGGTCGCCGACGGCGTGCGTGATCGTCTGCACGCCGTCGTCGACGCGCGTGAAGTAGCCGACCGAGAGGCCGAGATAGGTCACGCCGACGTCGAGGGCGGCGCGGATGCGCTCGTCTCGGTCGAGGTCGCGGCGCGCGAACAGGTCGTATATCTCCTCGCGCGCCGTGGCGGCGTCCATGCCACGCCACTTCGGCGAGCGCGCGTAAGACGCTTCGGGTGAGCCGTCTCGCGTCCCGCTCTAGAGGCGGAGGCGCTGGACGGTCGTGCCGGCCGAGGAGAGGTCGTCGTCGCCGGCGGCGGCGACGAGCACGAGGTTCTCACCGGGTTCGACGTCGAGCGTCACCTCGAACGTTCCGCCGTCCGCGGGGACGAACGCGCTGTCGACGGGCGTCTTCACGGCGACGCGCGTGCCCGTGGTCTCCCCGGAGACGACGAGTTCGTTCCCCTGGAAGTGCGTGTCGACGCGGAGCGCGGGACTGCGCTCCGGCTCGTGCGCGCGGTGTTCGCGGTATCGCTCCTCGACGAACGCCGGCGTCTCGACGGGGCGGCCGGCGCTGATGCCGTGCGCGAGCCTGACGTACTGCGCCATCGCCCACGCGAGCGGCGTCGCGGAGCCGGTTCCCTGCCCGAACTCCCAGCCGTAGTCGGTGCCGTGTTCGCGGTCCCAGACCTGCTCGGGGAGCATCCGCCCGGAGTTCGCGAAGTGCTGGATGGTCCGCAGGCAGAGTTCCGGGGTGAGGTCGTCGTCGTCCGCGCGCAGCGCGTACTCGCCGCGCTCGCCGGTGAGGAGCGGCCAGACGCGCCCCTTCCCGGCGTTCTCGACGGTCCACGGCGCGCCCTGGTCGCCGCGCTTGCGTTCGCCGTAGCCGTCGCCGTTGTACCGGTAGAAGCCCGCGCCCGGCCCCATCTCGACGCGGATGGTGTCGTCGACTTCGCGCACGGAGTTCCGTACGGTCTCGTCGATGGGGAGGACGCCGAGGCGCACGAGGTCGAGGAAGCCGCCGTCGATGACGTCGCGTTCGTCGAGCGTCGGGCCGTCGTTCGCGAGCGTGCGGTGGTGGCCGGCCTCGGGGTCGCCGTCGCGCGTGATGCGGACGTAGTAGGGCGTGTTCTGGTGGCGGTCGGTGCCGGTCTCGGTCGCGGTCCAGTCGTCGACGTTGTTCGTCCACTGGTCGGCGAGCGCGAGCCAGACGAGCGCGTCGGCGTCGCGGCCGGTGTCGAGCGCGAGTTTCGCGGCGCACGCGAGCCCCGCGATCTCCGCGGCGATGGAGGACGGCGAGTAGCCGGACTCTTCCTCCCAGCGCTCCTGTGCGGTCGCGGGGCCGTTGCGCGCGACGTAGTCGGCGGAGCGACGGACGTTCTCGTAGTCGTATTCGGCCGTCTCGAAGGTGACGCCGTGCTCGGCGAGGTGGTACGCCATCACCTGCGGGAAGGAGATGTTGTCCATCTGCTCGCCGCCCCAGCGCGTCTCCCCGTTCACGTACGTGTTCTGCGGGATGAAGCCGTTCTCGTCCTGCTGGTTGCCGTAGATGTATTCGAGTTGGCGCTGTGCGACGTCGAGCGCGCCGACCGTCTCGAACGCCGTGAACACCTGGTAGAGGTCGCGCGACCAGACGAAGTTGTAGCCGTAGCCGCGCGCCTCGCTCGCGACGACCGCTTCGCCCCACGGGACGGACGGGGAGGCGATGGACGCGCCGTGGTAGGTCTTGTCCTCCACGGCGAGCAGGACCATCAGCGCGCTCCGGTACTGGTCGGCGAGTTCGGGGTCGTCGGCGACGGAGTCGGGCAGGGGCTTGTCGGCGAGGTAGTCGTTCCACGTCGCGTCGTACGCGTCCGCGACCGTTCCGAACCCGCGGTCGAGCGCGCCGCCCGCTTCGCCGAGCGCCGCGGCGGTGTTCGCGTAGCGCGCGAACCCCATCGCGACCGTCTCCCCGAAGTCGGTGCCGGTGCCGAGGCGGCCGACGAGGAGGACGTTCTCGTGGTCCACTTCGCTGCGTCGCTCCGGCAGGTCGTCCTCGGCGAAGATGGCGTTCAGGCGTTCGCTCCCCGCTTCGCCGACGGTCGCCCAGTCGAAGCCGCTCTCCGTCGCCATCGCGAGCGCCACCGAGTAGGCGTCGCCGTCCTCGTCGACGAGCAGGGGGTTGTCCGTCTCCGCGGTGTACGCGCGCGGGTCGCGCGCCGCGAGGTGGTACGCGCCCTCGTCGCCGTAGACGAGGCCGCGGTCGGTGGTGATGGTGCTGGTGAGCGAGACGTCCGCGACGGCGAAGACGTCGTACTCGTTGTCGTCCGCGGCCTCGAACTCGACGTCCGCGAGGAGCGCGTCGTGCTCGGGGTCGACGGCGTACTCGACGGTGAGCGTCCACTCGTGTCCGCGGCCGTCGCCGCGCTCCGAGAAGACGTGTCGGAAGCGCAGCGTCTCGGACTCGACGGGTTCGACGCGGCGCTCGACGGTGTCGGTGAGGTCCCGGCTCTCGCGGTGCGTGCGGGTCGTGTAGCCGGAGCCGTCGCGACAGCGCACGAGGAAGTCGAGCGTGCGGAGGTTCATCAGGTCGACCTGCGGGAAGCGCGCCTCCGTGAGCGCGCCCTCCGTGAGCGTGAACCAGACCCGCGAGGGGTCCTCGCCGTAGTGGTCGGCGGCGGTCTGCACGCCGTACTTCTCGCCGGTCGTCCACGACGGGTGCTCGCTCGGCCCCTCCGTCTCCGCGGCGGTCGTCGGGAGCGCGTTCAGGTCGGCGAGCATCGCGGTGGCGTGCAGTCGGAGCGCGTGCGACCAGCCGAGCGGCATCCCGCTGTCGAGCGTGCCGTCGTCGAACGCCTGCTCGGCGAGGTAGCCGACGTCGGAGGCGAGCGGGCCGTCGCGCGCGATGAGTTCGTAGAGGTCGCTCGCGCGGTCCCGGTAGGCGGCGCCGTTCCGGCCGTACGCCTCCAGGAGCGCGCTGGTTCGCGCGGCGGCGAGCGCGCCCATCGCCGTCGTCACCGACCAGACCTTCGCGTCGTCCTGTTCGGCGGTCCGCCAGCGGTCGCCCTCGTAGCGCACGAGGCCGGCGACGTGCGACTCGCGCGGGTTCCGGAAGAGACCGTTGAGCGAGGTGCTGACGTGCGATTCGAGGCGGTCGAGGTGGTCGTCGGTGAGCGCGGCGCCCGGGAGGGCGTCGTACTCGGCGTGCGCGGCGGCGAGTTCGAGGGCGGCGCCGTCGAGGCGCGCGTCCGGTTCGCCGTCCACGAGGCGCATCACGTACGCGCCGAGTTCGTCGTCCCAGAGCGCGTCGAGGCCGTCGACGACGACGTCAGCGCCCTCGCGCGCGACGGCGACCGTCTCGTCGGGGAGGGGGGCGCGCGCGGCGGCCGCGAACCCTTCGACGAACGTCGCGGCGGTGTGCGCGAACTGTCCGAGCGAGTCCTCCCAGACGTTCTGGCAGGACTCGGGGAGGCCGTTCCCGGCGAGGTCGGAGAGCATCGCGTCGACGGCGTCGGTGACCGCGTCCCGGACGGCGACGGTGAGTTCGCCGTCGAGTTCGTCGCGGCGCTCGCGGAGCAGGGTCGCGAGGAATCGGGTGACGGTCGCGGTCTGATCGGCCTGATACTCGGGGGAGGCCTCGTTCTGTTCGACGTTCGCGTTCGCCCATCCGGGCGCGAGCGATCCGTCGGACGCCCAGACGCGCTGGGGCCACGTGCCGTCTGCGAGTTGGGCGTCGCAGAGGAAGCGCGCCGTCTCGGCGAGTTCGTCGAGGGTGTCGAGGCCGAGTCGGTCGCTCGCCGCGAGGAGGTGGCCGGCGGTCGCGGCGTCGTCGCGGAACCAGACGTAGCCGTAGCCGCCGGAGTGCGCGTAGAACGGGTCGAACTCGGGCGCGGCGATGTGGCCGCCGAGCGGGCCGCGAAGCAGGTCGAGCGCGCGGAGGTCCTCGCGGAGGGCGTCGGCGCGCGGGGCGTCCGCGGGCACGTCGACGGCGGGCGCGCGTTCGAGGGCGGCGTCGCGCAGGTCGTCGGCGCTGTCGTGGGTTCGCGCGCACCGCTGGAGGGTGGTGAGCGCGGCCTCGCGGCTGATCTCGTCGTGGTCCGAGAGCTGGGTTACGAGGGTCGTTCGGCTGCTCCGCCCGGCGCGTTCGAGGGGGGCGGTGACGAGGAAGTCGCCGCTGAGCCGGGTCTGCTCGTGCTGTTCGGTGGGCCGGCGCCGCGGGAACTCGACGGGGGCGTCGCCGAGGAGCTCGGCGAAGCGCTCGGGGCGCTGGCCGGCGACGTCGTCGAGGCCGGTGGACGCGGTGAGGTAGTCGTGCTCGCGGCGGTGGTAGACTTCGAGGGCGCGCGAGCGGTCGGAGCCGTCGCCCTCGTGGAGGAGCGCGCCGACTCGGGATTCCTTGCCTTCGGGGGCGAACGTGACGAACGCGACGAGTCGCGCCTCGGCGGGGACGGCGCCGCGGAGTTCGACGTGCGTGGCGTGCGCGCTCCCGAGCGTGAGGTCGTACTGGTGGACGGTGAACGCGCCCGCGTCGTACTCCGTCTCGACGAGGTTCGTGTCCCGGTAGTAGTGCTGGCGGATGGTCTCTAAGTCGTCGAACCAGCGCGTGTCGTTCTCGATGAGGATGCCGAGGCGACACCGGTCGAGGCCGTAGCGGCCGGAGAGCGCGTCGGAGTGGTCGCGGAGGCTGCCGCGTTCGCCGACGTGGACGAGTCGGTCGGCGGATCCGGAGAAGGCCCCGTCGGCGGTGGGGACCTCCTCGGGGAAGCGCCCGGTACGAGTGCGCTTGTACTCGTTGAGCGCTGTGGTGAGTCGCATGACCGCTACAAGCACTCGCTCGCGTAATAAAGCCACGCACGCGGGACGGCGGGCGGATGCGCGGAGGGCGGCGGGGTCGCGGACCGGGTTCGGGTGACTGCGGCGCCGTCAGGAGCGGTCGAGTTCAGCGGGGAGGACGGCGACGCTGTCGACGCGGACGCGGCCGTCGTCGGTGCCGACGGCGTCGCCAGAGACGAGGTCCGTGTCGTCGGCGGCGGCGTCGAGCGAGACCGTCGCGGGGTCGTCGCCGAAGTTGAGGACGACCGCGACGGCGTCGTCGCCGGCGTCGCGCGCGAACGCGACGACGCGGTCGGGCGCGCCGGACGCGACGTCGTAGGGGACGCGGACGAGGGCGGCGTCGCCGGAGAGGGCGTCCACCTCGCGTCGGGCGGCGGCGAGCGCGCGGAAGTGATCCTGGAGGGTGGGGTCGGCGTGCTCCCACGCGAGCGTGTCGCGGCGGCCCTGCTGGCCGAACTCCTGGCCGGCGTAGACGAGCGGCGACCCGGGGAGGGTGAAGATGGCGCCCGCGGCGGCCTCCGCGGCGGCGCGGCCGGAGTCGACGAGATAGCGGGTCTCGTCGTGGTTCTCGGCGTAGAGCATGAAGCCGGCGTGGTCGGGGAAGCCGGACTCGGCGCGGGCTTCGACGGCGTCGAGGACGCGGTCGGCGGGGACGCCGTTCCCGACTTCGCGGAGGAGGTGGTAGGTGTAGGAGTCGAAGTGCATGTCGAAGAGGCCGGCCTGGAAGTCGGGGATGTAGGGGATGGTCTCGTCGAGCAGGAGGAACTCCCGGTCGCGGTCCTTGCAGCGGTCGTGGAGTTCGCGCCAGAACGAGTTCGGGACGGCCCACGCCATGTCGCAGCGGAAGCCGTCGACGAGCGGCGCCCACTCGTCGGCGGCGTCGAGGAGGTGTCTGCGGACGGGGAGGTGGTCGAAGTCGAAGTTCGCGATGTACGGCCAGTCGAAGTACGTCTCGGGTTCGGTCTCGGTGCGCCACTCGTACCAGTCGCGGTACTCGCTGTCGACGTCGTGCTGGGCGTCCCGGAAGAAGCGGTGTTCGCGCGCGGAGTGGTTCCCGACGAAGTCGAAGAGGACCTTGAATCCGCGCTCGTGGGCGGCCTCGACGAACGCGCGGTAGTCCTCGCGGGTGCCGAGGTCGGACGCGATGCGGAAGAAGTCCGTGATGTTGTAGCCGTGCGGGGCGTGGTCGTTCTGGAGGACGGGGGTGAGCCAGAGGACGTCGACGCCGAGCGAGTCGAGGTAGTCGAGTTTCTCGACGAGTCGGTCGAAGAATTCGCCCTCGTCGGCGTCGGTGAACGTCCGGACGTATATCTCGTAGATGACGGCGTCTTCGGCCCACGCGGGCGGGTCGTAGGGGCGGTGCGTCTCGACGCCCGCGTCGCCGGCGGTGAACTCGGCCTGGTCGGGGACGCTGTAGCCGTCGTCGCCGACGGAGACGGCGTGCACGCGGAGTCGGTCGTCGATGGCGTCGAGCGGAACGCGGAGTTCGCGGGCGGTGCGCGTCACGGCGTCGTCGGGGATTGCGTCCCGGTCGTCGACGACGAACTCGACGGTGAGGTCGCTCGCGCGCTCGTCGCCGCGCGGGTTCGGGCGCGGGACGGCGCGGACGACGGCCTCGCCGTCCTCGACGGACGGGTCGAGTCGGAGGCGGGGGCGGCCGCCCGGACCGTCGCCGGCGCCTGTCTCGTCCGCGTACGCTTCGCCGCCGCTGACGCCCGCGGCGCCTGCGGTGGTGGCGTCGACGCCGCCGGAGCGCCCGGACGTACCGGGGCCGCCGCCGGGCGCGAGTCTCCCGGGGAAGACGCGAATCGTCAGGTCGTGGACGCCGTCGGGGGCGTCGAGGCGCGCGACGTACGTGCCCGGTTCGTCGGGGACGAGGTGTTCGACGGGGTTGTCGCCGACGGCCGCCGTCGAGTCAGCGGGGCTCGCGCGGATCGTCCAGCGATAGCGTTCGCCGGGAACGGGGTCTCGCGGCGCGAGCTCCACCTCGTCGCCGGTCGCGACGAACAGGGGTGGGCCGGGGTGGTGCATGTTCGTCTACTGCGGGCAACACCGCCTTGGTGCTTGTGGTGCGCGGGGCTAGTCGACGTCGACGACTTCGTAGTCGATGCCGGCCTCGCGGAGCTCGTCGGTGTGCGCGGAGCGGTGCGCGGGCGTGGTGAGGAGGAGGACGTCGAGGCCGCGCGCGGCGGCCTCGCTGACGGCGGTGACGGTGCCGAAGCGGAGGTCGGGGTCGCGGTCGGCGGCGCGCGCGGCGGCGAGCGCTTCGACGCCGGCGGCGGCGACGAGGTCGTGCTCGGCCGCTCGCTCGCGGACGAACGCGGGGTCGACGGCGCGAGAGCCGCCGTCCTGGACGCGCGGGAGGACGAGGACGGTGACGGCGCCGAGGTCGTAGTCGACGACGCCCTCGAAGTCGGTGATGCCGACGTCCCCGCCGACGTCGGCGTCGGTGACGGCGACGGCGGTGGCGCCGCCGGTGTCGCCGGCGACGGCGTGAAGGACGCCGTCGCGCATCACGACGGTGACGGGGTCGCCGGCGGAGAGCGCGGTGGCGGCGATGGCCGTCTCGATTTCGACGCGGCCGATGACGTCGCTGGAGACGTGTTCGACGAAGCGTTCGAGGGCTTCGGTCTGGGTGATGAGCCAGTCGACGCCCTCCTTGGTGACCTCGTAGCGGCCGCGGCCGAGTTTGTCGACGTGGCCGTCCTCGACGAGGTCGCGGAGGTAGTCGCTGACGGCCTGCGAGGTGACGCCGATGGCGTCCGCGATCTCGCGCTGGCTCATCGCGGGTTGGCGTTCCGCGACCTCCACGAGTATCTGATAGCGGGTCGCGTCGCGCTTGTTCCGCAGGACGGTGAGGTCGGCGTCGTCGGGGTCCGCCATTCGTCGGGAGTGCGGCCCGCTCGTCCAAGTAGCTTTGGTCTAGTGCGGGTTGGGTTGCGAGAACGCGCCTCGAACCCGGCCAGAATTAAAATCTAGTTGTGCTATTGAGATTCGGTTTTCGCTTCGGCGACGGGCGTGGGGGCGACCCGAAGGCTCATACGAGTCGCCGACCGCGGTGTGCGTATGGCGGCACCGAGCGACGACGTCGCGCCCGGGAGCGACGTGAAACTGCGCGCGCTGGACGAAGCCCCGGTCGGCGTCACCATCACCGACCCGGACCGTCCGGACAACCCGCTCGTCTACGTGAACGACGCGTTCGAGGAGATAACGGGCTACGACCGCGACGAGGTGGTCGGGCGGAACTGCCGGTTCCTGCAGGGGCCCGACACGGACGCGGACGCGGTCGCGGAACTCCGCGAGGGCATCGACGCCAGAGAATCGGTCGTGGTCGAACTCCTGAACTATCGGAAGGACGGCGAGGCGTTCTGGAACGAGGTGAAGGTCGCGCCGCTGTGGAACGACGGCGAGGTCACGAACTACGTCGGCTTCCAGACGGACGTCACGGCGCGCGTCCGGGCGGAGCGCGAGGTCCGCGAGGACCGCGCGTCGCTCGAACACCTCGTGGACCGCCTCGACGGCCTCCTCGGGGACGTCACCGAAGTCGTGGTGAACGCGAACGGCCGCGACGAGGTCGCGGTCGGCGTCTGCGAGCGCCTCGCGGCCGCGGACACGTACTCGTTCGCGTGGCTCGGGGACGTCGACAGGGCCGCGAGCGAGGTGCGCCCGCGCGCCTGGCACGGCCGCGACGGCGTGGACGCGGACGCGCTCGCCGTCCCGACCGAGCGGACGGACCACCCGGTCGTGCGCGCGATCCGGACCGGCGAGTTCCAGCACGTCACCGCGGCTGAGGCGGCCGGGTTCGTGCCGTTCGGCGGCGTCTCCGGCGTGGCGGCGATCCCGCTCACGTATCGGTCGACGACGTACGGCGTGCTGGTGGTGTACACGCCCGATCCCGCGGCGCTGAACGGCGTCGAGGCGACGGTGCTGGAGTCGCTCGGGCGGACGGTGGCGACGGCGCTGAGCGCGAACGAGTCGCGGCGGCTGATCGCGGCGGACCAGATCGTCACTCTCGCGCTCGAAACCGAGGACCGCTCGCTGTTCTTCGTGGATCTCTCGGCGCGCCTCGACGGGGAACTCGACTATCGGGGCGCGGTGTCGCGCGCGTCGACGCCGACGCTGTTCTTCGCGGCGGACGCTCCGACGGAGGACGTGCTCGCGGCGGCGGAGGCGGTGCCGGGGGTCGACGGCGCGGAGGTGGTCGGCGACGGGGACGGGGCGCTGTTCGAGTTCCGCGTGTCGGAGGAGTCCCTGGTCGGGCCGCTGGCGGACCGCGGCGGGCGGGTGCGTGAGATCAGCGCGCGGAACGGTCGCGCGCGCATCGAGGTGGACCTGCCGGCGGGGGCGGACACGCGCGGCATCGTCGAGGGGATTCAGGAGCGCTATCCGGACGCGGAGGTGGTGCGCTATCGGGAGCGCGAGCGGCCGCCGGCGGGCGAGGACGAGTTCGCGGCGGCGGTGGAGGACCGCCTGACGGAGCGACAGTCGACGGCGCTCCAGAAGGCGTACTTCGCGGGCTACTACGACGCGAACCGGCGGGTGACGGGCGCGGACCTCGCGGAGTCGATGGGCATCTCGCGCGCGACGTTCCACCAGCACCTGCGCGCGGCGGAGCGGAAGGTGTTCGCGGCGCTCCTTGACGAGTGAGTGCTGACTGGTAAGGTACGCTCCTCTTGTGGCGCGGTGGTGTATATTGACAGAACGGCGACCGTCGACCCCCCGTGGCGGTCCCAGCCCCGAATCATGCCATCCTCCGACGACGTCGCCACGAGCAAGGCGATACAGCAGCGGACCGGCGCGACGTTCCACGTCGCCACTCGCCTCCTCCCCGAGCGAGTGCGTCACGCGACCTACGTCCTCTACGCGTTCTTCCGCGTCGTGGACGAAATCGTGGACGACCCGGACGGCGACGCCGCCGACCAGGAACGCGAACTCGCGCGCGTCCGCTCCGTCGTCCTCGACGGCGAACCCACCGACGACGCCGTGCTCGCGGCGTTCTGCGACCTCCGCGAGACCTACGATATCGACGACGAGGAGGTCCGCTCGTTCCTCGACGCGATGGCGATGGACGTCGACCCCGACGGCTACGACACCCACGACGACCTCTCGCGCTACCTCCGCGGGTCCGCCGTCGCCGTCGGCTACATGATGCTCGACGTGATGGCCGACGAGTACGACCTCGCCGCGGACGACGTCGACGCCGCCCGCCCGCACGCGAGAGCGCTCGGCGAGGCGTTCCAACTCACGAACTTCCTCCGGGACGTCCGCGAGGACGTCCGGGAGTACGGGCGCGTCTACCTCCCGCGCGCCACCCTCGACGCGCACGACGTCGACGAGTCCGAGGTCCGCGCGTTGTCCTTCTCGGCGCGCTTCGCCGACGCGATGCGCGCCGAACTCCGCCGCACCGAACGGCGCTACCGCGAGGGCGTCGAGGGCATCGCCTACCTCCCCGAGGACTGCCAGTTCGGCGTCCTGCTCGCCGCCGTCCTCTACGCCGACCACCACCGCCTCATCCGCGAACGCGGCTACGACACGCTCTCCGCGCGCCCCACGCTCTCCACGCCGCGGCGCCTCTACCTCGCCGCCACCACGTGGTACCACTGGCGGCGCACCGGCGACCCCGTCGAGGCGTTCTACGCCGCGAGCGCCCTGTCCCGGCCGGGCACGCGCCACGAGGGCGGGCGACGCGCGCGCCGTACCGGCGCCGTCCGCACGCGGGCGCGGCGCGCCGTCTCCTCCCTCCGCGGGGTGTGGGAGTGAACGTCACCGTCGTCGGCGGCGGCTTCGGCGGCCTCGCCGCCGCGTGCTTCCTCGCGGACGCCGGCTGTGAGGTCACCGTCCTCGAACGCAACGACGAACTCGGCGGGCGCGCGAGCACGCTCGAACGCGACGGCTTCCGGTTCGACATGGGCCCGTCGTGGTATCTGATGCCGGACGTCTTCGAGCGCTTCTTCGCACAGTTCGACCGCGCGCCGGGCGACTACTACGACCTCACGCACCTCGACCCGCACTATCGGGTGTTCTTCAAGGACGGCGACGGCCGCAGCCTCCCCGGCGAGGACGCCCCCGAGGGCGCCGTGGACGTCACCGGCGACGTCGCGCGGACGAAACGCCTCTTCGAGTCCTACGAGGACGGCGCGGGGGACGCCTTCGAGGACTACCTCGACAACGCCGAGCACACCTACGAGGTGGGGATGGAGCACTTCGTCTACACCGACCGGCCGCGCTTTCGCGACTACGTCGACTGGGACGTCGTGCGGAACGCGAGCGGCCTCGGCCTCCTCGGGTCGATGCGCGACCACGTCGGCGACTACTTCGAGCACGAGAAGCTCCGCCAACTCGTCCAGTACTCGCTCGTCTTCCTCGGCGGGTCCCCGACGAACACGCCCGCGCTCTACAACCTCATGAGCCACGTCGACTTCAACCTCGGCGTCCACTACCCCGACGGGGGCCTCGCGAGCGTCGTGGACGCCGTCGTCGCCCTCGGCGACGAACTCGGCGTCACCTACCGAACCGGCGCGGACGTCACCGCCATCCGCGGCCAGCGGGGCGCGATGCGCGTCGAACTCGTCGGCGGCGACGTCGTCGAGAGCGACGTCGTCGTCTCCGACGCCGACTACGAGCACACCGAACAGGACCTCCTCTCCCCGTCGGATCGGCAGTACGACGCCGACTACTGGGAGGAGCGCACGTACGCGCCCTCCGCGTTCCTCGTCTACCTCGGCGTGGAGGGCGACGTCCCCGAACTCGCGCATCACACGCTCGTCCTCCCCGACGACTGGGACCCGCACTTCGACGCCATCTTCGACGACTCCGCGTGGCCGGACGACCCCGCGTACTACCTCTGCGTCCCGTCGAAGACGGACGACACCGTCGCCCCCGACGGCCACAGCAACCTCTTCGCGCTCGTCCCCATCGCGCCCGGCCTCGACGACGACGAGACGGTTCGAGCGCGCTACCGCGACCTACTGCTCGACGATATCGCCGCGAACACCGGCGTCGACCTGCGCGGGCGCATCGTCGTCGAGGAGCACTTCTCCGTCTCCGACTTCGCGAGCAGGTACAACGCCGCCGAGGGCACCGCGCTCGGCCTCGCGCACACCCTCCGACAGACCGGCCCGCTCCGACCCGACCACCGCTCGTCGGCGATGGACGGCCTCTACTTCACCGGCGGCTTCACCCGGCCCGGCATCGGCGTGCCGATGTGCCTCATCAGCGGCGAGCACGCGGCCGACGCCGTGCTCGCCGACAGCGAGCGCGTCACAGCATGAGTCCCGCCACCGGCCGACGGCTCTCGCGCCTGCTCGTCCGCTCGCGCCCGCGGTTCTGGCTCTACCTCGCCGGACCCGCGCTCGTCGGCGCCGTCTACGCCGCACCCGACCTCGCGGCGCTCACCGCGCCCGGGACGCTCGCGCTCGTCGCGTACTTCCTCGTGCCCGCGAACGTCTACCTCTACGGCGTCAACGACGTCTTCGACCGGGACGCGGACGCAGAGAACCCGAAGAAGGACGACCGGGAGGTCCGCTACGAGGGCGATCGGATGGTCGTCGCGAGCGTCGCCGCCTGCGGCCTGCTCGGCGTCGCGCTCGCCGTCCTCGTGCCCGCGAGCGCGCCGTGGGTGCTCGGCTTCCTCGTCCTCGGATGGGCGTACAGCGCGCCGCCGCGCCTGAAGACGCGCCCGCCGCTCGACTCCGTCTCGAACGGCCTCTACGTCCTCCCCGGGGTCGCCGCGTACGCCGCGATAGCGGGGGCGACGCCGCCGCTGCTCGCCGTCCTCGGCGGGTGGCTGTGGACGATGGGGATGCACACGTTCTCCGCGATCCCGGACGTCGACCCGGACCGGCGCGCGGGCGTCGAGACGACGGCGACGGTCCTCGGTTCGAAGTACGCGCTCGCCTACGTCGGGGCGTGCTGGCTCGCCGCCGCCGTCGAGTTCGCGCTGCTCGACGCGAGAGTCGGCGCGCTCCTCGGCGTCTATCCCGCTCTCGCGGTCGGCCTCGCCGCGAGCGACGTCTCGATAGACCGGGCGTACTGGTGGTTCCCCGCGATAAACGCGCTCGTCGGTGCGCTCTTGACCGTCGGCGGCCTCTGGGTGATCGTGTATGCGTAGCGACCGCCAGGCGCGCCTCGAATCGGCGGTCCGAGAGCACCGCGTCGTCTTCGCCGTCGTCGCGCCCGTCGTCGGCGCGGCGTCCCTGCTCGCGGGCGCCACCGGGTCCCTCCCGCCAGAGGTCGCGTTCAGTCCGGTCGCGCTCGTCCTCGGGACGCTTCTCTTGCGCCTCCCGCTGGTAGCGGGCGTCGCGCCGCTGCTGGACCGGCGCGGACTCGCGCTCGTCGCGGGCCTCTGCGGCTACACCTACCTGATCGAGGCGGTGGGCGTGCAGACGGGGTGGCCGTACGGCGCGTTCTCGTACGGCGTCGAACTCGGGCCGATGGTCGGCGGCGTCCCGGTGACGCTCCCGCTCTTCTTCGTGCCGCTCGTGATGAACGCGTTCCTGCTCGTCGTCCTCGTCCTCGGCGACGCGGCGTCCGACGCTCGGGTGCGCGTGCCCGCCGTCGTGCTCGCGGTGCTCGCCGTGGACGCCGTCCTCGACCCGGGCGCGGTGGCGCTCGGGTTCTGGTCGTACGCGGACGGCGGCGTCTACTACGGCGTCCCGCTCTCGAACTACGCGGGATGGGTTCTCTCCGCGACGGTGGCGACGCTCGCGCTCGACGCCGCGTTCGACGTGGCCGCGCTCCGCGAGCGCCTCGCCGCGTGCGAGTTCGCCCTCGACGACATGGTGAGCTTCGTCCTCCTCTGGGGCGTGGTGAACCTCGCGTTCTCGAACTGGGTGCCGGTGCTCGTCACGCTCGGGTTCGTCGCGGCGCTCGTCACGAGCGGACGCGTCGACGTCGCGTTCGCGCGCCCGCGGGGCCGCTGGGGGCGCGAGTAGATGGAGCGAATTACGGGCGAAGTCGTCCACGTCCTCGGCCCCGACGAGCACGAGGACGCGCTCCAGGCGGACCTGCGCGAACTCGCCGCCGGCCACCACGTCGTCGTCTGCCGTCGCGGCGGGTCGCCGTCGTTCCTCGAACGCGCCCTCGCCTTCCTCCGCGGGGCGTCCATCGACGCCGTCACCGTCGTGCTCGACGACCCGCCCGGCGAGGGCGAGACGCTCGCCGTCGACGCGCGCGAGACGGCCATCCCCGGCGTCTACGACGCGACCGCGGACGACGAGACAGAATAGTGAGTATTCCGAGAAGATACCGGTATTCCGAAACGTATCAGCCGCCGGGTCCAGATCGCCCGGCCTCCCCAGATTCTATCGGTCTATGGCGCGTCTGCTACTCGATTAGGGAGCTGGAACCACAGCCGCCGAGCACTGTATATGCAGAGCGAATCTCGGATCGAATACCCGACTTATCGCGACCTTCCGCGCGTTACACCCGTCTATCGAGCTATCGCGTTCCGAAACCGCCGTCAGTAATTCATAAGAATTCGAGTATGTAACCTCGGCGGAATGGTCCGGTTTCTGTGGTCGTTCCGGCGCGCGTCGAGCAAGAACTATACGGGCGACCGGAGTATCGCGGAACGATGCCAGCGGAGACAGTCACGCGGGTCGAGTTCGACATCGACTGGCCGCCGGGACAGGTCGCCTGCTACGTCCTCGACGGGGAGGAGACCGTCCTGTTCGACGGTGGCGGCCTGCCCGAGTGGAACGACGGCCCGTCGTTCGCGGAACGCAGCGGCTACGAACTCGACGAGTTCGACCGCGTGTTCCTCACCCACCCCCACCCCGACCACACCGGCCAGGTGCGCGCCGTCTGCGAGGCGGGCGACCCGGTGGTCTACGCCCCGCACACCGCCCGAGACCGGCTTCGGCGTCCGATCGAGGAGGTGGTGGCGCGCTCGCGGCGGGCGCTCAACGAGGGCGGGATGGACGCGGAGAACCGCGAGCGATTCCTCGACGAGGAGCGCGAGATACGCGAGATAATGGCGCAGAACCTCCCGATAGACGCCGTGGACGAGTGGCTGGTGGACGACCAGCGCGTCGTCGCCGGCGAGCGGACCGTCGACGTCGTCTGGACGCCCGGCCACCAGGCCGACCACCTCTGCTATCTCACCGAGGTGAACGGCGAGCGCGTCGCGTTCTCGGGCGACATGGGGGTCGAACCGTTCCGCGCGGCGCTGCTGAACGACCGCCTCGACCGCGAGTACCACAGTTCGGTCGGTGCCTACCTGCGCTCGCTCGACCGCCTCGCCGAGACCGACGTGGACCGCGTCTATCCGGCGCACGGGCCCGCGCACGGCGACCTGAACGCGAGCCTCGCGGACGACCGGGAGAGCGTGGAGCGACGCCTGCGCGGCGTGCGCGAGTCGCTCGCGGACGGCGAGAAGACGGCGGCGGACGTGACGGACGAGGTGTCGGGCGGCCACGACGCCCTCTACCTCTTCCCGGAGGTGATGAGCGCGCTCGCGCACCTCGAACGCGTCGGCGACGTGATTCGAGAACCGGGCGAACCGGCGCGCTATCGGCTCTCGTAGTTCGCGTAGACGATGTCGCGCTGGACGGGGTTGACGCCCTCGTAGACGACGGGGTGGCGGGCGTCCCGGTAGACGCGCGCGATGCGACTCTCGTCGAGGACGCCCCACCCGCCGTGGAGGCCGATGCCCGTCTCCGCGCAGTCGGTCGCCGTCTCCGTCGCCTTCAGTTTCGCCATCGACGCCCAGAGTTCCGCGTCCTCGCCCGCCCGCATGCGGTCGACGGTCCGCCAGAGGAGCGAGCGCGCGCTCTCGAACTCGGTGCGCATGTCCGCCAGGTCGTGCTGGACGGACTGGAAGTCCGAGACGGACTGCCCGAACTCCTCGCGGTCGTGGACGAACGACCACGCCTCCTCGATGGCGGCGGCGGCGAGGCCGACGCCGTGCGCGGCGACGCGGGCGCGTCCGTGGTTGAAGAACTCGGCGAGCATCCGGAAGCCGTTGCCTTCCTCGCCGATGAGGTTCTCCGCGGGCACCCGGCAGTCGTCGAGGGTGATGTGGGTCTGCTCGGAGGCGTGATATCCGATCTTATCCGGAATGCGCTCGGCGCGGTAGCCCGCGGTATCGGTCGGCACGACGATCAGCGAGTGGTTCCCGTGCCGGTCCTCCCCGTCGCCCGTCTTCGCGTAGACGGTGATCCAGTCGGCGTGGATACCATTGCCGATCCAGTACTTCTCGCCGTTCAGCACCCACTCGTCGCCGTCCCGTTCGGCGGTCGTCTGCATCCCCGTCAGGTCGCTCCCCGTCTCCGGCTCGGAGACGGCCATCCCCGAGATGGCGTCGTACTCCGCGACGGGACGGAGATACTCCTCCTTCTGCGCTTCCGTCCCGAACTCCTCGAGGATGGGCGTGCCGAACGCCTGCCCGCCGAGCGCGAGGCCGATGCCGGCGTCCGCCTTGAAGAACTCTTCGAGGACGGCGACGACTTCGGCGAGCGAGCGCCCCTTCCCGCCGTACTCGGGCGAAATCTCGTGGACGACGAGGTCCTGCTCGCGCGCGGCCTCCACGACGTCCATCGGGTACTCGCGGGACGCGAAGTAGTCGGCCGCGTTCGGTTCGACGTGTTCCGCGGCGAACTCGCGGGCCCGCCGCTTCAACTCGACGGCCCCTTCCGGGAGGACGTCCTCGGCCAATAGCTCCATGTGGGGGGCGTCATCGCACGCCACGAAAGGCGTTTCGATGGCCGCGTCGGCGTTCGACACAAGCCTTTAGCCCCTCGGCGAGCAAGTTCTCGTGATGACACGTCGCACGCCCGTGGTCGTGGCCGCCGCGCGGACACCGCAGGGGAAAGCCGGCGGGGCGTTCGCGGACGTGCGCAGCGAAGACCTCTCCGTCGCCGTCGTGAACGACCTGCTCGCGCGCACGGGACTCGCGGGCGGCGACGTCGACGACCTCTCGTGGGGGTGCGCCCAGCAGCGCGGCCCGCAGGCGAACAACCTCGCGCGCTCGGTCGCCCTCCTCTCGGACCTCGGCGAGCGCACGCCCGCGGCGACGATAAACCGCTGGTGTGCGTCCTCCGCGGAAGCGCTCACGCGCGCCGCGGACGCCGTCGCCGCGGGCCAGCGCGACTGCGTCGTCGCGGGCGGCGTGGAGAACATGAGCGAACTCGGGATGACCGCGGCCATGGACCGCCTCCACCCGGCCATCGTCGAGCGCTACGGCCTGGAGAACCTCCGGATGGGGCAGACCGCGGAGGCGGTCGCTGACCGGTACGGCGTCTCTCGCGAGGCGCAGGACGAGTACGCGCTGCGGAGCCATCGGCGCGCCGCCGCGGCGACCGAGGCCGGGCGCTTCGACGACGAAATCGTGCCGGTAGAGACCGATGCGGGCCTCGTCGAGGCGGACGAGGGCGTCCGCTTCGACACCAGCATGGAAGCGCTCGCCGACCTCGACCCCGCCTTCGACGCGGACGGCACCGTCACCGCGGGGAACGCCTCGCAGATGTCCGACGGGGCCGCGGGCGTCGTCGTGACGAGTCGCGCGTTCGCGGACGAACGCGGCCTCGACGTGCTCGCGGAAGTGGGCGCGCACGACGTCGCGGGCGTCGATCCGACCGTGATGGGGACGGGCCCGGTGCCCGCGGTCCGACGGCTCTGCGAGCGCACCGGCCGCGCGCCGGCCGACTACGACCTCGTGGAGTTGAACGAGGCGTTCGCCTCGCAGTGTCTCTACTGTCAGCGCGAACTCGGCTTCGACGACGAGCGCTACAACGTGAACGGCGGCGCCATCGCGCTCGGCCACCCGCTCGGCGCGTCCGGCGCGCGCCTCCCCGTCACGCTCGTCCACGAGATGCGCCGACGCGGGAGCGACCTGGGTCTCGCGACGGAGTGCGTCGGCCTCGGACAGGGCCAGGCGATAGAGTTCCGCGCGCCCTAGCGACCGGGTTCGCCCGCGACGAACGCGAGGGCGGCGCCGACGACGGCGAGGCCGACGACGTACGCGAACGGGAGCGCGTACCCGCCGACGTCGACGAGGACGCCGGCGACGATGGGCGCGAGGAACGCGCCCGCGAGACCGACCGAGGAGAGGACGGCGACGCCGTTCGTGACGAGGTGGGCGTCGAGGACGTCCGGGACGTAGCTGTAGAAGAGGCCGAGGCTCAACTGGACGAGGTAGCCGGTGACGACGAGCGCGAGCAGGACGACGCGGATCGTTCGACGACGAGGAACGCGGCGAGGAGGGGGCCGGAGACGAGGAAGGACGCGAGGACGACGGGGCGGCGCTCGCCGTCGAAGACGCGGTCGGCGACGAGGCCGCCGGAGAGGCGGGAGAACGCGCCGAGGAGGGGGAAGACGGCGACGAGCGCGCCGGACTGGGTGGCGGAGTAGCCGAGGACGGCGTCGAGGTAGGTGGGCACCCACGAGTTCACGAAGAGGTAGAGCGAGTAGGAGACGAACGCCATCGCGGCGACGAGGACGAACGCGCGGGTCGCCAGGAGCGAACGGACTTCGCCGAGCGTCGGCGCGTCCCCGTCGGCGTCCGCGCCGGCGGGCGCGCGGACGACGGCGAGCGCGAGCGCCGGGACGACGACGAGGAGGGGGTAGACGAGGAACGGGCTGGCCCAGCCGAACGACTCCGCGAGGAGCGGGGCGGTGAAGTGGCCGACGGCGAAGCCGAGCGGGCCGCTCGCGGTGAAGAGGCTGGTGGCGGTGGCGCGCTCGGCGAACGCGCCGAACGCGCCGAGGCCGGCGTTCCAGAGGAGGATGAACCCGCCGCCGGCGACGATGCGCGCGAGGAAGACGAGCGCGTAGTCACCACGCGTCGCGAACCACCAGCTAGCCACGCCGCCGGCGACGAGGAGCGCGCTCGCCGCGGCGAGCGCGCGCCGCGGCCCGAGGCGGTGGACGACGCGGCCCGCGGGGACGCTGGCGACGACGGCGACGCCGAGCATGACGCTGACGAGCCAGCTCACCGCGCCGGTGTCGACGGCGAGGCGTTCGCTCACGAGCAACGCGATGCTCGCTGGGGAGATTTCGAGCGCGCCCGCGAGGACGGCGATGGCGAGCACCACGGCGACGAAACCGGGGCGCGCGCGGAGACTCGGCGCGCCGCCGTCGGGCGTTGGTTGGTTCATGTCCACCGATACCGAGACGCGCCCCAAAAGCGTGTCGTCGGGTCAGTTCGCCGCGGTGTAGTCCGCGGTCTTGCGCTTGTCCTCGAAGTAGGGCGCGGGCGCGACCGTCGCGGTGATCTCCGTCTGCACGTGCTCCTCGACGCGCGGGTTCCCGGTCTCGCCGGCCTGCCCCCAGACGACGGTGACTTCGGTGCCGGGTTCGGCGTACTCGGCGTCGATGGCGCAGAGCGAGAACATGTTCCGCTCGAAGTAGAGGTAGCGGGTGTTGTTCGCGACGCCGACCTGCTCGCCGTCCTTCAACACGAGGTCGTTCTGCGTGAGCGCCCACTCCGGCATCGGCAGCGTGGGATAGCGGCGGGCGGGAGCGTCCTCGAAGAGGTTGTCGGTGAGCTGTTTCGTGCTCTCGCGGTCCCAGACGAGCGTGACCTTCTCCTTCGCGTCCGCGTCCATCTGTTCGGCGACGGCGTCGCGGCCGACGAAGTCGTGGTCGAGGTCCACGAGGCGGTCGTGGCCCGCGCCGACCGGAGTGAGGTAGTGGTCGGTGACGTCCTCGCTGTCGAGGCTGCCGGCGATGGTGAGCGCGCCCTCGAACTCGTCGGCGCCCAGCCACTCGCGATAGTCCTCCATGCCGTCGTGGAAGATTGCGGGGAGGGGGACGGACATCCACGCGGCGGGGATGACGTTCGTCGGGTACGCCATCGCGCCGATGCGCTCGATGCCGTAGTCGGCGCCGGCGTCCATGATGGTGTCGAGGACGTCGCCCTGGACGTCCCACGGGCCGAAGAACTCGTAGCCGGCCTCGTTCATCATGCCGTGGCGGAGCGCGTTGACGTCGTGGCCGGCGATGGACACCTCGCCGAAGTTGAAGAAGCCGATGTCGGGCAGGTCGCCGTCGATGACCTCCTCGATGACGGCGAGGGCGTCCGGGCCCTGCACCTGGTAGCGGAACGTCTCGGGCGGTCCCTCGCGCACGCCGCCGTGCGGGTCCTCGGAGTAGGTGACGTCGTAGTCGCCGGTCTCGGCGTGGTACTTCACCCAGTTGATGGGGCCGTAGCCGACGAGCGTGTACGAGTCGTCGTCGAGGCAGAAGAGGATGCCGTCGCCGATGAGGTAGCCGTCGGGGCTGCACGCGACGAACTGCTTGGCCTTCCCCGGGCGCACGTTGGAGAAGTCGTTGACGCCGAGGTCCGCGAAGAGCTGGAGGGCGTCGGGGCCCTCGACGTGCAGGTCGTACATGTGGTGGGAGAGGTCGGCGACGGCGACGCTGTCCGCCCACGCCTGCTGTTCCTGGCGCCAGTTCGTCGTCTGCTGGGGGACGTCGGCGAAGAACTTGAGGTGGTTCGAGTTCGCGTGGGAGTCGATGGTGCGCACGTAGTCCATGGCACCGCCGGCCTCCTCCATCGCCTGCTGGAGACTGACTGTCATTGTCCACCTCAAAGAGGCAGGGGTGGTACGTTAACCCTGTCGGTGAGTCGGACGACTCCCCCTCGCACGAGACGGCCTGATACGGCCGTTTGGGGCGTTCTCTCGCGGCCGGTCGCCTGAGACCGGCGAATCGGCGAGCGACTGCGTCCGAACGTATCGGACGGGTTCTCCGGGGGCGCTGGCGGCGGGCCGGCGGACCTCGACGGCGGCCCAGCGGGTCGAACGCGCCGCTCGACGGCGGTGATTTACACAGATATGTTTGTAAGAGCCGATGTCCGGGCGAGCCGCAAAGCTTCCGATTTCGTCGGACCTATCTTTGGGAGTTTTCGACGTTACGCAGAGGACAGATTCCGGCGATAGCTTAATCCGGAGCGCCTCTCTCTGTACGGGCGATGCGATACCCCGAGGCCGTCGACGCCCTGCGCGCGCTCCGGTCGCGGCGACCAGAGATGGGGACGGCCGCGACCGCCTCGCTCCTCGACGCGCTCGGCCGCCCGCAGGACGGCGTCGACGTCGTCCAGATCGCCGGCACGAACGGGAAGGGAAGCACCGCCGAACTACTCTCGAACGTCCTGCAGCGCGCCGGCCTGACCGTCGGCGTCTTCACGTCCCCCGCGCTGAACGACCTCCGCGAGCAGGTCCGAATCGACGGCCGCCCCGTCCCGAAGGCGCGGTTCGTCGCGTACATCGAGGACCTCCTCGCCCACCTCGACGGCCTCGACGAGACCGACCAGCCCACGCGCTTCGAGGCGCTCACCGCGCTCGCGGTCACGCACTTCGGCCGCGAGGACGTCGACGTCGCCGTCCTCGAAGTCGGCATCGGCGGCCGCTACGACTCCACGAGCGCCGTCACGCCCGTCGCCAGCGCCGTCACCACCGTCAGCCGCGAACACACCGACCTGCTCGGCGAGGACGTCGCCGACATCGCGCGCGAGCAAGCGCAGGTCGCCCCGCCCGACCGCCCGCTCGTCACCGGCGCGACCGGCGACGCCCTCGACGCCATCCGCGCCGACACCGACGCGGTCACCGTCGGCGAACGCGACGCCGACGTCGTCGCGCGCGAGACCGGGATGCGAAACGACGTCGAGAGCGCGGTCGAACTCGTCGGCCCCGACTGGCGGGTCGACACCGCGCTCTCCCTGCTCGGCCAACACCAGGCCGTCAACGCCGGCGTCGCCGCGGCGCTCGCGCGCCAACTCGTCGACGTCGACGCGGAGACCGTCGCGCGCGGCCTGCGCGCGACGACGTGGCCCGGGCGCTTCGAAATCGTCGAGCGCGACCCGTTCGTCGTCCTCGACGGCGCGCACAACCCCGGCGCGGTGTCGACCCTCTCGCGCCTCCTCGAACGATACGAGCGCGACGAAC
The DNA here is from genome assembly GCA_042216135.1 of Halarchaeum sp. GTDB lineage: Archaea > Halobacteriota > Halobacteria > Halobacteriales > Halobacteriaceae > Halarchaeum. The sequence continues at coordinate 2,512 of JBDGUG010000037.1, read as the reverse complement.
TGCACGTCGTCTTCGGGTCGATGGCGGACAAGGAGTACGACCGGATGGTCGCGCGCCTCCCCGACGTCGACGTCGCGTACGTGACGCGCCCGGAGACGGAGCGCGCGGAGGGGACGGCCGCGCTCGCCGACGCGTTCGACGGGCACGCCGACGAGGTACGCGACGTCGCGTCCGTCGGCGAAGCGACCGAGCGCGCCGTCGCCGCCGCCGGTACCGACGACGTCGTCCTCGTCACCGGCTCGCTCTACGTCGTCGGGGAGGCGCGCGACCGGTGGACGCGCGCGCTCGTCCCGAAGCACGCCGCGCGGAACCCCGGCGAG
>JBDGUG010000037.1:0-2092 GCA_042216135.1 Halarchaeum sp. | reverse complement strand
CGACCGGTGGACGCGCGCGCTCGTCCCGAAGCACGCCGCGCGGAACCCCGGCGAGGCGCGGGCGCTCGACGACGCGGCGTTCGAGAACGCCGACGTCGCGGACGTCGCGGGACGCCTGTTCACCGTGCCGCTCCGCGAGGCCGGCGCGGACGCGGTCGAACGCCGCCTCGACGCGCTCGGCGGGACGTGTCTCACGTCGTCGGTCGGCGCGCCGGGCCGCCTCGTCGCCGCCGCGCTGTCGGGGAGCGAGGCGCAGTTCCGAGCGCTCGCCGACGGCGTCGAAGACGAGGACGTCGGCCTCGGGTGGTTCGCGGACGCGCTCCGCGCGCACCTCGACGGCGGCGCGCGCGTCCCGGACGTCGTCGGCGCGGTCCGACTCGGCGGGGACGACGCGCTCGCGCGCGCTCGGCGGGCGAGCGAGGCGGGCGCGGCGACGGTGGACCTCGCGGTGGAGCCGTCGTGGGACGTCGAGACGGCCGTCGAGCGCGTCGCGCCAGTCGTCGAAGCGCTCGCCGCGGACGGCGTGGACGTGGCGGTAACGACGCGGCGGGCGCCCGTCGCGGCCGCGGCGCTCGACGCGGGCGCGACGGCGGTGCGAGACGAGTCCGGGCTGGCGGACCCGGAGATGCGCTTCGTCGTCGCGGAGCGTGACGCGACGCTCGCGCTCGCGCCCGTCGCGCCCGCGGCGCGCGGCCCGGCGGACGACGTCGTCGCGGACGCGCGCAGCGCCCTCGCGGAGCGCGTGCTCGTCGCGGAGCGCGCCGGTATCTCCCGGTCGCGCGTGCGGGTCGAACCGCGGGGCGCGACGGCGGCGGACGCGCGGGCGCTGCTCGCGCGCGCCCCGGAACTCCACGGCCTCGGCTGCGCCGTCGGGGCGAACGCGGACGCGACGACGGCGGCGATAGCGGCGTGGCAGGGCGTCGACGCGGTTCGCGTCGAGGCCGTCACGGACGGCGCGGAGGCGGTCCGGGCCGTCGCGGCGCTGCTCGACGCCGCCCGGCGGTAACCACCAAGCTTTTTCCCGGTGGTCGTCGATAGGGGAGGTAGGCACCGATACGGAGCCGCTACGATCCCCATGACAACGGACCTGACTGAGATCCTCGTCGTCGGCGACGACGATACCGGCCATCTGGCACAGATTACGAACCTCGTCTTCGAGCACGGCGTGAACATCGAGGACCTCGACCAGGACGTCCGCGACGGAGCGTTCCGCATGACGATGCACGTGGACACGAGCGAGATGGAGTGCAGTCGCGACGAGCTTCGCGACTCGCTCTCGACGCTCGGTGACGACCTCGGCCTCGACATCCGCGTGCGGTATCCCGAAGGCCCGGGTACCGCGTCCATCGCGGCGCTCGTGACGAAGGAGAGCCACTGCCTCGAAGCGCTCCTCGAAGCCGCGGAGAGCGGGCGCATCGACGCGGACGTCGACGTCGTCATCGGGAACCGCCCGCGTCTCCGCTCGCTCGCGGAGGAGTACGACGTGCCGTTCCACGACGTCGCCGACGAGAACGGCGTCCCGGACGAGGACGAACTCCTCGAACTCCTCGACGAGTACGAGGTCGACCTGATCGCGCTCGCGCGCTACATCCGCATCCTCGGCCCGGAGGTCGTGTTCCGCTACCAGCACCGCATCATCAACGTCCACCCCAGCCTCCTCCCCGCCTTCCCCGGCGCGGCGGCGTACACGCAGGCCATCGAGGGCGGCGTGCGAATCGCGGGCGTCACCGCCCACTACGTCACGCCGGACCTCGACCAGGGCCCGATCATCACGCAGCGCGCGTTCAACGTCCCCGACGACGCGGAGACGGACGACCTGCGCGAGCGCGGTCAGCCCCTCGAGGCGGACGCGTTCGTCGAGGCGATCCGCCTCCACCTGAACGGTGACGTCGAGATCGGTCGCGGGCGCACGTACGTGGACGACGACGACGCCCAACTCGGCCTCCCGCAGGAGGCCGACGACCTCAACCCGGACGAACCGGTCGACGAGGACCTCACGGTGGCGGCCCACGGCGACGACTGACGGTTCTTCCTTCTCCGTTCCGCTCGTGCGAGTCGCGAGCGACTGCGATGCGTGTGAGAAGAACGAGCG
>JBDGUG010000094.1:32596-37831 GCA_042216135.1 Halarchaeum sp. | reverse complement strand
CCTGCGAACAACGCGAGACCGACAGGTCTCGCGAGCCGTACGGGCGACTTGCTGGTCGCCCGTACAACGAAGTGAGCAGTGAAAACGGTCGAAGGAATTGAACTAGGGAGGGCGTGCGCAACGCAGTGAGCACGTCCGACCGTAGTTCAACGTCCCTCCCGGCCCGCTTTTGCGACGGGGCAACGAATCGCGTAGCGAGTCGTCCGTAACGAGCAAAGCGGCGTCGGAGGAATTGAAGCAGAGAGCGACTCTTCGATTTGCGACCGTGGTTCAACGTCCCTCCCGGCCCGCTTACGACGGGAAAGACGGTGCGGAGCGACGCGGCCGGTATCCGGCGTCCCCGTGACCGTTTTTTCACGCGAGTGTTCCTTTCAACTCGCCGCATCTATACATTTACTGACCTATCCAGAGGTACATACGTGTCGGCGCCGTGGATGCGGCCACGGTGCCCGAGGTCCCCCCGCGGCCATCCTGGACTACACGCAGGACAAGATCGCGCTCGTCGACGCCGACGGCGTGTTCACGTACGTGAACGCGGCCGTCGAGCGACTGCTCGGCTACTCGCCGTCGGAGATGGTCGGCACGAGCGCGTTCGAGTACGTCCACCCGAACGACCGCGCCGACGTGCGGGCGGTGTTCGACCGTGCACTCGACGACGACGCGTACGACGAGGCGACGGTCGTCTACCGCTATCGGCGGACGGACGGGGAGTACATCTGGCTGGAGAGCCGCATCGCCGACCTCCCGAGCGTCGACGCCGACCAGTACGTCATCAGCCCCGTGGACGTGACCGAGCGGATGGAGGCGGAGACGCGGAGCGAGGAGTTGGGGTCGCGCCTCCGCGAGATCGCGGCGACGACGAACGAGGTCATCTGGATGTTCGACGACGACTGGTCGGACCTGCTCTTCATCAACGACGCCTACGAGGACATCTACGGCGCGCCGATCGAGACGCTCCGGGACGACCCCCGTTCGTTCCTCGACTGCGTGCACCCGGACGACGTCGAACGCGTCCGGCAGGCGATGGTGTCGCTCGCCGCCGGGAACGTCAGCGACGTGGAGTACCGCGTGAACCCGCGGACGGACTACCGGACGTGGGTGTGGGTGCACGGCCAGCCGATCGTGGAGGACGGCGAGGTGGTGCGGATCGTGGGGGTGGCGCGGGACGTCACGGAACGCCACCGACGCGAACGCCAACTCTACGTCCTCGACACGCTCCTCCGCCACAACGTCCGCAACGATCTGAACGTGATGATGGGGACGGCGGCGCGGATCGCCGAGGCCGCCCCGGAGGTCGCGGAGCACGCGGCCGTCATCGAGCGCACGGGCGACGCGCTCCTGGAGAGCGCGGAGAAGGGCCGGCAGATCATCGAAGTGCTCACCGATTCGCCGACGGGGACGGCGTTCGACGTCGCCGCGACCGTGCGTGCGGCCGTGGAGGGCGTCCGCGACCGCCACCCGCACGCGGACGTCTCGCTGTCGACGGAGCCGGCGCGCGTGCACGCGCTCCGCCGCATCGGAGTGGCGGTCGCCGAACTCGTCGAGAACGCCATCCGGCACGCCGACGACGACGCGCCGAGCGTGACGGTGTCCGTGGTCGAGACGCCCGACCACGTCACCGTCGAGGTGTGCGACGAGAGCGGGGGGCTCGCACCGTTCGACGTCGCCGTCCTCGAGGGCGACCACGAGATGAACGACATCTATCACAGCTCCGGGCTCGGCCTCTGGCTCGTCTACTGGCTCGTGGAGCTCTCGGACGGGACGACGGCGGTCACGCGGAACGACGACGGGGCGTGCGTCGAGTTACGCCTGCCGCGCGCCGACGACTGACCCCGGCCGGTCGCGGTCGCGCGGGCCGCCACAAGAGAGAACCGTCCCGCGCCCGTCCGTCCCGCGTATGCCGTTCGAGACCTACGAGTGTGCGAACTGCGGTGAATCGTTCGCGGCGTCCGAAGACTCGAACGCCGCCGAGACGAGTTACTGTTCGCCGAGCTGTCAGACGAGCGGCTAGTCGTCGGCGCTCGCCGCGTCGGCGCGGAGGGCGGCCGCGTCGAGTTCGCCCCGGTCGAGTTCGGCCTCGATCTCGCGGACGGCCCGCACCATGTTCTCCATCTTCCCGTACGCGACGTCGCGCGGCAGGAGTTTCAGCCCGCAGTCGGGGCTGACGGTGAGTCGCTCGGGCGGGACGACCTTCAGGCCCTCGCGGACGTTCTGCTTGATCTCTTCGACGGACTCGACGTCGGCGACGTGCGCGTCGGTGACGCCGAGCGCGAGGTCGGGTTCGAAGCTCCCGTCGGCGAAGACGTCGATCTGTTCGTAGTCGCCGTTCGCGAGTTCGACGTCGAACTCGTCGATGGGGTAGTCGTTGATCTCCGGGTAGATGCGCGAGTAGTCGCCGTAGCAGACGTGCAGGCCGACCCGGACGTCCTCGGGGACATCCGCGACGATCCGTTCGAGGCACTCGCCGACGATGGCGTGGTCGTCGGGCGTCGTCGCGAGCGCGGGTTCGTCTATCTGGATGTAGCGCGCGCCCGCGTCGACGAGTTTCGTGACCTCCTCGTTGACGAGGTCCGCGAGGTCGTACGCGAGGCCGGCTTCGGTGTCGTAGGCCTCGTTGAAACTCCACGCCGCGAGCGTGTACGGGCCGGTGATCGGGACCTTGACGGGGCGGGTGGCGACGTCAGCGGTGAACTCGTACTCGTCGACGAGCCACGGGTCGTCGTACTCGACTTCCGCGGCGACGCTCGGCTTGTCGAAGTAGTTGTGCCCCCAGACCTTGACGGGGCCGTTGAACTCGTAGCCGTCGATGCGTTCGGCGAAGAACTCGACCATCTCCTCGCGGCGCATCTCGCCGTCCACGACGACGTCGAGGCCCGCGCGTTCGTGTTCGTGCGTGATGAGGCGACAGGCGTCGTCGGTGGCTTCCGCCCAGTCGTCGTCGTCGAAGCGCTCGCCGTCCTCGTGCAGGTCGCGGGCGCGGTTCAGCCACGTCGGCTTCGGGTAGGAGCCGACGACGGTGCTCAGGACGAAGTGGTCGTTCTCGTGGTTCGGCGGACGGAACTGGTCGCGGGTGTTCATGGCTGGGCCTCCTCGACGGCGACGCCCTCCGCGAGGGCGTGCAGTTTGGCTTCGAACTTGTTCACGGGCAGGTAGAATAGCTCGGTGTTCGGGGTGGCGTAGACGGTGTCGAAGTCGCTCACGGGCACCGAGTCGCGGAACCACTCGATCCGTTCGCGGACGGTGTCGGGGTCCTCGACGAGCGTGTTCTGGCCGTCCACGAGGCCGAGCGAGACGGAGTCCGCGGTGCCGTACTCCTGGACGAGGTACGCCGATTCGTCGTGGGCGGTGACGAGGTCGTAGCCGAGGGCGTCGAGGTCGGTGTCGAGGAGGTGGGCGTGCAGTTTCTCGCCGGGCGCGCCCCAGTAGGTGTGGACGACGACGTCGGCGTCGGCGGCGTCGACGACGGTTCCGACGGCGTCCCGAACGCGCTCGTGGGTCTCGTCGTCGGGCGCGTCGAAGACGAGACTCGGCTCTAAGAGGAAGACGGTCTCCGTCTCGTCGGGGAACGCGGCGACTTCGCCGGCGAGGAAGTCGGCGACGGCGGCGAGGAAGTCCGCGTCGTCGCCGTAGTGGTCGTCGGTCGCGAGTTCGGCGATCGAGTAGGGGCCGGGGACGACGCCCTGCAGGTCGTCGGTGAGGTGGGTGGCGGTGCGGAGGTCGGCGGCGAGGTCACCGCTCTCGGTGAGCGGGCCCTCGACGACGGGTTCGCGGTAGAAGTTGTTGTTGTCGTAGTAGCGGACGATGCCTTCGGTGCGGACGTTCTCGTGCACGCAGAGCGGGTGGGCGAGCATGTCGTCCCAGCGCGCCTGTCCCTCGACGATAGAATCGAGGCCGGCGTCGCGTTGGGCGGCGACGAGGCGTTCGCGGGCGGCGTCGTAGGCCGCCGTCACGTCGGCGGGTTCGTCCCCGTCGATGAGGTCGGACTTCTGGTGTCCCTTGAGGTCGGCGAGTCGCTCCCGCTGGGCGTCGGGGAGCGGGAAGAGGCCGACTGTCGTCGCGACGAGTTCCATGTGCGACGACCTACAGTACCACCAGGGATAATATTTTCCATCCAAATTTATTCCTATCAGTAATTCACTCGGCGGTCGCGCGGAACCGCCGCCGGAGGTAGACGAGCGCCAGCAGCGAGTCCAGCACCGGAACGACGATCAGTCCGAGCCCCAGAAAGCCCCAGTTCGCCGGATCCGGCGTCCACGCCACGTCCGCCGCCACCACCGCCTGCGCGTCCCGATAGAGCGCCAGCGGCAACAACACGCGCACCAACAGCGCCACCGCGACGAACGGCGCCGCCGGTACCAGGAGCGCCCACGCGCCCATCCCCCCGACCGACTCGTACGTGAACCCGACCAGGAGGAAGCCGAGCATCGCCTCTATCGCCGTCACGAACGGCATCGCCGCCACCAACAGCCACCACTGCGAGTCCACCCGTCCCATCACCCCCGACTACGCGCGAGGCCCCCAAACGCCTACCGGACGAGTTTGAGGACGGTCAACGTCTCGAACGGGAACGACTCGTCCGCGAGCGCCACCGCCGAGAACCCCCGCTCGCCCGCGTACGCGACCACCTCGTCCACGCCCGTCAGCGTGCTCACCAGCACGTAGGCCGCCCCGTCGGGCGCGAGCACGCGCCCCACGTCGTCCAGGAAGGCCTCGACGACCTCTCGGCCGGACTCCCCGCCCGTCAGCGCCACCTCCATCCAGTCCTCGCGCGCCGCGTCCGGGTCCGCCGGCAGATACGGCGGATTGAACAGCACCGCGTCGAAGACGCCCGAGCGAAACGGCGCCACGAGGTCCGCGCGAACCACGGGGACGCCCGCCTCGCGCGCCCGCCGACACGCGTGCGGGTTCACGTCCGCGCCCACCACCGCGGCGCCCGTCTCGTCCGCCACCGTCGCCGCGACGTACCCCGACCCCGTCCCGACGTCCAGCACGCGCTCGTCGCCCGACAGCGACTCGCACGCCACCTCGGCGAGCAGCCGCGAGTCCTCCGCCGGCTCGTACACCTCCGTCTCGACGCCGCGCCGCGCCGCCAACTCCTCACTCGGCATCGTCGCACTCCCCGTCGCCGCCGCCCGCATCCGCGCCGTTCGCCGCCCCCTGCTCGCTCGTCGCCTCGTCGTCCGTCCCGTCGTCGCCGGCCGCGTCGCCCGTCTCGTCGCTCGGCCGCTCGTCGCC